>PLCK01000159.1 GCA_003134755.1 Actinomycetota bacterium | reverse complement strand
CCGATGGCGGCGGCGATCGGCGCGGGCCTGCCCGTGCACGAGCCGACCGGCAACATGGTCGTAGACATCGGTGGTGGCACGACCGAGGTAGCGGTGATCTCCCTCGGCGGCATCGTCACGAGTCAGTCCATCCGTATCGGCGGCGACGAGCTCGACAGCTCGATCATCAACTACGTGAAGAAGGAATACTCGCTGATGCTCGGCGAGCGCACCGCTGAGGAAATCAAGATGGCTATCGGCTCGGCGTTTCCGGCTCCCGACGAACCGCATGCCGAGATCCGCGGCCGCGACCTCGTCAGCGGGTTGCCGAAGACCATCGTGGTCAGTGCGGCAGAGATTCGTAAGGCCATCGACGAGCCGGTGAACGCGATCGTCGACGCGGTCAAGACGACGCTCGACAAGTGCCCACCCGAACTCGCGGGCGACATCATGGACCGCGGCATCGTGCTCACCGGCGGCGGTGCGTTGCTGAAAGGTCTCGACGAGCGCCTTCGGCACGAGACCGGCATGCCGATCCACATCACCGAGCGCCCACTCGACTCGGTGGCGATGGGGTCGGGCAAGTGCATCGAGGAGTTCGAGGCCCTGCAGCAGGTTCTCATCTCCGAGCCGCGCGGTCGCTGACCGCCGACCCGGTCCTGGTGGCACGCGACGTCCCAGCGGATTTCATGGTTCGCCCTTGCCCGTGTGTTTGGCCCCGTGCCCGCCCATGGCATGAATCGCGCGTGCACTCGTGAGAGATAGTCGGCGTACCCGGGCCGTGCTCGTGTTGCTGCTGCTGACGGCCTTCACATTGATCACTCTCGATTACCGCGCGCAGGGCGGCGGCGTGTTCGGCGCGGCACGTCGCACGGCGTCGTCGATATTTGGGCCGGTCGAGCGGCTGGCCGCCGACGTGGTGCGACCCGTTCGCCACGGCATTCAGGCCGTCGGCTCGATCGGCAGCAACCACAAGAAGGTCAACGACCTTCAGCGCCAGATCTCCGCGTTGCAACAACAGGCTCGCCAGCAGCCGTTCGACGCGCAGCGGGTCAAGGAGCTCGACCAGCTGTTGCACGTCTCCGCAGTCGGTCAGTACAAGTTGTTGCCCGCGCAGGTCATCGCTGTCAGCGCGACCGACGGGTTCGAGTGGACCGCGACCATCGATGCCGGTGCGAAGGACGGCCTGAAGCCGAACATGACGGTCCTCAACGGCGACGGCTTGGTCGGCCGCATGAAGACGGTCGGATCGTCGACGTCGACGGTGCTGCTCGCGATCGACCCGCAGTTCAACGTCGGTGTGCGACTGCCGAGCGGTCAGATGGGCGTGGTATCGGGGCACGGCCGCGCGCCGATGACCCTGCTGTTGCTCGACCCCGTCGCGCGCGTCAAGGCGGGCGACGGGCTCGTCACGCAAGGTTCGCAGAACCAAACCCCGTTCGTGTGGGGTGTGCCGGTCGGCAGCGTTACATCGGCCACGGTTCCGCTCTCCGGTGACGTGCAGAGTGGCTCGGTCAAGCCCTACGTCGACTTCAGTTCGCTCGACCTGGTCGGCGTCGTAGTCGAGCCGCCGCGCACCGACCCTAGGGGTGCGCTCCTCCAGCCGCCGGTGCCGACAGTGACTGCGACTGCGACCGCGACGGCCACTGCCACCGTGACGGTCGCGCCTACCTTCTCAGCCTCGAGCAGCGTCAGCCCGTCCGGTACCGCGAGGACGTCGTCGAGCCGGACGCCGACCGCGAAGCCGACCGTGAAACCGACGGTAAGCCCGACCCCCAAACCGACGATCACGCCGTCGACGTCGCCGTCACCGACGCCTACCACCAGCGGGTCGCCGTAGTGGCCGAGATTCCGCGGGCCGTGCTCATCGTCGTCCTGGTGTTGATGGCGTGTGTCGTCGACGCCGTCGTCTTCGACCCGCTGAACCTTCCCGGCGCGCCGCCCAACCTGTTGCTGCTGGTGGTCGCGGCGCTCGCGCTCGTGCTCGGTCCGGTGGGCGGCGCGGTGACCGGGTTCTTCGCCGGGCTGGCCGCAGACGTCCTGCCGCCGGCCGACCACCTGATCGGTCGGTACGCCCTCGTGTTCTGCCTGGCTGGATACCTCGTCGGGCTCCTGCACTACGAGGCCCGCGACTCCGTCGTGCTCGCGCTGGTGGCGGTTGCGGCTGCCGCCGCCGTGGCGACCCTGCTCTACGGTGCGCTGGGCGGCGTGCTGAGCGACGGCCGGGTCGGCGCCCAGACGGTCGTGCGGAGCCTGCCGTTCTCGATCGCCTACGACGTCCTGCTGGCGCCATTCGTCGTACCGTGGGTCATGTCACTGGCTCGCCGGGCCGAGCCCAAGGTGACCCGCAAATGACGTGGATGCTGGGGGTCGACACGTGAGCGACCGGTCGCGGCTACGCCTCGTCATCGTGAGCATGCTCGTCTTCTCATTGCCGATCACGCTGCTCGGGCGGCTCTGGTACATGCAGGCGCTGGCCGGCGCCGAATACGCGGCGGCGGTTCAGAGCAGCGCTACCGGCGAGGTCAGAACCCTCGCTCCGCGCGGGATCATCGTCGACGACGTCGGCAATCCGCTCGCGCGCAACGACAGTGCGCTCGTCGTGTCCGCTTTGAGCACCGCGTTGCCGACTCCCAATCTCGGCACGGTCAAGAAGCCGAAGCCGAACCCGCTGCGGCTCGCGGAGATGCAGCGACTCTCGGCGATTCTCGGCATCCCTGCGGCCGAACTCGATACCAAAGCGACCCTGTGCGACTACGTCACCTATGGCTCGAAGGCGCCGGCGATGAATCCGGGCTGCTGGACAGGATCGCCGTTACAGCCGATCCCGCTTGTGACGATCGACAACAGCACGCCGACGGGCGCGCAGCACGCGACGAACGTCGCGTTGCAGGTGCTCGAACAGCAGGAGCTCTTTCCCGGCGTAACCGCCCAGATCGAGGGCGTTCGGAACTACCCGGCACCGCAAGGGGCATCAGCCGCTCAGCTGATCGGGCACGTCGGCAAGATCAGCCAGACCGACATCGACCACGCCAAGGACCCAACACAGGCGGCGGCGCTGAAGACAGCCGCTGGGGTCGGCGGCATCATCGGCCAGGAAGGAATCGAGGCGCAGTACAACGACTACCTTCAGGGCACGATGGGCACCCGCACCTTCTCGGTAACGGCGTCGGGCAAGCCATTGACGACGCTGAGCGAGACGCCTGCGACGCCCGGCGACACCGTCGTCACGAGCATCAATGCCAAGGTGCAGAAGATTGCCGAAGACGCGCTCGCCACTGCGGTCAACCACGCGCGAACCGTTCCGCAACACATCTCCGGCAAGAACCAGACCCAGAAGGCGGACGTCGGGGCAGCCGTAGTCGTCGACGTCCGCACCGGCCACATCATCGCGGCCGCCAACTACCCGACGTACAGCCCGACCGTCTGGGATGGCACCGGCATCGACGCCAACGTCTATAAAGCGTTGCAGGCCGACCCCGGCAAACCCCTGTTCTCCCAGGCTATTCAGGGCCAGTACGCACCTGGGTCGACCTTCAAGGTGATCACCTCCGCGGGCGCACTGACTCTCGGTGGCTACACGGAGTCGGGGCAGTACGACTGCCCGGGAACCCTGACGAAGGGTGGTCGCACTTTCCACAACTTCGACAACGAGGGCGCGCAGGGCAAGCTCACCTTCGCGGAAGCGCTGACCATCTCGTGTGACACATTCTTCGACCAGGTCGGCGCTGACATGTGGGACGCCGACGGGCAGCTCGCCGGGAAGGGCGCCAAGGAAGTCGTCGTGAACGAGGCGAAGCTTTGGAAGCTCGGCCAGTCCACCGGCGTCGACCTGCCTATCGATGCGATCGGCAACATCGAATCGCGCCAGGACAAGAAGAACTACGCCGCCAGCCACCGGGCGTTGTGGTGTGCTGAAGCGAAGACGGAGCCGAACGCCAACCTCCGCGCGATCTACGCCAGCAACTGCACGTACAACATCCCGGCGCTCTACCAGATCGGCGAGGCCATCAACGTGGCCATCGGCCAGGGCACGACGCTCGCGTCGCCGCTGCAGATGGCGATGGCGTACGCGGCGCTCGGCAACGGCGGCACGTTGTTCTCGCCCCGGCTGGGAGCGGCGATCGTCGGACCCGATGGCTTGCTCGTGAAGACGATCGACGCGCCGTCGACGAAGCTGCAGGTGTCGACGCAGGTACTGCACTACATCCAGCAGGCGCTCGTCGGCGTCCTCACCGACCCGAAGGGCACCGGAGCCGCAGCGTTCACGGGTTTCCCGTTCGACCGCTACACCATCGGCGGCAAGACAGGCACGGCTGAGGTTCCGCCCAAGGACGACACCGCCTGGTTCTCCTCCTATGGCGGCCCGATCGGGCAGCCCGCGCAGTACGCCGTCGTGGTCGCGATCTCGCAGGGTGGACAGGGTGGCATCACCGCCGCGCCGGCGGTGCGCCAGATCTACGACGGGATCTGGGGACTCGATGGTGACCCGAAGAACCCCGCCGACCAGTTCGCCGCCAAGGGCCCCGCGATGCCCGGTGGCACGCCGCCCTCCGTGCTGCCGAACCTCACCCCGCCGTCGGCCACGTCGAGTTCGCCCACTCCCCCGGCGTCCGTTCCTTCGGCGTCCAGCAAGGCACTAGGTCCGGACGTCGCGGGGCTGAGCCCATCACCCGATGCGCAGGTCGTCGCGATCCGATCGAAGCAACGAAAGGTGCGCAAGAGGTGATCGGCGACTGGACCGCGCCGCGCACCCGTCGCATGACGCCGGAGAGCGTCGGGCTGCTCGGTCGCGAGTCGCGACTCCGGCAGTCCGACTGGGTCTTGACCGCGGCCGTACTCAGCCTGTCGCTCATCGGCGTCCTGCTGGTTGCCGCTGCCACCAGCCGGACCGCGGCGAACAAGCTGCATCCGTACTCGATCACCAAGCACCAGATCCTGTTCCTCATCATCGGTCTCGTGCTGGCGGTGGTGGCCGCGATGGCCGACTACCGGGCGATCAGGTCGTCGGCACCGGTCATCTACGTGCTCGGGTGTCTCGGCCTGCTGGCGACATTCGCGATCGGTACGAGCGTCGCCGGCGCGAAAGCGTGGATCAGTATCGGCGCGGGGCTGACGATTCAGCCGTCGGAGTTCGCCAAGCTTGCGGTCATCGTTCTCGTTGCCATGCTCTTCAATGCGGCGCGAGAAGACCGTCGCGAAATCGGCGATCTCGACGTGCTGCGCGCGCTGCTGCTCATGGGTTTCCCGATGCTTCTGATCCTCAAGCAGAACGACCTCGGCACGATGCTGGTGATGGTCGCCATCGTCTTCGGGGTGCTGGCGGTCGGTGGTGTACCAACGCGCTGGATGCTCGCCCTGACCGGGCTGATGATCGTGGGCACGGTTTTCGTCGTCAAGTTGCACATGCTCAGCGGCTACCAGCAGGGCCGGATCACGGCGTACTTGCACCCTGATTCCCCAGCCGTACTGAAGCTGTCCGGGTACAACGCGCACCAGGCCAGGCTGGCGATCGGCTCCGGCGGCATCAAGGGCACCGGGCTCTTCCACGGCCCGCTGATCAACAACGGTTCGTTGTTCGCCGCCCACACCGACTTCATCTTTGCCACCGCTGGTGAGGAGCTCGGATTCATCGGCGCCTCGGTGATCATCCTGCTGCTCGGGGTCGTGCTCTGGAGGGGCATGAGGATCGCTGCGCACGCGCCCGACCTTTTCGGCCGGGTGGTCGCCGCGGGGATCGTCTGCTGGCTGGCGTTCGAATCGTTCGAGAACATCGGCATGAACCTCGGCATCATGCCCGTGACAGGCATCCCGCTGCAGTTCGTCTCGTACGGCGGCTCATCGATGTTCGCCAGCATGCTCGCGATCGGGCTGCTGCAGAACGTGCACATCCAGACCAAGGCCGCGACGACCTCGAGCCGGCTCTAGCCGCTCATTCGGTCGCCGGCGCCGACACGGCTACGCTGGAAGACGGTCCCGGAGGCCGCGCCTGTCGGCGTCCGTTTCCGCTTGTCCTGCCGAGAGGGTCGTCGCGTCGTGTCGCAGCTGTCGCAGGAACAGGCCGTCGAATCGCTCTTTCCACGCCTCGAGCCGCTGCTGATGAGCGTCAGCAAGCCCGTGCAGTATGTCGGGGGAGAGCTGAACTCGCTAGTCAAGGACTGGTCGAGCTGCGACGTCCGGTGGTGCCTGATGTACCCCGACGCGTACGAGGTCGGCTTGCCGAACCAGGGCGTGCAGATCCTGTACGAGGTGCTCGGCGAACTCGACGGCGTCCTCGTCGAACGCACGTATTCGGTGTGGCCGGACCTCGAGGCTCTGATGCGTGAACACGGCATCCCGCAGTTCACCGTAGATGCCCATCGGCCGGTCGGCGCCTTCGACATCTTCGGCATCTCGTTCTCGACCGAACTCGGCTACACGAACATGTTGAATGCGCTCGACTTGGCCGGCGTCCCGATCGAAGCTGCCGACCGCACCGGCGATCACCCCATCGTCATCGCGGGCGGGCATGCGGCGTTCAATCCTGAGCCGGTCGCCGACTTCATCGACGCCGCAGTGCTCGGCGACGGCGAGCAGGCCGTCATCGCCATCACCGCCGTGGTTCGCGAGTGGAAGGCCGAGGGACGTCCGGGCGGACGTGACGAGTTGCTGTTCCGGCTCGCCCGCACCGGCAACATCTACGTGCCGCGGTTCTACGACGTGACCTATCGCGACGACGGTCACATCGACAGCGTGCGGCCCAACCGCGAAGGTATCCCGGCGAGGGTGTCGAAGCACACGTTGATGGACCTCGATGCGTGGCCCTACCCGAAGAAGCCGCTGGTACCACTGGCCGAAACCGTGCACGAGCGGTTCAGCGTCGAGATCTTCCGTGGCTGCACCCGCGGTTGCCGCTTCTGCCAAGCCGGCATGATCACCCGGCCAGTTCGCGAACGTTCCATTGACACGATCGGGGCGATGGTTGACGCCGGTCTGAAGGCGAGCGGTTTCCAGGAGGTCGGCCTGCTCTCGCTGAGCAGCGCCGACCATTCCGAGATCGGGCCGATCGCCAAGCAGTTGGCCGACCGATACGAGGGTACGAACACGTCGTTGTCCCTGCCGTCGACGCGTGTCGACGCGTTCAACGTCGATCTGGCAAACGAATTCTCGAGAAACGGGCGCCGATCCGGCCTCACCTTCGCACCCGAAGGCGGCAGCGAGCGCATGCGCAAGGTCATCAACAAGATGGTGAGCGAAGAAGACCTCATCCGCACGGTGACGACGGCGTACGCACAAGGCTGGCGCCGGGTGAAGCTCTACTTCATGTGCGGCCTGCCGACCGAGACCGACGACGACGTCCTCCAGATCGCCGACCTCGCCCGCAAAGTCATTCAAGCCGGCCGGACGGCGAGTGGCAGCCGCGACATCGGTTGCACGGTCTCGATCGGTGGCTTCGTACCGAAGCCGCATACGCCGTTCCAATGGGCTGCGCAGCTCGACCATCCGACGACCGACTCACGGTTGCTCAAGTTGCGTGACACGATCCGCACCGACCGGCAGTACGGCAAGGCAATCGGCTTCCGATACCACGACGGCAGGCCCGGCATCGTCGAAGGGCTGCTGTCCCGCGGTGACCGCCGCGTCGGCCGGGTCATCAAGCAGGTGTGGCTCGACGGCGGCCGGTTCGACGGCTGGACCGAATATTTCTCCTTCGACCGCTGGATGAACGCCGCCCAGACAGCGTTGGCAGACTCACCCGTCGACGTCGACTGGTACACGACGCGCGAACGCGAGCGATCCGAGGTCTTGCCGTGGGACCACCTCGATTCCGGTCTCGACAAGGACTGGCTATGGCAGGACTGGCAGGACTCCCTGTCCGATGTCGAAGTCGACGACTGCCGCTGGACGCCGTGCTTCGACTGCGGTGTGTGCGACACCATGGGCACCGACATCCAGGTCGGACCGACCGGCCGGACGCTGTTGCCGCTGACCGTCGTCGCCGCCGGCTCTGCCCACGAGGCCGGGTGAGATGGCGCGCCAGCCCGACGCGCGTGAGGTAGCTCCCGCCGTCCAGCGATTGCGGGTGCACTTCGCGAAGCGCGGTCGGCTGCGCTTCACGAGTCACCGCGACTTCCAGCGGGTGTTCGAGCGGGCGGTGCGACGGGCCGAGATCCCGGTGGCCTACAGCGCCGGCTTCTCGCCGCACCCCAAGATCTCGTATGTCGGCGCGGCGTCGACGGGTGCGGCCAGCGAGGCCGAGTATCTCGAGCTCGCGGTCACCAGGGTCTGCGATCCGGAGCGGGTGCGGCTCGAACTCGACAACGCCCTGCCGAGCGGCTTCGACATCGTCGAGGTCGTGGAGTCGGGCGGGGGGTCGCTGCCCGACCGTATCGACGCCTCGCACTGGCGGGTGATCTTGAACGGCGTCAGCCCCGCTGCCGCTCGGACGGCCGTCGACGCGTTCCTTCAGGTCGAGTCGATCGCCGTCGAGAGAGTCCTCAAGGATGGGCGGCGCACGCTTGACGCCCGCCTGCCGGTCGTTTCCCTCGGCGTGGTCGAGGACCCCGGATCGACCGACTGTGCGATACTCGAAATGGTCGTGCGGCACCTCACACCCGCCGTTCGACCCGACGACGTTCTTGTCGGACTTCGCCAGGTGAGCGACCTGGCGCCGCCGCTTCCACCACTGGTGACGCGGCTGGCGCAGGGGCACCTCGACGAATTTGGCAGGCTCGCCGACCCGCTGGCGCCCGACAGGGAAGCCGCGGCCGGAATCGTTCCGGCAGTGGAAATCCCCGCGACGCCGTAGGTCCGGCCCGCTCGGAACGACGTTCGTCCACGACTTGCGCCGCGGCCTGCTTGGCGGGCGGCGGCGACCAACCACACGACTTGCTCTCGTGCGGTGCCGCCCCAAAGCGGCGCCCGGGAGCCCGACGGGAAGATCTGCCCGCATGCTCGACAACGAGCCCACAAATTCATCCGAATCCTCAACTCCGAGCGCTGGCGCTGCACCCGCAGCTCGCCGCCGCTCCCCAGCGAAGAAGGCCGCCATCTCGGCGCCCGCCGCGCCGGCCGAAGGCGGCGCTGCTGTCGCCGCACCCAGGCGGCGGGCCACAAAGAAGACCGCCGAGGCTGCGCCTGCAGCCATCGCCGCGGTTGCCCCTGAAGCGCCAAAAAAGGTCGCCGCCAAGAGGACCCCGGCGAAGAAGACTGCAGCCAAGCGCGCGCCCAGGAAGGCCACCGAGCAAAGCGGCGAGGCCGTCTCTGCTGCACCCGTTCGCACGCCACCGGCGATTCCGACCGTGCTCTTCCAGCCGCCGAGCGCCGAGAACGCAGTTGCGGTCAGACCGGCGCGGCAACGTCGTCCGGCCGGCGGCGACGTCGACGGTGCTGTTCGGGCCGAATCGGCTGGCGTCTCCGATGGGACGCCGGCCCGCGACGGCTCAGACGGCGGCGACCGCGACGCCTCCGGGCCGAGCCGCAGTCGGCGACGCCGAGGCGGCCGTGGCCGTCGTGGCGGCGGGGGCGAAGCCCGTGACACCAGCGGCGACAGCGGCCAGCGCAGCGAAGACCTCACCGCCGACTCGAGCGGCGGGGGCGACTCAAGCGGCTCGAGCGGCTCTGGTGGCGCCGACGGGCCCGACAGCGGTCCCAAGACGGGCGGCCGCACCCGCTCCCGAGGTGGCCGCAGTGGCTCGGCAGCCGGCACCGGCGCTGACGGCACCGCGTCCGGCGACGGCGACGGCGACGACGATCGTGCGGACGGCCAACTCGGCGACGATGGCGATCACGACGGCGAAAGTTCTGCCTCCAGCCGTCGCCGCCGCCGGCGTCGCAGTCGCGGCGCAGGTGAGGGCGACCTTCGGTCACCTGACGATCCGCCTAACACCGTCGTCCGGATCCGCGCACCCCGCGAGCACGACGAGAGCGGTGGCAGCCAAGGCGGTCATGGCGGCGTGCAGGGAGTCAAGGGTTCGACCCGCCTCGAAGCCAAGAAGCAGCGCCGGCGCGAAGGTCGCGAGCAGGGCAGGCACGGACGCCGTGGCCTGGTCATCACCGAATCGGAATTCCTGGCCCGTCGCGAATCGGTCGACCGCATCATGGCTGTCCGGCAGCGCGGCGACCGCACCCAGATCGGCGTCCTCGAAGACGGCATTCTGGTCGAACATTTCGTCAGCACCGCATCGACCAACCGCATGGTCGGCAACGTCTTCCTCGGTCGGGTGCAGAACGTGCTGTCCGGCATGGAGGCCGCGTTCGTCGACATCGGCAAGGGTCGCAATGCGGTGCTCTACGCCGGTGAGGTCAACTTCGACACCTCGGGGCTCGAAGGCGGTCCGCGCCGGATCGAGTCAGCGCTCAAGGCTGGCCAGGCTGTCGTCGTCCAGGTCACGAAGGACCCGATCGGACACAAGGGTGCGCGCCTGACGAGCCAGGTCAGCCTGCCCGGCCGCTACCTGGTCTACGTGCCAGAGGGCTCGATGATGGGCATCAGCCGCAAGCTGCCCGACGTCGAAAGGTCGCGGCTCAAGGCGATTCTGAAGAAGGTCACTCCTGAGGGCGCGGGCGTCATCGTGCGCACCGCGGCCGAGGGTGCGTCCGAGGAAGACCTGACCCGCGACGTGGCCCGGTTGGCCGCGCAATGGGAAGACATCAAGAAGAAGTCGGAGACCGCGAACGCGCCTGCGCTCCTCTACAGCGAGCCCGATCTCACGATTCGGGTGATTCGCGATGTGTTCAACGAGGACTTCAACAAGCTCATCGTGCAGGCCGACACCGAGTGGGACACCGTCGAGGCGTATGTCGGCCATGTCGCACCCGACCTGGTGACGCGACTGTCGAGATGGACCTCGGAAGAGGACATCTTCACGCAGTTCCGAGTCGACGAGCAGATCGCGAAGGCACTCGACCGCAAGGTGTGGTTGCCGAGTGGCGGTTACCTCGTCATCGACCGCACCGAAGCGATGATCGTCATCGACGTCAACACCGGCCGGTTCATCGGCAAGGGCGGAAACCTCGAAGAGACCGTCACGAAGAACAACCTCGAAGCCGCCGAAGAAATTGTGCGACAGCTGCGGTTGCGTGACATCGGCGGCATCATCGTCATTGACTTCATCGACATGGTGCTCGAAGCCAACCGTGACCTCGTACTCCGACGACTCATCGAATGCCTCGGCCGCGATCGCACCAAGCATCAGGTCGCCGAGGTGACATCGCTCGGGCTCGTGCAGATGACCAGGAAGCGGGTCGGCAACGGCCTGCTCGAGGCCTTCTCCGAGACCTGCGAGGTCTGCAACGGCCGCGGTGTCATCGTGCACACCGACCTCGTCGAGCAGCGTCCAGCCCGGTCGGCCAGTCAGCCGAAGCCTGGCGCGGCGAAGGTCGGCCTCGCGAAGGTCGCCAGCGCCCGCGGCCAGCGCGGTGGCCGGGCGCGTGCGGGTGCGGGTTCCGACGGTGGCGGTGAGGCTGCCACGGCGGTCGACGCGGTGAGTGTTGACGGCGAGTCGGCCGTTCAGCCCTCGACCGCCTCAACCGACTCGGCCGACTCGGCCGCGGGGCTGCCGTCAGCGACGCCTAGTGACTCGCTGTCCAACGGCGATGCACCCGCGCCGACCGGGGCGACCCGATCGCGTCGCGGCGGGCGCCGTCGCGGCGGTTCGAAGAGCTCCGTAGGTGCCGACAACACCGCCGCCGCCGAGTCGGGCTCCGGCAACAGCTAGCCGCCGTCCGGCTTGGCGCCGACGTCCGGTCAGGTGCCGGAGGGCGTCCCGTCGCGGAAGACCATGATCGAGCCGGTGTAGCAGGCGACCCACACGTGATGGGTTGCGTTGTCGTAGGTGATGCCGATCGGGTTGGTCCGCGTGGCGACGGTCTGTACGACCCTCATGTTGCTCGTTTGGACCTTGCTCATCGTGTTGGACAGGTAATTCACCACGTAGACGTATCCGCCGTCGGGGGAGATCGTCATGCTGCGCGGGGCCTGGCCGGTGCGTACTCGCGCGACCACCTTGCGCGTGGTCAGGTCGATCTTCGCGACCAGGCCGTCACCGTTCAGGGTGGCGTACAGCCACCGGCCGTCGGGACTCATGACGAGGTGTCGCGGGGCTGACCCGACCGACGTGATCCAGCTGACTGTGAACGTCGCCAGATCGATCGCGGCGATGCGGGTGCTGCCCATGATCGCCACGTATGCGGTGATGCTGTGCGGGTCGATCGCGATGCCGCGGGGATAGGCGCCGAGCGGGATCGTGCGGACCACTTTCCCTGTCGCCGCCTCGATGACGCTCTCGTTGTAGGAGCACCAATTCGACACCAGCACGTACTTGCCGTCGGGCGTCACATCGACGTATTTCGGTACCGCGCCGACTTCGGTGACGCGGTCGATCGCCAAGGTCGCGAGGTTGATGCGGTAGACGAAGCTGTCGGGATACCGGTTGGCCGGCGTGCACACGTCGGTACCTTCGCGCGTGAACGGCGCCGCGCCGTACATCGAGTAGTTCGACACATAGGCGAACTTGTGGTCCGGCGTGAAGGCCGCCTCGACCGGTGCGCCCTTGTAGACGCCGGGGTACTGCGGGTATCCGAAGTCGGCCAGCCTCACGGCGTCCGGGATGATCTTCAGCAGTTTGTAGTTGCGGTCATACACGTTGATCGTGTGCAGATACATCATGTTCTGCGCGAGGAACAATCCGGTGCCGGACGCCGCCACCGACTTCTCGTTCAGGTGGCCGGTGATGGTCTTCTCGAGCACCATGCGGCTCGCGGGTGCGATCACATCGACGGGCACCACGGACGCCGATGTCCCGGTGTTCGCGGCTTCGTTGTCGCCGGGTTCGGCTGTTGAGGTGTTTCGCGTGCTCGAGGCACTCAAGGCACTCGCTGTACTCGAGGGAGTCGAGGGGACCGAAGCGGCCGGCGAAGGGTCGGACGCACTGGTCGCGGCTGGTGACGCGGTGACGATCGGCGAAGCTGCCGGCGGCTGGCTGGCCGACGTCGCGATCGAGGCCTGGTGGCCGGTGCTGCCCGGAGCACAGGCGGTGGCCAGCACCGTGGGGGTGATCACCAGGCCGGCCAGCAGGCGTCGCATGCGGGCTATCTTCGCCGATCGGCCCGCCCGGGCGCCGCATTCAGCCCGCCAATGGCCCGCGGCGGTCGCCGTCCCGCCCCCGGTTTGACCCCTTGGACGGCGGGTCCGTACTCTTGGGGGTCGGCGCGCTTGAGGTGCGCCCACTCCCGCGTGTCCTCTCATGAGTCGTATGAGTCGTGAGCTGCCCACGGTGAGTCCGAAGGCTAACGAGCAGGCAGGAGCCCGGCGGTGTACGCGATCGTTCGCAGCGGCGGCAGGCAGCACAAGGTGGCCGTGGGCGACGTCGTCGAGGTCGACCGGGTCGAAGGCGCGCCTGGCAGCTCGCTCACCCTGGCCGCACTTCTCGTGGTCGACGGTGACTCGGTGACCAGCGACGCCAAGGCTCTCGGCAACGTGACGGTGACGGCCGAGGTCGTCGACCACACCAAGGGCCCCAAGATCCACATCCTTAAGTACAAGAACAAGACCGGCTACCGCAAACGGCAGGGCCACCGTCAACGCCACAGCCGTGTCAAGGTCACCGGCATCGAGACCGGAAAGTAGACTGCTGGTATGGCACACAAGAAGGGCGCGTCGTCCAGCCGTAACGGGCGCGACTCCAATCCGCAGTTCCTCGGTGTGAAGCGTTATGGCGGCCAGCTGGTCAACGCCGGCGAGATCCTCATCCGCCAGCGTGGCACCCACCACCACCCCGGGTTGAACGTCGGCCGCGGCAAGGACGACACCCTTTTCGCACTCGCGGCCGGCCGTGTCGAGTTCGGCACCGCGCGCGGCCGCCGAGTAGTCAACATCGTCCCGGGCACCTAAGCCGGTCAACGGACAACAGATACACGTAGGTACTGCAGACGAGGGCGAACCGGTTTCGGTCCGCCCTCGTGTCATCTCCACGAATACGCACGCGACTGGTGACGGGAGGACTCGATGCCGACGTTCGTCGACCGGGTCATCCTGCACGCGAGCGCGGGCAACGGCGGCAACGGCTGCGCGTCGATCCATCGCGAGAAGTACAAGCCGCTCGGTGGGCCTGACGGCGGCGACGGCGGCCGCGGCGGCAACGTCGCACTGATCGTCGATCCCGACACGACGACGCTGCTCGCGTTCCATCACGCGCCGCACCGCCGGGCCACCTCAGGCAAGCCCGGCCAGGGCAGCAACCGCGACGGCGCGAACGGCGAGGACATGATCCTGCCGGTTCCCGACGGCACTGTCGTGAAGACCGAGGACGGCACTGTGCTCGCCGACCTCGTCGGCGCCGGCTCGACCTACATCGTCGCGCAGGGTGGTCGCGGGGGGCTCGGCAACGCTGCGCTCGCGTCGCCGCGTCGGAAGGCGCCAGGCTTCGCGCTGCTGGGGGAGCCAGGTGCGGTCCAAGACGTCGTCCTGGAGCTGAAGACCGTCGCCGACATCGCGCTGGTCGGTTACCCGAACGCCGGCAAGTCCTCGTTGGTTGCAGCCCTTTCCGCGGCCAAGCCGAAGATTGCCGACTACCCGTTCACCACGCTGGTGCCGAACCTCGGCGTCGTCCAGGCCGGGGAGACCAGGTTCACGGTGGCCGACGTCCCCGGTCTTGTTCGTGGGGCAAGCGAAGGCCGCGGGCTCGGTCTGGAGTTCCTGCGGCACGTCGAGCGCTGCACCGCGCTCGTGCATGTCATCGACTGCGCGACGATGGA
>PLCK01000010.1:27913-33618 GCA_003134755.1 Actinomycetota bacterium | reverse complement strand
GTTGCCGACACCGGAAGCTGGCTCGCATCACTGACGACGCGAATGGTCGGATCGGCCGCATGAACCGCAGCCGCACTGCTACCGAGGGCGACCGCGGTGGTCGTGCCGAGCCTCGTCAGTTCACGAGCCAACAGCTCGGCGGTCGGAATCGCGCTGCGGGGCAATCCGACGTCGCGGTCGACCAGCAGCATCGGGACGCCGAGCCGCTCGGCGTCCTGCGCGCCTTCGGCGATTCCCGCCGGGTCAGCGGCAGCCGCGACCACGACGGTCGCCGCTGACGTGAACAGCGCTTGGCTCACCGACAGCGACATCCGCGATGGTGTCGCCGCGCTGAGCACCAACGTGCCGCTCAGAGCGGTGGAAACGGCGGTCGGCGGGCTGCCGACGGACGGCGACGGAGACGGCGACCCAGGCGGCGACGAGGCCGGCGGCAGGCTCGACGCCACGGGCGAGGCGCTCGTCGCCCGCGAGGAACCGTGAGTCGGAGCAGAATGCGCGCCGGTGCACGCTGTCGTGACCAGAGCAAGGATGCCGACAACCGGCATCCACAGCGGTACGGACTTTGGGCTCCCGCTGCGCACGCGGGCTTGAGGACCAACCGCTTCGCGACACATCGGACCCAGTATGCGACAACGCCCAAAACGCCCGCGGCGAAACGTCGCTATCGATCACCAGCCCCGATAGCCGGCACTTGCCCGCCAGCCTCTTTGAGGCGTGGCCAGCGGGTGGCGCCGGTGTGAGGAGAACGCCAATCGGCCGATGACCACCGCCGCGCCGACGATTGCAGCAACAACGATCACCTGCACGACAACGATCAACACGATGAGCGCGGCGATCGCACCGACGATCGCGCCGAGGAGCGTCCGTCCGAGATGGCGCGATGGCGAACCTCGAGTGGGCGCAAGCGCTGCATCAGGACGCGGCAGGTCCGTGAACAGACCCTGGAGATCGGTATTTGTGCGCGCCTTGAGAGCGCGTGTCATCCGCTCTTCGTGCTCGCTGAGGGTAAGGCGCCCGTGTGCGTAATGCTGGGCGAGCGCGCCAACCGCGACGTCACGCTCATGATCGCCGATCAGCATCGCGGGTGTACGCATCACGAGCCAGCCCCCGAACGAGCGGGGCAGTCGCGGCGGGATCATCGGCTCCATCGCTCCTCCAACGCGCAGCGGTCCGTTCACCCTACGTCGAGGCCTCGATGATCGCCCTCTCTCGGCGAATTCCGGCACCATGGAACCAGGAAGCCCCCCGGCCACGTCGAAGCGCTGGACGTCGAAACACCGGACGCCGATACGGTCGGGTATCAGGAGGACAAAGTGCGCAAAACATCACGAAGGGCTGCCGGCCCTTCGATCCTGGTCGGCCTCGCCGTATTGGTCGCCGGCTGTGCCAGCCGCAATACCGCCCACTCGGCCTCGCCGCCCAAACTGCTGCTCGCGCAAACTCAAGTCGACAATGCCCGCGCCGCAGCGGGAGCCGCAGCGCTCGCCCCGACTGCCGGAGGGGTCGACGCGCCTGCCTTCCGGGGCTTCGGTGGCTACGTCCTTGCGGGCACGCTGCCCGACAAGCCAACGCACGCGCCCGTGTGGCGCTGGGCGAAGGCGCCCGCCACCGAAAAGGACGTCGTCAACCTCGGCAAGGCGGTCGGCGTCACGGGCACCCCACAACGTCACCCGTACGGCTGGCTGTTGAGTTCCGCAAGTGGCGAAATCCGGGTGAGCGACGCAGCAGGAAATCAGTGGTCGTACACCAGAGCCGACCTCGTGACGTGTAGCCCGTACATGGTCGACATCGACCACAACCCCGACGGCTCGACGGCGTCCGGGTGTGGCGTCGCCATCTCGTCCGATGAGACAGTGCCCAAAGGACCGGACGACGCGGCGGCTCGCGCGGCAGTGGCGCCCCTGATTGCGGCGCTCGGAGTCAAGGGCGACGAGCAGGTCAGCCCCGGTGCACCCGCGTCGTCAGTGATGGTCTCCCCGGAGGTCGGGGGCCTGCCGACGCAAGGCATCGAGACCTCCATCGACGTGGATAGCAAGGGCGTGCGCTCGGCCTACGGACGGCTGACGGCGCCGTCGGCTGGCGACGACTATCCGCTGCGGACCGCCAAGCAAGGCTTCACCGATCTGTCGAACCGTCCGCACGTCATGATGGGGCTGGCGCAGTACTGCGGCCCGATTCCGGGCGGAGAGCCTGCGCCGTCGTCGATGCCGCCCGGCGGCCCGGCATCGGCGCTGCCGCCCGACTCCGCCCCTGGCGCCAAGCTGGCTCCGGGAGCCAGCACATCAGCCGCGGCCGGCGGCGCTGTGACGGCGGTTGTGGCTTCTCCGCCGACTGAGCCGAACAAGGCTGGCCCCGCGTCGGGTGCCCCTGAGCCCGTTCCGGTCGGCAGTGGACCCGCCGATCACCCCCATCCACTGCCTATCGTGAGCTGCCCGCCGCCGACACCGCAGAAGGTGACGGGAGCGACCCTCGGTCTGCAGCTCTCCTACGAGGGGAACGGCTCCAACGGCCAGGGTTCCGAGGTACTGGTTCCGGCCTGGTTCTTCACGATCGAGGGCGACACGACGCCGACCGCCGTCATCGCCATTGACCAGGCCTTCCTCGGCGTCCCCGAGATAGACCCGGGCTTCACCGGCTCCGGCGGCACGAGCGGCGGCGGCTCCGGCACGGTTGGGTCGGCGACCGCACAGTCAGGCTCGGTCGGCGCCGTCACCACCAGTCCGCTGCCTCCCCAGCCCGCCACCGTGCCTCCCGGGAAGCCGAGCAGCTAGCGCCGGCCGGGCGCGAGAGGCTTCTCGAGTACCGCGAAGTGCAGATCGTCGCGCCGAGGCAGTCCAAATCTCGTTTCGCCGTAGGGAAACGGCCGCGTCTCGCCCGTGATGACGTAGCCGCACCGCACGTACCACGCGATCAGGTCCTCGCGCTGCGCGATCACGGTCATCTCGACGACGCTGCAGGCCCAGTCGTCGCGAGCTATCCGCTCGGCCTCGGCGAGCATGCCCTTTCCGATGCCGCCTCCCTGCAACCCTGGTCGTACGGCAAACGAGCCGAAGTACGCCCGGCCGTGGTCGCGTCGTTCGATGAAGCAGCAGCCGACGAGGACGGCATTTGCGTCGGCGCCTCGGTCGGCGTCGATGGCCAGCATCAGCAACGCGTTCGGAGCAGCAACCATCGCGGCGACCCCGTCGGCGTCCGTGCGCTGTCCGTCGAGAAGGTCGGCCTCGGTGGTCCAGCCGGCCCTGCTGCGCTCGCCCCGATAGGCCGAGTCGACGAGGTCGACAACGGCCGGGACGTCGCGGTCGACCGCGACGCGATATCTCACCGCCATCTGTCACGCGCCAAGGTCGGCCATCACCTCGGCGAGGCCCGCGGCCAGCTCGAGGTCCGCACTGAGATCGCGATCGGCGACGGCCCGGTCGAGCACGTCACACATCGACAGCGGCTGCGACAGCGGTGAATGACCGAGGTCGAGCCCACGCATCCGGACGGCGCGTACGCCCGCGACGAGCTCACACGCGATCAGGCTGCGGTAGACCGGTAGCGCATCGATCGCCCGCACGGCGGCCTGCGACGCGAAACTGGCGGACTCTTCGACGCCGCGCGACAACGTCACGCCCTGATCGCCCGACGGATGCGAGAGCCCACGCAACGTCGCGAGCAGCGACGCGGCCACGTATTCGACAACCATCACGCCCGACGCGCCCGGCGTGCCGTCGCCGAGAAACGCCGGCAGTCCGGTGAGTGCCGGTTCGTTGAGCATCGAGATTCGCGCCAGCGTGAGATCGGCCGCCTGCGCCAGCGCGGACAGCGCCGCATCGAGCGCCTGCGCCAGATGCGCCGCATGGAACCCGCCGTGGTGGGCGACCCCGACTCCGGGCAAGAACACCGGATTCTCGGACGGCGCGTTCGCCATCGTGGTGACTACGTCGTCGAGCCGGCTCAACGCATCGATGAACGCACCATGCACCTGCGGCAAGACGCGCAGCCCGAAGGGATCCTGGATGCGCGCTGCCGGCCGTGCCGCGGGGACGAGCGATCGGATGCGCCTGCAGACATCGCGGGCGCCGTCGAACGGCGTCGCGACCTCGGCCGCCTCAGCGAACGCTTCGCGGTTGCCGTCGACCGCCTCGAACGTCAGGGCGGCTACGACGACAGCCGCGTCGGCGAGCCGCTTGAGCCCGACAACCGCGAGCGCCGCGTCACCGATGGTCGCCGCATTGCTGCTGATCAGCGGCAACGCGTCGTGCGCTCCGACCGCCAGCCGAAGTGGCATGGGGCGCGACGTCGACGTCTCGCCCGCCAACGCCAGGGCGACCGCCGCGAGGGCCGAGATGTCGCCGGTGCCGATGTTGCCGAACTCGCGTATCTGCGGCAGCGCGTCGGCGTCCAGCATCGCGGTTAAGGCATCGATGACCTCGGGGCTCGCACCGCTGCCCCCGGCTGCCAGCTGATTGAGCCGGACGACGAGGGTGGCCCGCACTCGTTCCGCGCTGCGCCCCGGACCGGCGCTCGTCGCGTGGCTGCGCAAGAGCGCGAGCGCATGCGCGCCGTTGTCAGGCACCGCCTCCGAGCGATTGGCACCGACGCCTGTCGTCCGGCCATAGACGGGCCGCTCGGCGCTCGCTCGGGTCGCGAAGTCGTGCGATTCGGCCGCCCGCTCGCGTGCCACCGCCATGACTTCGACGGCTGCCCCGGACGACGCCGAAGCGATGTCTGCGGTGGACAGCCGCCGTCCATCCAGCGAAATCACGTTCGGCTCCTCGCTTGACGCCGCCCGTCGCGGCGTCCCGTAGGTGTACCACCAGCCGGGCCGGCGGCGCCCGCCAGCCGCACAGGTCTTCGTCTTGTAACGATCCGGGCGTGCAGGGAATACCAGGTGGCGAGTCGTCGGTCGTGTGTGTAAGGCTGCCATTCTCTGGCAGTCGTGTTGCGCTTAGTGAAAAGGCGACTGCGCAGCGTTTCCGTGGGAGGAACAGATGGTCGGGGCACGATGACCGCAGCGACGTCGTCCACGCGCACCGTCGACCGCGCCCTCGGGCTGCTCGCCGTTGTATGTGAGCAGGAGGCGATCGGCCTCTCCGAATGCGCGCGGCGTGCCTCATTGCCTGCCAGCACGGCGTTGCGTCTGCTGCGCACGCTCGAGGGCTCCGGTTTCGTCGCGCGCGGCGACGACGGATCGTTTCGGGCCGGTCCCCGCCTCGTGCAGCTCGGTGCGGCGGNNGCCATCTACATCGCGATGGTCGAAGGCACCCGTGCTGTGCGGCACACGAGTTGGGTTGGCCGCGCGCTCCCCTCCGCCGACCTGGCGGTAGGCGCGGCGCTTCGCGGAGCAGTCGGCGCGGCCGGCTACATAGCCGAACGGGATCGGGCCGAGCCCGATGTCACCGCGATCGTGGCACCGATCCGGCGGCCCGGCGGCGGGATCGCCGGTGCGTTGAGCCTGCTCGGCCCGAGCTACCGCATCGACGACGAGGCGATGCACGCGTACGGGGAGATCGTCAGTACCGAAGCGCATGCTCTTGCCGACCAACTCGGCGTGCCGCGACTGGCGACGTCCGATGACTTCAAGGTGGCGTCGCGATGATCCGGTTCGAATCGGTGACCAAGCGGTACCCCGACGGCACGGTCGCGGTTGACGAGCTGAGCCTCACTGCGCCGTCCGGGCAGATCACGGTCCTCGTGGGCCCGTCCGGGTGCGGAAAGAC
>PLCK01000010.1:0-27901 GCA_003134755.1 Actinomycetota bacterium | reverse complement strand
CACCGCACGATCGTCGACAACGTCGCGACGGTGCCCCTGCTTCTCGGGCAGAGCAAGCGCGAAGCGCGGCTGAAAGCCCTCGAGCTGCTCGACCGGGTTGGCCTGCCGGCGAACTACGCCAAGCGCTATCCCGCGCAGCTGTCCGGCGGCCAGCAGCAGCGGGTCGGAGTTGCTCGTGCGCTTGCCGCAGATCCGCCCGTGATGCTCATGGACGAGCCGTTCAGCGCGGTCGACCCTGTGGTTCGCGAGCAACTGCAGAACGAATTCCTGCGCCTTCAGAACGAACTCGGCAAGACCATCGTGTTCGTCACGCACGACATCGACGAGGCCATCAAGCTCGGCGACCAGGTGGCCGTCATGCGGGTCGGCGGCAAGCTCGCCCAGATGGCCACCCCTGCCGAGCTGCTGTCCAATCCCACCGACGACTTCGTCGCCGGGTTCGTGGGCCGCGATCGCGGTTACCGGGCGTTGGGGTTCGAGCCCGTCACGGGGTTGCAGCTCGAGCCGGAGCAGGCGGTCAGGCTCGGCTCAGACACCGCAACAGCGGCCGCCGTTGCACGTGACGGTTGGGTGCTCGTCCTCGACGAGAAAGACGCACCACAGGGGTGGTGGCTGCAGCCGACAGACAGCAGCACGGCCACGCACATCACAGCCGACGTCCTCCATAGGGGCGGCACCGTCGCGTCAATCAACGGCACCTTCCGATCGGTGCTCGACGCCGCCTTGTCGTCGCCGACCGGTCGCGGCGTCATCGTCGACGAGTCCGGCCGGCTCGCCGGCACGGTGACCGCGACAAACGTCGTCAGCTTGCTCGAGCAGCAGCCGAACGTAGGGGTGGCGCGCCCATGACCGCGCTGCCGGCTGTGGCCGGGCCGACCGCGCTGCCGCGCGACGGTGCGGCGAGTTCGTCGCCCTGGCACTTCTGGGCGTACTTCAACGCGCACCTCCATCAGGACCTCAGCTGGCTGTGGGACCACGTTTGGCTGTCGGCGTTGCCCGTCGTCGTCGGGCTCGTGATCGCGCTACCGCTCGGGTGGCTCGCGCGACGCTTCAGTTGGCTCTATCCACCGATGCTCTCGATCTCCGGTCTGCTCTACACGATCCCGTCGATCGCCTTGTTCGTGCTGATACCGCCGCTGTTCGGTCTCAAGGCGCTCGACCCGCTCCAGGTACCGATCGCGCTGACGGTCTACTCCGTCGCCCTGCTCGTGCGTGTCGTCGCCGATGGCCTCGCATCCGTGCCCGAAGAAGTCGTGCAGGCCGCGACCGCGATGGGGTTCGGGCCGTTCAAGCGCCTGATCAAGGTTGAGCTGCCCATCGCCGTCCCGGTAATTTCAGCGGGGCTTCGAGTGGCGACCGTGTCAAACGTGAGCCTGGTTGCGGTCGCCGGAACCATTGGACTTAACAACCTCGGGCAGTTGTTCACGACCGGCTTCCAGCTGTCGAGTCCAACCGCTTACTACCCGCCGATCGTGCTCGGCATCGTGTTGTGTGTCGCGCTCGCGTTGACCTTCGACCTGACCATCGTCCTCACGAGCCGGCTGCTCACACCGTGGCGACGGGCGGTGCAAGGCCAATGATCGCCAACGTCTTCCACTGGCTCACCAACTCGGCGCACTGGGACGACCACAATGGCTCGGCGGGCATCGCCACCCAGATCAGAACGCACATGAGCTACTCATTGCTCGCGGTGCTGATCGCGCTCGTCATCGCACTGCCGCTCGGCCTCGTTATCGGCCATACCGGCAAAGGCACTGCGCTCGTCACAGCGGCGAACACGCTGCGCGCGCTGCCAACAGTCGGCGTCCTGGTGTTGCTCACCGTCATGATCTCGCCACATTTCCACGGCCGTACCGACCTCGGCTACGTGCTTCCGACGGAGATCGTGCTGGTGTTCCTGGCGATCCCACCGATCCTGTCGAACACGTACGCAGGCGTTCAGAACGTCGGCGGCGCAACCCGTGACGCGGCGGCAGCCATGGGCATGACCGGAACGCAGGTGCTGCGGCAGGTCGAATTCCCGTTGAGCCTGCCGCTCATCTTCTCGGGTCTGCGCAGCGCAACCTTGCAGGTGATCGCGACGGCGACCATCGCGTCGTACCTGCCGCTCGGTGGCCTCGGCCGGTTCATCTACGACGGCCTCGCACAACAAGACTTCCCGCAGATGATCGGCGGCGGCGTCCTGGTCGCGCTGCTTGCGCTGATCACCGATCTGGTCCTCGGGCTTATCCAGCGGAATGTCGTCTCGCGCGGAATATCGGGCCGCTTCTCGAGTAAGACAACCGCGATCGGTGGGGCGGCGTCCGCCGACATCATCCAGGCGGAGGTTGCGACGGTATGAGGTTCTGAGCCATCCCTGAATCAGCAAGAGATACGAAACGCCAATAAAGGAGACCCATGAAGAGCAAGGTTCTGATCATCGGTGCAGCCGGGGCCGCGTTGGCGCTCAGCCTCAATGCCTGCAGCAGCAAGGCCAAGGCGAAGACGGCTAGCACGACATCTGCGGCGGCCGGCTCGTCGTCGACGTCATCGAGCGGCGCACCCGCGGCGGGTGGCGGTGTCGCGTCGCAGCTGATCCTGGGCGGGCCGCCTGAGTTCCAGACCCGGGTAGACGGCGTGTCCGGTCTCGCCAAGATCTACGGCGTGAAGTTCAAGAGCTACAAGGTGCTCGACACCGGCGGCCCGGTGACCGTGACGGCGCTGAAGAACGGACAGGTAGACGCGGCCGACCTCTTCACGACCGACCCGAGCATCGCCGCGAACAACTTCGTCATTCTGGCCGATCCGAAGAGCAACTTCGCCGCCCAGAACGTGTTGCCCATCATCAACAAGGCCAAGGCGACCGACGGCGTGAAGAAGACCCTGAACGCCATCTCCGCCAAGCTCGACACTCCCGGACTTGCGGCGCTCATGGTCAAGGTCATCACCAACAAGCAAGATCCCGACGCGGTCGCCAAGCAGTGGCTGGCCGACAACAAGCTCGACGCCACTGGCACGGACGCCGCGGGCGCAACCCTCACGGTCGGCTCGGCGAACTTCCCTGAGAACGTGCTACTCGCCGACATCTACGCCGACGCGTTGAAGGCGCAGGGTGCAAGCACGTCGACCAAGCTCAACATCGGCAGCCGTGAGAAGTACGTACCCGGCCTGAAGGACGGCTCGATCGACCTGATGCCCGAGTACAACGGCTCGATCCTGCAATACCTCGACAAGACCGCCACGGCAACGAGCCCGACCGACGTGCTTGCGGCTCTGCAGAAAGTGCTGCCGTCCAACCTGATCGTCCTCGACCAGTCCGCCGCGCAAGATAGCGACGCCATCGTCGTGACGCAGGCCACCGCAACGAAGTACAACCTGAAGTCGATCGCGGACCTCGCGAACCCGGCTTCGTAGCTCCCTTGCGTTCCGTGATCGCGAAGCAATTCCGTCGCTGCTTGGCGGAAAGGCTTCGCGATCATGGGCGCACCGGCATGTCGACCCAGGCGGGCCGAGCGCCGACGCCAGCCGGGGATGGGGCGCCCCTCCCCGCAGCGCGCGGAGTGGTGAAGGTCGACGCCGACTTTGCGAAGGAATATCCCAACGGCGACGCAAGCAGCACCGAGGCCTACGCCTCGATCGCCCGTGCGGGTGCAGCCGCGCTGCACGAACTCGAACGCTGCGTCGTCGCAAGCTTCGACATGTCACAGCCGGCTGCCACCGTCTTGGCGGTGGTCGACGGTGCCGGCGAGCCTCTGACCCCGTCGGAGATCGGCCAACGCGTCATCGCACCGTCGGCGACGATGACCGCCAACCTTGACTTGCTTGAACGCCGCGGCTGGATCCGGCGAACCCCGAACCCCGACGACCGCCGCAGCACCCTCATCGAGATCACGGCCGAGGGTCGCGCCACCGCCGACCGAATGCTGCCGGGGATCCGCACGCTCGAACGCAGCGCCCTCGACGTCCTCACCAAAGCCGAACGTGTGCAGTTGCTGGAGATGCTCGCAAAAGTCCTCGCCCGATTGGCCGAACTCGCCGAACTCCCTCCGCAGCCGCTCGAGGGAAGACGGAATCGCCCTGCAAGGCTGACGCCGCCGAAGGCCTGATCCAGGTAGCCGTCAGCGGTGGTTCCGTGCTCGGTCAGGCACACCGAACAACCTGACCTTGAAGAGTCCCTTCGGTGCGCCGGTGAGGTCCTCGCCGACTGGCGAGCGGCTCACCGCCAAGCCGAGCAGCTGATAGGCGACCGCGAACAGCAACGCGGCCAGGGGCAACTCTACGAGCACCGCCGAGGCGACGGCGATGACGACGTCTGCAGTGCCCGACGACGTGGTGACGTCGAACCACGCGTCGCAGGTGAGTAGCACGGAGGCGATGAACGCGACCACAATCACGGCCTGGCGCCGCCGCCAGGCAAGGTAGGCGGTGAGCCCGAGGGCGGCGAGCAGCCCGATGTCGAAGCCAACCCAGGTCAACGTCCAATGACCGACGATGTAGTGCTTGGGCAACGTCACTGCCAGCAATATCACCCAAGGGATCAGGCCGAGCGTGGCGATCGTGGTGACGACGACGAACCGGCGACGCCGCTCGTCACCTGAGCTCAAACTCGGCAGATCCGCGGTTACGTTGGCCAACGAGCGACTGAGCTCAGCGAGTTCTTCCTTGGACATCCGGCGCAGCTCATCCTCATTCACGACGCGTCGGCCCGCGTTGCTGGAAGTCGAAGCTCCATGAAGCGCAGCTGCTGCGTCAGCTCCGGCGGATAGTCTTGGTAGGGCGAGCAAGGACGGAAACCCATCGACTCGTACATCCGCATCGCCTCGGTATTCAGGTACCCGGTGTCGAGTCGCATCACGCGAAAGCCGTCAGTAGCCGCAGTCGCAATCAGCGCTTCACACAACAGGCGTCCGGTGCCGTGCCCCTGGAATCTGTCGGGGACGAAAAGTCGCTTCATCTCACACGAACCGTCGTGCAGATCTCGATACGCGACGCCGCCGGCGATCTGGCCGTCGCGCACCGCCAGTAGCGTCTTGCCCTCGGGAGGGCCGTACTTCATGGGCACCGCCCGGAGTTCGTCCTCCAGCCCTTGGTGGCTCCCGATCTGGTCGATCAGCCCTGGGTGATCTGCATACCGGGCGACCAACCAGTCCCAGTACTCGCGGATCAGGGCGCCGAACGCGCCGTACTCGCTGGGTGTGCTCGCCACCACGATCGTGTCGGACATCTGAACTCCCGCGCGTTCTCCAGGCAAGCTTTGAGCGAACATAGCGCCAGACAGCGAGCGCACCGACACGAGACCCAGCCGATTTCGCCGGACGCCGGGCAAGCGCGCGCTAGTCGAGCGTGCGGGGCAGCCCGAAATACTGCGCGACTGTGGTCTCGAACCGAGTGATCTCGCAGATCAGGTCGCCCGCAATGCCGACCACTTCGACTCCAGTGAGGTGCAGTCCCCCGGTGACGGCGTCTCGGCGGTACTCACCCCACGCGGGTTGGCCGTTCGCCGCTATGGGTACCAGGCGGGCGATGCCACGGCGGTGGGCTGCCGTCGCCGTGAAGAAGCGGCGCACCGCTGCGGTCCCCCGGTACTCGAACGGCAACGGCGGCATCCGCACCCAGACGTCGTCAGTCATCAATGCGACCAGCGCGTCGACGTCGTCATTCGTGAAGGCCGCGACAAAGCGTTCGAGCAGTTCCTTCTCCTCCGGCCCGCCAAGTGGCGGCAGTGGCGGGCCGACGGGGCGGGCCGCGTCCATCGTCGCGCGGGCGCGCTTGAGCGCGTTGGTGACCGCGTCCTCGGTCAGCCCGAGCAGCTCGGCGGCCTCACGCGCGCGGTAACCGAGCACGTCGCGCAGCAGCAACACCGCGCGCTGATTTGGAGGGAGAAGTTGGACGGCGGTCACGAAGGCGAGCGAGATCGCTTCGCGCGACTCGTACAACCGTTCAGGCCCCGGCGCATGATCGGACATTCCTTCCAGCAGCACGTCGGGATAGGGCTGCAGCCACGGCACCTCACCGAGCGCGGTCGGCTCGGGCGGGGATATCGGCAATGGCACCGCGGCCATCGGCCGCCGCCCGGACCCGCGCAGCAGGTTCAGGCACCGGTTCGTAGCGATCCGGTACAGCCACGTGCGGATCGACGAGCGGCCCTCGAAGCCGTCGAGCCCGAGCCAGGCCGCCAGGAGCGTGTCTTGCAGCGCATCCTCGGCGTCCTGTAGCGAGCCGAGCATGCGGTAGCAGTGCACCTGTAGCTCCGCGCGGTGCGAGTCGACCAGGGCCGTGAACGCATCTCGGTCACCGGCCCGCGCCCGCTGGAGCAGCTCTGCCGACATCCGCCACCTCCGTCACCAACCGTCTCTCTCAGTACTGACACCGGCCGCGAGCAGAACTGGTCGCCCTCGACGGGACCAGTTTCGCGCAGGCACCGTGTCTATCCCTGTGAATGCGTCCATAAGGAACCACTCCACAAAGGAACCACTCCACAAAGGAACCACCAAGGAGAACGAGATGACTATCGAAGGCAAGACCGTACTGATCACCGGCGCCAATCGCGGCATTGGGCACGCGCTGGTCGAGGAGGCCTTGCGAAGAGGCGCCCGGCGCGTCTATGCAGGTACCCGCCGACCCCTGACCCACCCAGACGAACGGGTCACGCCGCTGATTCTGGACGTCACCAACGACGCTCAGACTCTGGCGGCGGTCGACGCCGTTCAGTCTCTCGACGTCCTCGTCAACAACGCCGGCGTGGGGCTCTTCGACGACCTGAGTGATCGGGCCGCGCTCGAAGCGCACCTGGCCGTGAACCTCTTCGGCACCTATGGCGTCACACAGGCCTTCCTGCCATTGCTGACGCAATCTCGCGGAGCCATCGTCAACGTGCTGTCCATCGCAGCCTTTGCGTCGCTGCCCAACATTCCGGCGTACTCGGTCTCCAAGGCGGCCGCGTTCTCACTGTCGCAATCGCTGCGCGCGCTGCTCGCCGCCCCGGGTGTGAGCGTCCACGCTGTCCTGACCGGCCCGGTCGACACCGAGATGTCCCGAGACTTCGACGTGCCCAAGGCGTCGCCGTCGTCGGTCGCCCGAGCCATCTTCGACGGAGTTGACGCCGGCGAGGAAGACATCTTCCCCGACCCCATGTCCGCATCGATTGCCGACAGCTGGCACGGCGGCGCAACCAAGGCACTCGAACGCGAATTCGCGACCCTCGTCGCCCCGGTGGCGGTGACGCCATGAGCAGCTTCACGACCACCATCACCGTGGATCGAACGCCCGAGGAAGCCTTTGCTGCCATCAAGGACGTCCGCGGCTGGTGGTCCGGCGAGATCGAAGGCAACACCGAGCGACTCGGCGACGAGTTCACCTATCGCTATGAGGACCTTCACCTCAGCAAGCAGCGGATCACCGAATCCGTTCCCGGCAAGCGCATCGCCTGGGAGGTCGTGGACGGCTACCTCGGCTTCGTCCAGGACAAGACCGAGTGGCAGGGCACGGTCATCACGTTCGACATCTCCAAGAACGGCGACCAAACCGAGATCCGGTTCACTCATCAGGGCCTGGTTCCGGAATTCGAATGCTTCGACAACTGTTCGAACGCGTGGGGCTTCTACATCAACAGCAGCCTGTGCGGCTTGATCACTGCAGGTAAGGGCGAGCCGAACCAGAATGCATCGGCCTGACCCCCGCGTTCAATGGAACGCAGCCCAGGGCAGGATCCGAGCATGCCGAGCGATCTGTTCTTCAAGACCATGAACACGGTCCATCGCGGTTTGATTACGGTCAGCGGCGGGCGCAAGGGCTGGCAGGTCGCGGACATGCCCGCGTTGAAACTCACCACGACCGGCCGTAGGACCGGTCGACGGCGCAGCGTCATGCTCACCTCGCCCTTGCAGGACGGAGCCGCGCTCGTCGTCGTCGCATCCCGCGGCGGCGACGACAGGCCCCCCGCCTGGCTGCTGAACCTCGAAGCCGATCCGGACGTCGAGGTAGCCAGGCGTGGAAGGCAACGGCAGAGCATGCACGCTCGGGTAGCGACTGCTGAGGAGCGAGACCGGTTGTGGCCGCGGATCGTCGCTGATCACCCTCGGTATGGCGGCTATCAGCTGAAAACTAAACGGGAGATCTCGTTGGTGCTGCTCACGCCCAAGGCCACGGACGCGCAGCGCCACCGGTGAGCCCGTTCAGGTGGACGTCGTGCGCAGGCGGAGGTAGGCCACTCCCCGCAGGTCGAGCCAAGCACGATCGGGCGCGCGTACGAGCCGGAACAACACGTTGTCACACGCCCGACAGCGCGCCACGACTCCGGGCGCGTCGATGTACACCACGACCTCGGCGACGACGCCCTCCATGCCGCAGCCACCACATTCCAACCTTGCGACGCTGACGTCGACCGCGAACAATTCGCCGAGCGCTCCGGCAATCGCGTTGCCGTCGAGAGGGACGCTCATCGCTGACTCCCACTGGGTCCGAACCGCTCGGTCTTGATACGTCGGGCCTCATGGCCGGCGGCCACCACCAGGTTGGCGACCGCTTCGACGAATCCGGTCGGGCCGCAAGCGAAGACGGCCGGCGCGTCCGGCGCGCTGAACGGACCGCCGGCGGTCGCGTCGGTAAGAAACGCAGCATCGATACGCCCGACCGGTCGTGGCACATCGGCCGGCGCGGTGCGGGTGAACGCGAGGTGCACGCCGAATGAAAGATCGGTGCGCTGGTAGTGGTCCAGCTCGGCGCCGAACAGCAGCGACGCCGGATCACGCACCGAATACAGCAGCCGAAACGGTGCCGAGCTGCCGACTGCGAACCGAGCGCGGACCATCGCTGCGAGTGGCACGACCCCTGAACCGCCGGCAATCAACAGCACCGGATCGGGACTTGCGTCGTCCCACACGAACCAGCCGCCGATCGGACCACGCAGTTCGATCTGGTCGCCGACTGACAGCACCTGCGTCAGGTACGGCGACACCTCGCCGTCCGGCAATCGCTCGACCGTGAGCTCGACCAGGTCACCGCCCGGTGCCGACGCGATCGAGTACGACCGCTGCGTCGAGTAACCGTCGGGGGCAGTAAGCCGAACGTCGACGTGCTGGCCCGCCGCGTGACCTGGCCAACCGGGCAACTCGAACACGATCGTACGGCCCGCGGCGGTCTCGTCGCGCACGCCGACCACGGTCGCGACCCGCCAGCTCAGTCCGCGGAGTACCGCTGCTCGAGCCATGGGTCTCCGTAGTTGTGGTAGCCGAGCTGCTCCCAGAAGCCGCGCTCGTCGGTGCGCCGAAGGTCGATGCCGCGCACCCACTTGGCCGACTTCCACAGGTAGAGATGCGGCACCAGCAGCCGAGCCGGACCGCCGTGCTCGGGCGTGAGGTCGGCGCCGTCGTAGCCGTAGGCGACCCAGGCCTTGCCGCCCCGCAGGTCGGCCAACGGCAGGTTCGTCGTGTAGCCGCCGAAGGCGTGCACCAGCGCGTACTCGGCGTCCGTCTCGATGCCGTCGAGGAGGGTGTCGACGGACACGCCCCGCCACGACGTTGCGAGCTTCGACCACTTGGTGACGCAGTGGAGATCGACGGTGACGTCGTCAGCGGGCAGTGCCTGGAACGCGGGCCAGTCCCAGGTGCGCTTCTCGCCCGTTTCGGTCGCGATGCGGAACTCCCAGGTGTCGAGGTTCACGCGCGGCGTCGGCCCGGCGGACAACACCGGGAAGTCGCGCACGAGGTACTGGCCCGGCGGCAGCCGCGGGCTGGCGTCGCGGCGACGTCCGAAGAATCCAGGCGAAACGATGCCCGCCATGCCGACCTCCCGAACCCACTCCGCGGAACCGACGCGGCTGATGCTAGTGCCCGGAACTCGGCACCTGCCCGTGGCCTCTTGACCGAACGCGAAGCCGGACGCCGCCGCTGCGCGTCTCGGGTCGCGTGAGACGCTGCCGCTGCGGGTATGTCGATGATCGACTGCGGAGGTGGCGATGCTCGGACTGCCCGACCAGGTGACGGCCTGCCTGTTCGATCTCGACGGTGTGCTCACCGACACCGCCGCGGTTCACGATGCGGCCTGGAAGGAGATGTTCGACTCCTTCCTCCAGGCGCGCGCACAGCGCACCGGCGAACCGTTCGTCCCGTTCGACTCCGACAACGACTATGGCCAGTACGTCGACGGACGACCGCGAGCTGACGGCGTCCGGACCTTCTTGAAGAGTCGCGGCATTGAGCTGCCCGAGGGCAAGCCCGACGACGGTCCGGACGCCGAGACTGTGAACGGCCTCGGCAACCGCAAGAACGTGCTGCTCCTGCGCCACATCGAGACCGACGGCGTCAAGGTGTTCGAAGACGCACGCACCTACCTGAAAGCCGTGCGGGACGCCGGTCTGCGCCGCATCGTCGTGTCGTCGAGCGCGAACACCGCCCAGGTTCTCAGCGTCACCGGGCTCGACGAATTCGTCGAAGGCCGCATCGACGGGGTCGCGATCGAGCAGCAGCACCTGTTGGGCAAGCCCGCGCCCGACACGTTTACAGCAGGCGCGAAGTGCGCCGGCGTCGAGTCTCGGCAGGCCGCGGTGTTCGAGGATGCGCTCGCGGGCGTCGAAGCCGGCCGAGCCGGCTCGTTCGGCTGTGTCATCGGGGTCAACAGACTCGACAGTGCGCACGGCGAGCAGCTCCGCGCGCACGGTGCCGACGTCGTCGTCCGATCCTTGACCGAGCTGCTCGACGGGTCGGCGTCGTGATCAAAGACGCGCCCTTTCCGGTCGAGCCGTGGACCGTTCGCGAGACCCGGCTCGACCTCGACCTGATCGCGCAGTCGGAGTCGGTGTTCGCGCTGTCCAACGGCCACATCGGGCTGCGCGGGAACCTCGACGAGGGCGAGCCGCACGGCATCCCCGGCACCTACCTGGCCTCGTTCTACGAACTGCGGCCACTCCCGTATGCCGAGAGTGCGTACGGCAACCCCGAATCCAGCCAGTCGATCGTGAACGTCACGAATGGCAAGCTCATCCGACTTCTCGTCGACGACGAGCCGTTCGACGTGCGCTACGGGTCGCTCGTCTCCCACGAGCGGGTGCTCGACATGCAGGCCGGGACGTTGACGCGTCAAGCGGAATGGATTTCGCCAGCGGGCAAGAGGGTCCGGGTCAAGTCGACCCGGCTGGTCTCCTTCACCCAGAGGGCGATTGCGGCCATCGAATACGAGGTCGAGGCTGTCGATTCGCCGATGCAGATCGTCGTGCAGTCGGAGCTCGTCGCGAATGAGGCAACGCCGACGATGAGCGACGACCCGCGTGAAGCCGCGGCGATGACGAGTCCGCTCGAGGCCGTCGACCAGACCATCACCGAACGTGGCGTCGTCCTCGTCCACTGCACGAAGGCGAGCAAACTCCAAGTCGCTGCTGCGATGTCACATACCGTCGACTATGACGGCCAGTTCGACGTCGAAACTCAGGTCGTGCCCGATTGGGCCCGGCTCACCGCGGTGGCGACGTTGCAACCGGGTCAGACTTTGAGGCTCGTGAAGTACGTCGGCTACGGGTGGTCAAGCGTGCGCACCCAGCAGGCGTTGCGCGACCAGGTTTCAGGCGCAATGGTCGTGGCCCGGCGGGTCGGGTTCGACGGACTGCTCGCCGAGCAGCGCAGCTATCTCGACGACTTCTGGGACGCCGCCGACGTTGAGGTAGTAGGCGACGACGACATTCAGCAGGCGGTTCGCTTCGGGCTCTTCCACGTCCTGCAGGCCGGGGCCCGCACCGAAGGGCGCGGGATTCCGGCGAAGGGCCTGACCGGCCCTGGTTACGACGGCCATACCTTCTGGGACACCGAGGCGTTCGTGCTGCCCGTGCTGACCTACGCCAAGCCGGAGGCCGCCGCGCACGCGTTGCGCTGGCGATATTCGACCCTCCAGCTGGCCAAGCAACGGGCCCAGATGCTCGGCGTCCGCGGCGCGGCCTTCCCGTGGCGAACCATTCGCGGCCAGGAGTGCTCGGGCTATTGGCCCGCGGGCACGGCGGCCATGCACATCACCGCCGACATCGCCAGTGCGCTCGCCCGCTACACCGCCATCACCGGCGACGAGTCGGTCGAGATCGAAGGTGGCGTCGAGCTGTTGGCGGAAACGGCACGCTTGTGGATGTCACTCGGAAACTACGGCCGCGACGGCAAGTGGCATGTCGCGGGCGTCACCGGACCCGACGAGTACAGCGCTCTCGCCGACGACAACACCTATACCAACCTTGCGGCCGGCCACAATCTCCACGTCGCGGCCGACGCCGCCGAGCGGCACCAGGAGCTGTCGGCCCAGTTCGGGGTGAGTCCCGACGAGATTGCCGGGTGGCGGGCCGCCGCCGATGCGGTCTTCCTGCCGTACAACGCTGAGCTGCGGATCCACGAGCAGAACGCCGGCTTCACCAACCTGCCCGAGTGGGATTTCGAAGCATCCCGCGAGTCGTATCCACTCCTGCTGCATGTGCCGTACTTCGAGCTGTATCGCCGGCAGGTCATCAAGCAGGCCGATCTCGAGCTCGCGATGTGTACGTTCAGCAGTCACTTCAGCGACGAGGAGAAGGCCCGCAACGTCGACTACTACGAGCCGCGAACCGTGCGCGACTCGTCGCTGTCTGCGAATGTGCAGGCGGTCATCTGCGCCGAGGTCGGCCATCTCGAACTCGCGCACGACTACGCGTACGAGGCGGCGCTGATCGACCTGCACGACATCCATCACAACACCCGCGACGGCTTGCACATAGCCTCTCTTGCCGGCGCGTGGGTCGCGCTCGTCGCAGGATTCGGCGGCTTGCGCGACGTGGCCAACCAGCTCAGCTTCGATCCGCACCTTCCGAAGGACATCAGCAGTTTGTGTTTCAACCTGCGCTGGCGAGGTTCGCGGCTGAAGGTCGACGTCAGTCATGACGAGGTGACGTACTCGCTTCGCGACGGCGCTGACGAAGTGGTGTTCCGGCACGCCGGCGAGGAACTCACGCTGCAATCTGGGGAGTCAACGGTGCGCAAGATCGCGAAGCGCTCACCGCTCCTCCCCCGCCCTTCGCAGCCGCTGGGCCGTGAACCGGCCGCCCGGCCGTCTCGAACCGAATGACAGATCGGCCACCACCGCAAGGTTTTCGCATCACGGCACCTGTCACGGGAACGCTCGTCGCGATGTATGTGATGGCGGTCGTCATGGCCGCGACCACGTTGCCGACGCCGCTCTACGCGATCTACGCCGGCCGGTTGCATCTCAAGCCGTTCCTCATCACCGTCATCTTCGCCGCGTACGCGCTGGCCGTCCTCGCCGCGCTGCTGCTCTTCGGCCGGCTGTCAGATCTGGTCGGGCGCAAGCCCGTGCTCTTCGCTGCGATGGCGTTCAGTGCCGCGAGCGCGGTGGTCTTCGCGTCCAACGTCAGTTTGCCCGCCCTATTCGCCGGCCGTCTGCTGTCAGGTATTTCCGCAGGCCTTGTTACCGGCGCCGCGACGGCGTACATCACCGAACTGCACCCGCACAAGGGCCGCGGTTCGTTGCTTGCGACGCTCGCCAATATGGGCGGACTTGGTCTCGGACCGCTGATCTCCGGCGTGCTGGCCGAGCATTTCGCACGGCCCACTGAGCTGCCATTTATTGCCGCAGCGTTGCTGCTGGTACCTGCACTCGTCCTGCTTGCGGTTCCCGACACTGTCAAGGGCCAGCGCGGGGGCCTGCGCGCAGGGATCAAACCCCAACGCCTCGGCGTCCCGCGTGAGATCAGGGTGCCGTTCGCGGCGGCAGCCATCGCTGGCTTCGTCGGATTCGCGCTGCTCGGCTTCATCACCGCACTCGTCGGCAGCTTTCTCGCCGCCGGACTCGGCGATCACAGTCACCAGACCGCAGGCTTGGTGGCGTTCCTCGCCTTTGCCGCTGGGACGCTCGGCCAGTTACTCGCCATCGGCCGGTCGAACCGCAGCGCCTCCCTCATCGGTCTCGGCATCATGCCCGTCGGCGTGACACTGATGACGGTGGCTTTGCCGGCAAAGTCATTGCCGCTGTTTATCGTCGGCTCGATGCTCGGCGGAGTCGGCACCGGATTCGCGTTCAGGGCTGCGATCCAAACCGTCAACGCGATCGCGCCGCCGCGGCGCCGCGGCGAGGTCCTCTCGACGTTCTTCGTGGTCGCGTACGTCGGCACCACGTTGCCGGTAGTGGGCGCCGGCATTCTTATCACGACGACCACGCTGCTCACGGCGACAGTCACGCTCGCCGCCATGGTGACGGTGCTCACCGCGGTCGCTGCTGCCATCTTGGTGCGGCTACCCAGCGCCGCCTCGAAACCCTAGCGTGGTTCTCGTGACCGACGCCGAACTCGAAGACCTCCGACTAGCCATCTACCTGCGGTTCGCTAATCGTGCCGCCGCAAGCTCAGTCGCCGAACTCGCCGTTGCCCTCGGCCAGGATGATCGCGCGGTGCGCGACGGCTTACGTGCGCTCGCGGCGTCCCGGCATATCGTGCTCGACGACGCGGACAACATCGTGATGGCGCATCCGTTCACCTCGATCCCCCTCGGCTTCTCGGTCGCCGGCAAGCGCCACTTATGGTGGGGCGGTTGCGCGTGGGACTCGTTCGCTATGCCCAATCTCTTACCGGACGACGACGAGGTGCTGGTCGCCACCACGTGCCCGAACTGCGACCGCGCGCACGCCTGGGTCGTCGGGCGCGATGAACCGCCTGCCGGCGACCAGGTCGCGCATTTCCTCGTGCCAGTAGCTCAGATCTGGGACGACGTCGTGCACACGTGCGCCAACCAGCGACTGTTCTGCTCGTTGACGTGCGTCGACGCATGGCTGGCGACGACCGGCAACGCGCGCGGCTACACGATGGACCTGGCCACGCTGTGGCGACTTGCGCAGCGCTGGTACGACCGGCGCCTCGACCGCGGCTACCAACGCCGCGACCCGATGACCGCCGCCGCGTACTTCCGTTCGGTCGGCCTCGACGGTCCGTTCTGGGGGCTGTGACGGTTCACGACGTGCCGGCGTCCGCCGTTCTGATCCAAGATCTCTTAACTATTTGCCTAGTGAAAGTCTTTACCTATGTTCCTAGGCAAGCTACCGTTCCCTCATGTTGGACTTTCGGATCGATACGACGAGCGGGCTCGCGCCGTACGCGCAGCTCGTTCAGCAGGTCAAGCAGGCGCTGCGGCTGGGGTGGCTGGAGCCGGGCGACAAGCTTCCGACTGTTCATGAGGTCGCCGCCGGCGTTGCCATCAACCCGAACACCGTGCAGAAGGCCTACAAGGAACTCGAGCACGAAGGCCTGGTGATTGGCCGGCCCGGTCAGGGCACGTTCATCGCGCGCAGCCTGAGTCAGTCGACTCCTGCATCCGTGTCGGCACTGAGCCGTCGTCTGGAGCGCTGGATCGTCTCGGCGCGGGCGGCCGGGCTCGATGAAGACGGGATTATGGACGTCGTCCGCGCCACGATGCGGGATTTTAGTATCGAGGAGACCGCATGAGCGCGGCTCCCGACGAAGCCGTCGGCGCGGCAATCGACACGGTCAACGCGGGACGGCGCTACGGGAACTTCTGGGCGCTGCGGCATTGCACACTGGCGCTGCCACCAGGGTCGATCACGGCCGTCGTCGGCCCGAACGGCGCGGGAAAGACGACGTTGCTGAACATGCTCGTCGGGCTGCTTCCCACTTCCGAAGGGCAGCTGCGCGTCGTCGACGAAGAGCCGAGCAGCAAGCCCGAGTTTCTTGCCCACGTTGGATTTCTCGCCCAGGACTACCCGCTCTACAAGGAGTTCAAGGTCGCCGACCTGCTCAGATTCGGCAAGGCGATGAACCCATCATGGGACGACGCGTTGGCTCGGCAACGCCTCGCTGCGGCAGAGGTACCGCTCGATCGGCGCGCGGGTCGCCTCTCCGGAGGGCAACGGGCGCAGGTCGCCCTGGCGCTCGCCGTGGCCAAGCGACCGCGCGTGCTCCTGCTTGACGAACCCCTCGCCGCGCTCGACCCGCTCGCTCGCCGCGAGTTTCTCAAGACCTTGCTCGACAGTGCGGCCGCGACCGGTATCACCGTCGTGCTCTCGTCTCACCTGGTCGGTGAACTTGCCCGGGTCTGCGATCACCTCGTGGTGATCCGCGACGGCCGGCTGCGGCTCGCAGGCGAGCTTGACCGGCTGCTCGGCGAGCACCACTGGGTTACCGGCTCGCCGCAGGACACGCAACGGATGCCGACCGGCGTCGAGGTGCTCACCGAGTCGCACCACGAACGGCACTCCAGGCTGCTCGTCCGCACGAACGAGCCATTGCTCAATCCAGCACTGACCGTCGGCCCGGTCGATCTGGAGGAGCTCGTGCTGGCCTACCTCGAGCGACCAGCGGCAGACGTGCCGGCGGGGCTTAAGGAGGTGGGAACGAGATGATCTGGACGACCTGGCGTCAACACCGCGCTGAATTAACTGTCGGCGCGTTCATCGTCGCTGCTATCGGCGCCGCGATGATCGTTGTCGGGAACACTGCGCGAAGTCGGGCGAATGGTCTGAGCCTGCCCGCCTGCATGCGGGCTCGCCGCGACTGCAGCGCTGCGCTCGAGAGCCTGCACCGCGACTTCCACTCGATCCCGCCGTTCACGGGCGCGCTCGTCGCGATTCCACTGTTGGCCGGTATGTTCTGGGCGGCGCCAATCATCTCCCGCGAATACGAAGCCGGCACCCATCGACTGGCCTGGACGCAGTCGATCAGCCCGCTGCGCTGGATCACCGTCAAGATCGCGCTGATCTTCAGTGCCATCGCGGCTGCCGCACTTCTTCTCGGCCTGCTCGCCACCTGGACCCTCGACCCGCTGACCGCCGCATTCGGAGGCCGCTACAACAGCACCTGGTACGACGTCCAAGGACTCGTCCCCGTTGCCTGCATCCTGGTCGCGCTCGCCGTTGGGGTTGCCGCGAGCGCCATCATTCGGCGAACCATCCCGGCGATGGCGGTGACCCTGGTCGTGTACGCCGCTCTGCGCATCCCGATCCATTGGATCCGATGGCGCTTCGCGCCGCTGGCGTCCCACACGTTCGCGGTCGCGCTCACCGATGTCTCGCGGATGCCGGAGGGCAGCCCGCAGGATCTCGTGCCAGCCGTCGCATCAACCGACTGGGTGCACGGCGTCACCGTGACCGACGCGGCCGGCCACGCCCTTCCGACCGGCAACGGAAACCTCAGCATCCTGCAGCACTACTGCCCGAAGCTGCAGGAGATCAGGGCACCTGGATCTGGGACTGGTGCATCGTCAGGAACTACGACGGAGATCCACTTCCAGAACATGGACGCCTGCCGCGCCACCGTCAACAATCTCAGCATCCGGGAGAAGCTCAGCTACCAACCGGCATCGCACTTCTGGTTCATGCAGACGGTCGAGAGTGCGCTCTTCCTGGTCGTCGTCGGGCTGCTCGTCGCCGCCACCCTCTACGCGGTCACCCGTCGCCGTCCGACCTAGGCGTTCGAAAAGTCGTCAGCGTCGTCGAGGTCGGCGACGATCGCGTCAGGCGCACGCATCCGCCACGCGTCGGTCACAAGTTCCTCGAGGCGCTCGACGTCGACCTCCGCGAGCCTCAGCATGACGAGCGGCCAGCCGTCGTAGCCGGACGTCGTGAAGAAGACGTCAGGCTCGCCGAGCAGGAGAGCCTGCTTCTCCCCCTCATCACCGACGAACAGCACCGCGATGTCGGTCCGGATCACCCGTGGCTTCCCCGGTCTGCGCTCGGGATAGGACCACACAAACCCCTTGCTGGCCACCCGGAAGTCGAAGCCTTCGCTCTCGATCTCCTTGACGTTGGGCAGCGCCAACGCGATCCGGCGCACGTCGTCGGCGTCAGCCATCGAGATCCCTCCCGGGTCGCCGCTTCTCCATACCGCAAAGGCTAAGGGCTGACGGCGACATTGGCGCAGGCCGAATCCCGCCGTACCCCGGCCCGGGCCCACGCCGTGATCATGCAGTTGTTGTCACTGCCCGTCGGCGAGTCGCAACAACAACTGCATGATCACCGCTGGCTACACCAGGCGCGTTGAGGTCAGCGGGAGATGTGCGGGCCTAGCAGCGTGAGGTCGGCGGCGCTCAGTCGATCGGACGACGTGTTGGCTTGATGCCAGTGCGGATATGTCAGGTGCATAGCGCTCACGTCATCGAGACGCTTGCGCTCCTCGGCGGACAGCGTCAAGTCAGCCGCCTTCAGGTTGTCGGCAAGCTGCTCCTCGGTCCGGGCGCCGACAATGAGAGACGTCACGGCCGGGCGGCCGAGCGACCAGGCCAACGCGACCTGAGCGGCACTGACGCCGTGACCGTCGGCAATCTCGACGAGGACGTCGATGGTGTCGTAGAGCTTGTCTTCGTCGTGCACGGGTGGTTCGTTCCAGTCGCCGAGGTGCCGGCTGCCGGCGGGCGCCTGGACGCCGCGCCGGTACTTGCCCGACAGCAGGCCGCCCGCGAGGGGGCTCCATACCAGGATGCCGAGGCCCTGGTCGACGCTGACCGGCACCAGCTCCTGCTCGGCGTCCCTGGATTGCAACGAGTAGTAGATCTGCTGACTGACGAAACGCGTCAGCTCGTGCCGATCGGCGATGCCGAGGGCCTTCATGAGCTGCCAGCCGGCGTAGTTCGACGCCCCGACGTAGCGCACCTTGCCGGCCGTCACCAGGTCGTCGAGGGCCTGCAGCGTTTCGTGCAGTGGCGTCTGGCCGTCCCACTCGTGCAACTGGTAGAGGTCGATGTAGTCGGTGCCGAGCCGGCGCAGGCTCGCCTCGCACGCCTCGCGCACATACGCGGGCTTGCCGTTCACGCCCCTGAAGCTGCCGTCATCGCCGCGCACGTTGCCGAACTTGGTCGCGAGCACGATGCCATCACGCCGGCCGCGCAGCGCGCGCCCGACGAGCTCCTCGTTGCGGCCCACGCCGTACATGTCGGCCGTGTCGAAGANNGAGTACACATCGGCGGTGTCGATCAGGTTCACCCCGGCGTCCAGCGCCATGGCGATTTGACGGCGAGCGCCCTCGACGTCAGTAGTGCCGATGACAGCGGCCCAGCCGGTACCACCGAAGCCCATCGTTCCGAGAGTCAGCGCGGATACCCGCAGGCCCGACGCACCGAGCTGTCTGTATTCCATGATTCTATTTTGCCGCTAGGCTCGCGACCCCGACACAAGGGGGCCGCCTAATGCCTGACCAGCTCATGAACTGGGCGAAGAACATCACGTTCAGCGCCCATCGAGCCCATCACCCGACCTCGGTCGTCGAGCTACGGCGCGTCGTCGCCGGCGCGGAACACATCCGCGCACTCGGCAGCGGGCACTCGTTCAACACCATCGCGGACTCGGCCGGCGATCTGGTGTCCCTCGCGGCACTGCCCCCGCTGATGACGATCGACACCGAGCGCTCGACCGTCACGGTCGCCGCCGGGCTGCGGTACGGCGAGGTCGCCAGCTACCTGAACGCACATGGCTATGCGCTGCACAACATGGGGTCGCTCCCGCACATCTCGGTCGCGGGTGCCTGCGCGACCGGCACGCACGGATCAGGGCCTAAGAACGGCAACCTCGCAACGGCGGTTCGCGGCCTCGACCTGGTCACGGCGACGGGCGATCTCATTTCACTGGACGCCGACAGCGACGGTTTCCTTGGATCGGTGGTCGCGCTTGGCATGCTCGGAATCGTCACGAGCGTCACGCTCGACATCGTGCCGGCGTTCGACGTCGAGCAGTACGTCTACGAGGATCTACCGCTGCCGCAGCTGTACGAGCACTTCGACGAGATTGTCAATGCGGCCTACAGCGTCAGCCTTTTCACCACCTGGCGTGAGTCACGGATCGAGCAGGTCTGGGTGAAGCGGCGTATCGACGAACCGGCAAACACCAAGCCCGGCTGGATGGGCCTGCGCGCAGCCGAGGTGGACCTTCATCCGGTGCCCGGCATAGACGCTGCCAGTACGACCCAGCAACTCGGCGTCCCGGGTCCGTGGCATGAACGGCTGCCGCACTTCCGGCTCGGGTTCACGCCAAGCAGCGGCGACGAGTTGCAGACGGAATACTTCGTCGCGCGCGAATCTGCGGCAGCTGCGCTCGATGCGGTCGATGCCATTCGGCACCAATTTTCCCCGCTGCTCCAGGTGTGCGAGCTTCGCACGATCGCGGCTGACCAGCTTTGGCTGAGCCCGAGTTACGGGCGTGACAGCTTCGCGATCCACTTCACCTGGATCAAGGACATCGACGCGGTCACGCCCGCGGTCGCAGGGCTCGAACAACAGCTGGCGCCGTACGACGCCCGGCCGCATTGGGGCAAGGTCTACACGACCGCCCCCGAGACCATCGCCCGGCTGTATGAACGGCTCCCTGCGTTTGCCGCGCTCGCACATGGCTACGACCCCACCGGCAAGTTCCGCAACGAATTCGTCGACCGTTACATACCAAAGCGGTAACGGCAAAGTCGCCTCGACAGCTCGCATTTGAACGCCCGCGGTGTGGCATCCGTAGTGGTGAGCGAGCAGCACTACGTCGAGGAGCAGGCCATGAATCGATTCCGGACCGCCCGTCCGAGCATCAGCGCGGCGAGCGGCGTGATCGTGGCGGCACTCGCACTCTCAGCTTGCGCGAGCAGCAAACCGAAAGCTGCCACTGCAGGACAACCGTCGGCGTCCGCGGCCGCATCGGCCCCCGCGGCGGGCGGCGCGAGTGCGGCAGCCGGCGGCGCCGCGGCGTCGATCGCCGTCAAGACCGGCGCCATGGGCGCACATCTCACCGACGCACAGGGCAACACCCTTTACCTGTTCGCTGCCGACAAGTCGACCGACTCCACGTGCTACAACGCATGCGCCACGTACTGGCCGCCACTCGTCACGAACGGGACGCCGCAGGTCGCCGGCCAGGCCCAGCTGGCAATGGTCGGGACGACGAAGCGTACGGACGGCACGACCCAAGTCACGTATGCCGGGCACCCGCTGTACTACTTCAAGTCCGACACCACGCCTGGTGACGCCAAGGGCCAGGGCAAGAATCTGTCCGGCGGCCTGTGGTGGATCGTCGCTCCTGGCGGCAAGGCCATCACGAGGACCAGCCCAGTCGCGCCGACCGGCGGCAAGTACTGACCGCCCTGCGCGGCCACGCTGGTCGCGTTCAGGGCACCAGCACGATGCGACCGCGGAGGCCGCCCTTCTCCAGTAACCGGTGCGCCTCTGCGGCGTCCGCGAATGGCACCGTCGTGGCAACCCGCAGCGTGAGCTCACCCGCATCGACCAGCTGCGCGAGTTCGGCAAGCCGTTGCCCGTCGGGTTGAATGTCCACCTTCGAAACGGTGATGCCGCGGGCCGGTTCGGGGGTGGACGGGTCGGTCACAGCGATGAACCGACCACCGTCGCGGACGGCGTCCAGCGCGGCGACACCGATCTGCGCCGCATCGACGGCGCCATCGACACCACCGGGGACGGCGTTGCGAACGGCGTCCGCCAAGCTCTCTGTCCGTGGCACGAACACGTCAGCGCCGAAACCGCGCACGGCCAGTTCGTCCGCCGGAGCGGCCGTGGCGACAACTCGCAGTCCACGCCGATTCGCGAGTGGGACGACGTATCCCCCGACGCCGCCCGCCGCCCCGGTGACGAGCACGGTCTGCCCGGGCTCGAGGGCGAGCAGGTCCAACGCCTGATCGGCCGTGAGTGCGTTCAGAGGAAGGGTTGCAGCCGCCGGAGCCTCGACGGATGACGGCGCGAACGCGGCCGCGTTGGCAGGTACTACGACGTACTCGGCGTACGTGCCGAGCTCGACCGCCGCGGCGTTGAGCAACGCGATGACATTGTCGCCGTGGCCGAACTCGGTGACGCCGTTACCCGTCGACTCGACGGTGCCGGCGACGTCCCACCCGAAGCCAGTGGTGGGTCGGTCGCCAAGCCTCCCGCCGAAGTATCCCGCCCGCACCGCTGCGTCGACCGGGTTGACTCCTGCCGCGGCAACCTTGATGAGAATCTCGCCGGTGCCAGGCTCCGGAGTCGGGACGTCGGCGATTTCCAGGTTCTCTGGTCCGCCGTACTGGCGAACGACGATTGCACGCATGTCATGTCCTCTCATTTGAACGGCTATGGTACGACCCTATGGAGTGCTACTCTCTTTTCGGAAGTAGCCACCCAGGAGTGCGTTACTCACGGAGAGGTGAGCAGATGACCAAATCAGCGGCGCAACGGCGCCGCGAGGCACGCGAGGAATACGACGCGTTCCTTGCCGCCTGTCCGAGCCGGCAACTGCTCGACAGGCTCGCCGACAAGTGGGTGGCCCTGACCCTTTCGGCCTTGGCGGGCGGTGAGCAGCGGTACAGCGAACTGAGCCGCGCGATTGCCGGTGTCAGCCAGAAGATGCTGACGCAGACGTTGCGAAACCTCGAGCGCGACGGCATCGTCGTGCGTTCGATCACGCCGTCCGTTCCGGTGCGGGTTGACTACCGCCTTACCCCGCTCGGTGCGAGTTTGCTCCCCGTGGTCCAGGCGATCAAAGACTGGGCCGAGCAGCACATGGATCGAGTGCTCGCGGCCCGAGAGCGGTTCGATGCGCGCGATCCACAGAGGGCCGCCAGCTAGCCGCCAGAGGCTGCGCGGCGTACCGCATCGACCGACGCCGCGACATCGTCATCGTCTGTCGACCAGTTGCTCACCGACACGCGCAGCACGTCTCGCCCGCGCCATCGCGATCCGGACATCCACGCCGTCCCGTCGGCGAGCAGGCGAGCCGTTACGGCCCGGGTGCGTTCGTCGTTCTCGAACGCGACGCAGACCTGGGTGAACGCGACATCGTTGAGCACCTGCGCGCCGTCGATGGTCTCGAGGCCGGCTGCGATGCTCCGGGCATGCTTGGTCAGGCGGTCGACCAGATCGGCAACGCCGTCGCGACCCAGTGATCGCAACGCGGCCCACACCGGAATGCCGCGCGCGCGTCGTGACAGCTCGGGCACCTTCTCGAACGGATCGCCCGGGCCGCCATCGGCGTGCACGAGATAGCTCGCGCGGACGCCGAGTGCTGTCCGAATCGTCTCCGGTCGGGCCACGATCGCAATGCCACAGTCGTACGGGACGTTGAGCGTCTTGTGTGCGTCGGTGGCCCAGGAGTCGGCGTCGGCTAGCCCGTCGACAAGATGCCGCAGCTTCGGGGAGGCGGCAGCCCAAAGGCCGAACGCACCATCGATGTGAACCCACGCGCCGTGCTCGTGCGCCAACTGGATCGCGGCAGCAAGCGGATCGAACGCGCCCGAGTGCACGTTTCCGGCCTGCAGGCACACGATGGTCGGACCGCTGCCCGCCCGAAGCGTGGTGGCGAGCGCGTCGGGTTGAATGCGACCTTCTTCGTCAACAGCGACAGGTGTCGGCTCGCCCAACCCCAGATAGCGCAGTGCAAGGTCGACCGTGTCGTGTCGCTCGGCACCCACCAGCACCCGGACTGCAGGGCCACCCGTCAAGCCGGATCGGTTGACGTCCCACCCGGCCTTGCTGAGTACATGCTGGCGAGCCGCGGCGAGACCGACGAAGTTGGCCATGGTGGCGCCGGTGACGAAGCCGACGTCGGCGCCGGCCGGCAGGCCGAGCAGATCAAGCACCCACGACCCGGCGGCCTCTTCCGCTGCCGCGGCGGCGGGTGATCCGTAACGCATGCCGGTGTTCTGGTCCCACGCGCTCGTCAGCCAGTCGGCAGCCAGCGCGGCGGGCAATGTGCCGCCGATGACCCAGCCGAAGAACCGGCCGCTCGGCATGGCCATCAGACCGGGTTCGGCAGTCGCAGCGAGCAGATCGATCACCTCCGCGGCGTCCGTCGGGCCATCAGGCAACGCTCCCCCGAAGGCACCGACCAGTTCGTCCGCCGACGCACTCGGCCCGACAGCACGGTCGGACATCGACGCGAGCCACGCGTCGGTGTGCGCAACGGCTCGAGCGAGAGCTGCCCGATACGCGTCAGGCCGCGCGGTCACAAACGATCCCTGTTCACCATGCCCCCAATGATGCGCACGATTCACACTGCCGTCGACAGTCGGCTTCCGAGATCCACCGTCTTCGACTCTGCATCGACGGTCGATCCGTCCGCTGGCTAGCCGGTGAGGGCCAGCGGCGGAGTGAACGTGATAGTGCCATCGGGGAATAGCGTGATCTGCCAGCCCTGCTCGTGGACGAAGCGGTGGTGACGGCGGCAAAGCAGCACAAGGTTCCACACGGCCGTCACACCGCCGTCGATCCAATGCAGGATGTGATGAGCCTCGAGCCGGCCCGGCGGACAGTGACAACCCGGCGCGGCGCAGCCACCATCTCGAATCATGAGCGCTTTGCGCATCGCTGGCGTCGCCAGACGTTCGGAGCGACCCACGTCGAGCGGTTGGCAAGGTCCGCGAAGCTGCGGCGGCAGCGCATCGAGCAGCAGCTTGGTCAGCCGCTGTTCGTACGGTGGCAAGCTCACCGCGGATCGGTAGTCGGTGAGCCACGCCAAGCCGTCAGGTTCGGGACCCGGCGGACGTTCGGGCTTGCGCCCGATCAGCAGTTAGTCGGATGTTCCCCGAAGCGACCGGTCAGGCTGCGGTCGGAAGAGCTCCGCAGGTTCAAAGCCAGCTGGGTGCTCCGGTTGGGCCCGCAATAGCTGACTCGGCTCGGTGGTAACGACCCGCGTGACAATCGAGTCGCAGGACAGCCGTCGAGCAGTCTCCGTGCCGATCGAACCGACCCGATTCAGTTCAGAGGGCGGGGCGCCGAGATCGCCGCGCAGCGAGGCGGGTGTGCTGACGACGAGCATGTGCGGCCGCTCGCCCCCGGCATCGGGCAGGTCGGCGTGGTCGAGGCCGATGCGGGCGAGATCGACCAGAGCATCGGCGCGACGTTGCGCCGCCGTGCGTTCGTCGTCAGCGGCGGGCTGGCCCGTCAGTGCGTCGATAGCGGTCAGCAGTATCGCGCCGGACTCAGGGTCGAGCAGGCCGTTGACCGCGACGGTTCCAGCGAAGGTCGCGGCCACCTCGAGCCAACGCCGCTCGTAGTGACGCTGGTCGAGACCTGCTTGCCCGTCGGGATCGATCAGGTGCCGCAGCCGTTTCGCGGTCTGTGCCAGCCGGCCGGTGTCGAGGAGCGTCGCAGCCTCGACCAGCACGGGCAGCGCCTCGGCCGCCAGTTCCGGAGGCAACGCCCTCAAAGTTGTCGTCAACATCACGACGTGCGCGTACGAGATCGCGCCATCAGCGAACGCCTCCGCGACGAGAGGTGTCTCTTGCAGCATCAGCGCCACGTCGACGCGAGAGCGCGCCACACCGGCGGTAAGCCGGCACGTGTGCCGCAGGAATGCGGCGGTCGTCACGTAGCCCTCGGCGGCCGCTGCGCCACGCGTGTGCACGACCCCAACGCGGGTAGTGAACACAGACTCGAGTCGGTCGATCTGTCGGCGCAATGCAACGACCTGCGCACACGCGACTGCGTCGGGCAACTCACCGACGTCACGCCGCTGCAAGTCATCGATCGCGCATGCCAACGCTTCGAGGTCACTCACCGGTCGCACCCCCTTGTCGCCTTGCAATACAGAATCTAGCGACGGTCACCGACAAGATCCGGAATCTGATTTCGACTGTGGGTAATGGGAAATCCGGCAACGCCTTGTGGACAAGGGCGCATGGCCGGGGAATCCGCAGGACGGAGCGGGTGAACGCAGTGACGTCGTACGCTGGCGCCATGACCGACACTGACTACCCGTGGGAACCACCGCTCGCCGGTACCGAGGCCGAGCACCTCGTCGGCGCGCTCGACCGCCTTCGCACGACGTTCCGCTGGAAGGCCGACGGCCTCGACTCTGCAGGTCTGCAGACCCGCATCGGCACGTCGTCGCTAACCCTCGGCGGTCTACTGAAGCACCTCGCACGAGCCGACCAGCAAATGTTCACTACGAAGCTGAGTGGAGCGCCGCTCGGAGAGCCGTGGGACTCCGCCGACTGGGACGCCGACCCCGACTGGGACTGGCACTCGGCCGCCAACGACACCCCCGACCAGCTCCGCGCACTCTGGCAGGACGCAGTGGCCCGCTCGCGCTCCCTGGTGGATGAGGCGCTGGCTGACGGCGGGCTGGACCGGCTCGCCAAGCGCCCCTGGCAAGACGGTCGGGCACCCAGCCTGCGCTGGATTCTGTGCCACATGGTCGAGGAGTACGCGCGGCATAACGGCCATGCCGATCTCATCCGGGAGTCGGTCGACGGGCAGACCGGGGAGTAGCGGCTTGGGTCAGCCCGGACCCAGCATGAAGTCGATGGGCTCTCGATACGCGAGGCTCGCGGTGCTATGGCCGGCCGCCACAAGCTCCGAGTGGGTGCGACGCGCATCAATGAGGACCGCGTCGGGCAGGGATCGTGCGTCATACGAGCACACGATGGTTGCGGGGGATGACGCGAGCGCCAGATTCACAATCGATTCGTACCGGAACCACTCCACAACCTCGGCGTCGGAGCGTCCCGCCCACACCGCTTCGGCAAGAATCCGAATCCAGGGGGCTCCGCGCTCGAATCGCTCCTTCACGAACGTGAGGTATCCGTCTGCGGCGGCACGAAGACAGCGGTACCACTCCGACGAGTCCAGGAACTCAACGCGTTGCGCGTCGACCCCGAGCGCGTCATGGAGCAGGTCGCCCTGCCGCTTCGTCGGGACGCACAGGACAGCCTCGGAGCGCGCGATGCCCTCCAAAAGAAACGGGACGGCGGAGGCGAGGTACTCATCCTCCGACCCGTAGATGAGGACCCGGTGCCCGAGGAGCTGCGGAGATACGGTCGCCTCGCCGCCGACGAGATAGTCGACGCTGATCCCGAGCGCACTCGCGAGAGCCACAAGGCTGCTGACTCGGACCTGCTGGCGCCGGCCAGATTCGATCTGGGCGATCGCCGCCCAGCTGAGGCCCGAGTGATATGCGAGCGCCTCGCGAGTCCAGCCCTTGCGCTCTCGCGCCGACCTGAGCGATCCTCCGATTCGAGACGAAGCCATAGATCCATTCTCCACGCAACGGCGCGATCGGCGCGCTCGTCCCTGGGAGTATGTCATAAGACACTGTCATTTGACACGGGAGGCAATCGGCAGCGACAATTAGGACCAGCAGAGTCATGGAGCAGTCGATGGATCAGTCAACAGGATGGGCAGATCGCCACACCCGCTGGGTGGCGATGTGGCGGGAGGCCGTTCGCAGCAGCCCCATGGCGATCGGCCTCGTCGAGCTGTCGACCACTCGCTTCGTCGAGATGTCGGACCGCGCAGCTGAGCTCCTGAGCACAACCCCCGAGGAAGCAGCGGGCCTCGACTACCTCTCGGTCACCGAACGGCCGCGCGAAGCGGCTCAGACGTTCCGGCTGGTTCGGGAACGGATGCTCGACGGCATCAAGGGCCGGCGCCGGTTCCACAGACCGAACGGCTCGATGGTCGAACTCGAGGTGACCGGCTGGGCCGTCCGATCCAGCACGGGGCCCGATCTCGGACTCTGGATCGCGTCCGAGATCCAAGAGGCCGAGGAAGCAGCGGTTCAGGAGGTCGCCGCTCCAGCGCCCTGGAGCCGAGCCGGATCCGACTTTGAAGGCGCTCAGCTCACGCTCGACGACCACTGGCGCATCGCTCATATCAGCACCAATGCCGGTGCGGTCGTTGGCCGGCCGCCGGCCGAATTAATCGGGCGGTCCCTCATTGAGCTCACGCATGGCAGCGACCTTGCCGCGCTGCTCCTTGGCTTCGCCCGGGCCACGACCGACGCGAGGACCGACGTGCGAATTCGCCTCTGCCAAGTCCATGGCTGGCGAATGATTCGGGCAGTGATCACCCATTTGGAAGGCGACGGTACGGTGCCTTTCTCCCTCATCGTCGCTCCAGCCGCCGAGCCCGAATCGCCAGACGCCGGCGGCGCGATCCGGCTCGCTGGGCATCTCCGTCGCATCGCCTCCCAAATTGAGGCCGCGGGCCTTCTGGCACCCTTGATC
>PLCK01000205.1 GCA_003134755.1 Actinomycetota bacterium | reverse complement strand
ACGACTAGTGCGAGACGACTAAGTGGGGGTGTCATTTCGCGCCGCGCCCGCCCGGGTTCGGGTGCCGGCCACGAGCGCCAACCTCGGTCCGGGCTTCGACAGCTTCGGTCTCGCGTTGCAGCTCTACGACGACGTGGTCGTGCGCGTCGCCGAGTCGGGGCTCGCGGTCGACGTCGCAGGTGAAGGCGCCGACGACGTCCGGCGCGACAAGCGCAATCTCGTTGTACGCGCGGTGCAAGCCACCTTTGAGGTGCTCGGCGGCCAGCCGCGCGGTCTCGAGATCGTGTGTGCGAACCGGATACCGCACGGCCGCGGTTTGGGATCGTCGGCCGCCGCCATCGTCGCGGGCGTGCTCGCGGCCCGCGAACTGGTGCTCGGAGGAATCGACAGATTGCCGGACGACGCGATGCTGCGGCTCGCGTCTAGGCTCGAAGGACACCCCGACAACGTCGCCGCCTGCTTCTCAGGCGGCTTCACCTTAGCCTGGACCGAAGATGACCCACTCGGGCCTATGAGTCGGTCGCTTCGTCTTGACGTCGACAAGAGCATCGCGCCGGTGGCGTTCGTGCCCGACACCAGGTCGTCGACAGCGAAGGTGCGCAAGTTGTTGCCCGAGTTCGTGCCGCATCACGACGCCGCGGCGAACGCGGCCCGGGCGGCCCTGCTCGTGCAGGCGCTGACCCGGCGTCCCGATCTGTTGCTGGTGGCGACCGAAGACGCGCTGCACCAGCCGTACCGTGCCCCGGCCATGCCGCGTAGCGCCGCCCTGGTTGCGCGGTTGCGCGCGGCGGGCATCGCGGCCGTCATATCCGGGGCTGGACCGACAGTCCTTGCGCTCACAACCGCTGGGCAAGCCGCCGAGGTCGCGGAGTTGGATGCCCGGTGGTTCACGGCGATGCCACTCGCCGTCGACGCCGAGGGCGCACGCGTCTTGCCGNNGTTGAGACCGCCGCTCGACCGTTGAGGCCGGCGGAGCGAGCGGCCGGGCCGATGGGAACAGAATTGACGAACGGCCGGTTGAGGGGTGCTAGGGTGATATCGCACCAGCCGCCTTTGTTGGTCTGGGTGCTCGCTCTCCACGACGCGCCGGTCTGACCGGCATCCCGGCTACCGGGGCAATCCGTCCCGCAAGCTAGAAGTCCGGTCATCCTTCGCGTGTCGACCCTCGATTCCAGTGCCGCTCGGGTGCGTTCGGGCGACAACTGAACCTCGAGGTCGAGTCGAGCAGCAGGCTGGCAATGCTGGTGCTCCCGACCGCTGTGGCTATCGCCACAGCTCCCTTGGAACCGCCCTGGCCTACCGCCGGGCGAGTGTGAAAGTTGGTCCCTCGCGAGATCAGATGTTCGGCTGTGCCGGGCAGTGACTCCTACGCGATGGACCTCTCCGAAAGGATCCGCGTGACCGAAACAACCGACGCCCCCAAGCTCGCCTCGACCTCTGATGGCGACAACGGTGGCGCGCGCACCAAACGCCGATCGGCCGGAACCGGCCTGACCGCGATGGTGCTCCCCGAACTGAAGGCGCTCGCCGCCAGCATGGGCATCAGTGGCACCGGCGCGATGCGCAAGGGCGATCTGATCGCAGCCATTCAAGGCGGCCAGCAGTCAAGCTCCAACGGTGCCGGCAAGCGCTCTGCCACGACCGCTGCCACGACCACTGTGGACAGCACCACCGCGGTCGCCGGCTCCCCGCCGGACGCCCAGCGTCCGCCTCGCAACCCACGCCGCGCCGCGGCCGCCAGTGCGCCCGAAATTGTTGACGCTCCGGCAAATGTTGGCCCGCGTACGTCGGACGCCGAGGCGGTGGCATCAGACGCTGCGCCCGAGCTCGACCGCGGCAGCCAGAACGGCCAACCGGCGCGAGACGGCCAGTCGCGCCAGGGTGGTGGCCAGAACCGCACCCGTAACCGGGACCGGGGTGACCGGAGTGACCGGGGTGACCGTGGCGATCGCGGCCCAGAGGGCGCCGCAGCCGGTTCGGCGGGCGGGCAGACCGAGTCAGCCCAGCAGCCGAGCCAGCAGGGCCAGAACAACCAGAACTATCAGGGCAGCCAAGGCGGCCAAGGCAGTCAGGGCGGCCAGGGCAGTCAGGGCTACCAGGGCGGCGACCGTGACCGGCCGCGCCAAGGCGGTCAGGGCGGTCAGAACCGCCAGGGAGGTCAGGCTGGGCAGGGCCATCAGGGCCAGGGCAACCAGGGCCAGGGCAACCAGGCCCGGGACGACGACGAGTTCGATAGCAGCGGACGCCGCCGCCGCGGGCGTTTCCGCGAGCGCAACCGCAGTGCGCGCGGCCCGGGTCGTGAGCGATTCGGCAGCGAGGCTGAGCCGGTCGTCAGTGAAGACGACATCTTGGTGCCGGTAGCCGGCATCCTCGACATCCTCGACAACTACGCGTTCGTCCGCACCTCGGGCTACCTGCCTGGCGCGAACGACATCTACGTGTCGCTGGCGCAGGTTCGTCGTTACGGCATGCGCAAGGGTGATGCCGTCACCGGCGTCGTCCGGCAGCCGAAGGACAACGAACGTCGCGAGAAGTTCAATGCGATGGTTCGCCTCGACACCGTGAACGGCACCGACCCGGAGAAGGCCAAGGCCCGTCCGGAGTTCGGCAAGCTCACGCCGCTCTACCCCCAGGACCGGCTCCGGCTCGAGGGCGATCCCGGCCAGCTCACGACCCGGGTCATCGACCTGGTCGCGCCGATCGGGAAGGGCCAGCGTGGCCTGATCGTCTCGCCGCCCAAGGCCGGCAAGACGATGGTTCTGCAGGCGATCGCGAACGCGATCACCCGCAACAACCCTGAGTGCCACCTCATCGTCGTGCTCGTCGACGAGCGGCCTGAAGAGGTCACCGACATGCAGCGGTCNNACCTTCGACCGGCCGGCCGAAGACCACACGATGGTCGCTGAGCTCGCCATCGAGCGGGCGAAGCGGCTGGTCGAACTCGGTCACGACGTCGTCGTCCTGCTTGACTCGATCACACGCCTCGGGCGCGCGTACAACACAGCCGCACCGGCGTCCGGCCGGATTCTTTCCGGTGGCGTCGACTCGGCAGCGCTGTACCCGCCGAAGCGGTT
>PLCK01000288.1 GCA_003134755.1 Actinomycetota bacterium | reverse complement strand
CTGATGCTCATCCGCGAGCTCGACATCCGGATCATCACCGAAGACACCGGCGAACTCATCCGCCAACTCACCCTCGACCCGACCCGCGACTACCAACCACAAGCCCCGAGGGTGTGAACTATGTCCCGAGACAGGTGCTAACGATGTCTCGAGACATCACAGTGGTGCGCCGCCAGGGACTTGAACCCCGTCGACACCGCAGATTAAGAGACGCGTCAGCCTGGTATCAGCCGGTGGCGTCGAGTGTCGCGAAATCGCGTCTGCGCAGGTCAAAGCCATGATCGCGTTCGCCGACAACCACCGGGTGATGCGCTGTGCCGACACGTCCGTGCCCACCACGTGCCCACCACAAGATCGTTGGCGCACGCAATCGTCGTCGGCCGCGGGATCGCGCCAGTGTTCACCCCTGATATCTGCTGCGCGTCGCGGCTGCCGGCGTTGTCAGGGGTGGAGCGCGGATGTCGGAAGGTTGTTCACCACGGTTGTGTTGACCGCGGTGAACTCGATGGTTTCACCGGACGGGATGCCGGTACCGCTCGCGTCGAGTGCGATGACGCGTTCACCGATGACCTGGCCGGTTGGGGGGTCGAAGATGAGTTCTTGGCGCGTCGTGTTGCCTTCGTCGCGCCCGATTGCGGTGCCGACACGGCCGTCGAGGTTGGCTTGCTTGTCGGTGACGTTGACGCCGGGGATGTAGGTGGCTGCCCGGAATAGGGCGGCTCGAAGGTCGCCGGGTACGAAGCCGCAGCGGACCAGGTCGGCGATGAAAACCAGCGCCTCGCCGTCCTTGGACTGGCCTTCGCCTTTGGAGTCGCGGTAGATCCGTTGGAGCAGCTGCCGGGGATCGCGCGGGAGTTCGGCGAGGAACGACGGTGTAGGTGCTTGCCAGTTGCCAGGGGTGGTGCCGTAGAAGGCACCGTTGTGAGCACGCTGCAGTTCTGGGGCTCGTGGAGCGGCGAGCTGCCCATGGGCCGCGGCCCGCGCCTGGTCGCCGGTGTTGAAGAACTTGTAGGGGATGCCAGCCTCGCGCCGTTGTACCCAGTCACGGGACGGGTCGCCGGGAATCCATTCCTGGCTGGTTGTCTGGTCGAGCCACGACAGCGGCTGCTGTCCGGCGGCTTGGCTTGTCACGGAGTAGACCGCCTTGGTGGTGATCTGCAGGTAGTCGTTGGGTCCAAGGGCTGGGTCTCGCGCGCCGATCGCAGCATCGGCTGCCCGGGTGAGGACGGCCGCTGCTGCGGTGCTGGCGCCGCCTGGCCGACCGACGCCAAGCACCTGCCAGGTGACGCTGCCGGCCACCAGTGCCGCCACTACTACTGCGGCCGCCCACATTCGTCGGCGCGTGCGGCCCACACTGGGGTTGTCCGCGCTCGCGTCGTAACGCACGACGCGCGGACGTGCTTGGTCGCTCGCCGCGCTGTCTTGGCGTATTGCCCTCAATAGCTCGGCCCGGCTTCCGGTCGGAACGGCCCCGGCGGCGGGGTCGGCGTTGCGCAACAGCTGCATCTCGTTCATCGGGTCTCCTGGGTGATCCATTGCGGCCCATCCGCGACACCTCGCGGCGGCCCAGCGGGGGCCGGCGATTCATTGCCCAACGCGGCTCGAAGGCGCCGGCGGGCCCGGTGCAGTCGCACCCGCACGGCGGCGGGGTTGCAGCCCAAAATGGTGGCCATCTCATCGGCGGTGAGCTGCTCCCACGCCCTCATCGCGAGCAGATCCTGATCCTCCGGCGACAGCTGTCGCAGCGCGTCAAGAGCATGGCCATCCATGGGAAAGCTGTCAGAGACGGTTGCGTCCAACTCCTCGCGCAGCCGGTCGGCGAGCAGCGACCGGCGCAGCTGGCCACGGCGTTGGTTGGCGAGCACCCGACGAGCGACGCCGAACAGCCACAGCCGCCGCTCGGAGTTGGGCGGCAGGTCCCCGCGCCGTCGCCAAGCGATTACCCAGGTCTCCGCGACAACATCCGCGGCGTCCGCCGGCTCCTGTACGCGCCGAAGGGCGTACCGCAACAGATCGCCATACTGGGCAGCGTAAAGCTCTTCGAACGCACCATCGTCCATCACACAATCCACATGTCCGGCAGCGACATCGGCGTTACCACGATCGGTAAACCGATAAGGATCGAAACCTACAGCCGCGCAGGCACCCTCTCGTCCTCGCACCGCCGCCGGGTCGACCCGAGGCGCACCATCAACCATCGCGTCCTCGACGATCGTGGGCCGCAGCACATGGCTGGCAGCCGAGAAGCCGCGCCCGGCACCGCGCAACTAACGCACTACTTTGCTGCGATGACGGTCGCTCAATTGTGCCGATTCTCGGACGTGTCGGCTTAGCTCTCGCCGAGCTCGCATACGCGCTGTCAGGCTTGATCGACGAGATCAAGGTGGACCGGGTCGATCGGCTCAACGAGTTGGCTCTCCAAGCGGGCCGACAGTGCCCACAGCACGGTTCGTTCGCCCGGCAACAGATCGTCGTTCTGGTACCAATCGGCGGCTTCTCAGCGGTGCAGCAATTCGAAATAGGACGAGCGCCACGTCCGGCGGCGGTGGCCCGGTCTCGCGTACATGGCTTAGCGTTGCGGCGTGAGCAGCACACGCCGCAACGCGCAGGAACGTGTTGCTGCGTACTACGACTCGTCTGCGTGAACTCATCGGGCATGTCGGCATCGCCCTGGATCGTTACCGCACCGATGGTGACGCCGAACAAATGGACACGGCTCTCTACCAGTACCACCGGTCGGCTCGTGAGTTGTGGAAGTTCTGCTGGGCAGGTGGCTCCCAGATGGAGTTCGTAGCCAGTCTGATTGACGACTCCGCGGCGCCGCTTGACTGGTGGCAGCGCGGCACACGACGACGCCTCGAGCGCGACTGATGAACTCCGCTGAACAAAGTGAGCCTGTTTCAGTTCGTCGTCAACGTCGACCGAACCGTAAAGCGCGCGTCGCGGCAGACATCCCATGTTCTGGATTGTCAAGCTACGGCTTGGTTGTGGTGGTCCCAGGCGGTGTGTTCGTTGTAGGGAGTGCCGGTTTTCAGGCAGCCGTGCAAGATGCCGACGAGCCGGTTCGACAGTTGCCGGATCGCGGCTTGGTGTCCGATACCGCGGGCGCGCATCGCCGTGTAGTAGTTGCGTGCGCCCGGTGATCCGCGCATCACGCAGAAAGCCCATTGGTGCACGGCGTCTGCGAGGCGCCGGTTGCGGGCGTAGCGGGCGAGCACGACGCGCCGAGTTCCCGACGCCCTGGTGATCGGTGAGGTGCCTGCGTAGTTTTTGCGGCCCTTCGCGTCGATGAATCGGTGCGGATCATCGCCGAACTCGGCGAGCACCCGGGCGCCAAGGATCGTGCCGAGACCGGGTTGGTTGAGATAGATGTCAGCGTCCCGGTGCCGGCCAAAATGTTCGCCCACCACCTGCGCCAGCTCACCGATCTGATCGTTGAGCTGGCCGATCAGGCGAACGTCGCCGGCGACGATGACGGCGTAGGCGGCTTGCACCGCCGCGGGTTGGCGCAGTTGCGGGGTGCGCAACATCTCACGGATCCGCTCCGCCTTGGTGGCGACGTCTTTGCGCCGCGCCCGGGTCAGCGCGGCCGCGATCGTGGCGCGTGACAGCCGCGCGGCGCTATCAGGATCGGGTGCTTTGCCGAGCAGCTCAAGAGTATCGGGTGCGTCTAGGTCGACGAAAACATCAAGCGCAGCGGGGAAGAACTCCCGCAACGCGGCCCGCAACCGCAACACCGCGCGCGACCTATCCCAGATCATCGTCTGATGCGCGCGGGCCACCAACTTGATCGCCTCCGCGTCTGGGCTGTCACCGGCGATCGGGCGATGATGTGCCCGGTCCAGCCGCACGATCTCCGCCAGCAGATGCGCATCCGCCGCATCCGACTTCGCCCCCGACGTGGAATGCCGCTCCCGATAGCGGGCCACCTGCATCGGGTTGATCGCGAACACCTGGTAGCCGGCCGCGACCAACGCAGCGACCCACGGCCCCCGATCGGTTTCGATACCCACCACCACATTCGGCGTGCCCGGGTTCAGATCCGGTCCCGGTTCGGGCAGATGGTCGGCGATCAACCCGTGCAACGCGGTCACTCCCGCGAGCCCTTCGGCGAACCGCCGAACAGCAACCCGGCTACCAGTCTCGTCGACAAGCTCAACGTCGTGATGGCCTTCGGCCCAATCATCACCAACGAACAACATCCGGCTCCCCTCTCTGCATCGACCATCGGTCAGCAGCGCGGAGGAGACTCCAGCGATCTCATGGCCCGGTGCTCACCAAGAAACTGGGGCGCGACATCCCATCAGCTATCAGGTCCCCTCACGACCAGCGGGCGCACGGTCTGCCGCAAGACCTCCAGGGTCCGATTAGTGGAGTGCTGANNGTGCTGACCCGCCAGCCGCTACCGATGCCGAGCCTGCCGCAAAAGCCGACCCGACAAAACCCATGAGAGTAGTGCGTTCAGGTTTGCCGCCGATCAGCAAACGTGAGCCAGGTATGCGAACGCGCGATCGGGTTCCCCTGTGTGCATAGAAGACGGCGTGGGTTCGGCTTGGACGGGGCCCCCTTCGGCAGCCACAAGTAGCACGTGGAACCATGTGCTCCATCTGAAGGGCGGCCGTGAGACTTTGAAGTCAAGCCACCCGCAGAACGCGTTTCCAGGATTCGGAGGAACGTGCGCTCGACCGGTGCGATGGCGTCGCGGAACTGGCCGTGGTTCGTCGGCTGGTCCGTCGTCGGGCTCGCCGGGTCGATGGTGATCGTCGCATCATTTACCTGGGTGGGATTGCTGGCGGGTCCCGTGGCCGCGGTGGGAGCCGTCCTGCTGCTGAGGTTCGACCCCGCGCGCCGCGGGCTCGAAGGCCTGATGTCGGGCGTCAGCGGACCGTTTGGGTTCGTTGCCTACCAGAATCGCAAGGGTCCCGGGCAGCATTGCTGGACCAGCCGCGACGCGCTGAGCAGCGGTTGTGAAGAGCTGTTTAACCCTTGGCCCTGGCTGCTAGTCGCTGTCCTCGCACTCAGCGCAGGACTGGCGATCACCTTTTACCGGCATCGCCGCGTTGGTGTCGTGAACAATCCTGGCGTGTCCCCGCCCGGGTAGGTTCGATGCGGTCTAGCAGGTGCGTGACCTGCTCGTCGATGCGCATCCCGCGCGGTAGTGGACCGACCTGCGATGTCGCGTCCGGACCGGCGGCTCGGCTCGAGGTGTCCCTCGCACCGACGTCTCGGTCGGGCTCAAGGCCCGACCGTCCCGTGGTCGTCTCTGCTGCGGCTGCGTCGTTGCTGAGATCGAAGTAGCCACCCTGCNNATAGAAAGACGTTCTGCGTGTCGTTGCTGGGCGTAGGAACGTCCCCCTGATGCGCTACGGGCTTGGTGTCCCACGCAGAAGGAGGACGTTCATGAGTAACGGTAATGGTGTCTCCCGGGGGGATCGCAACCGCAACGCGAGACTGGCCCGGTTACGTCAGCTCGTGCCGGTCGTGAACGCGATCGTCGGGATCGACCTGGCGGATAAGAAGCAGATGGTCGTGGTGACCGACCATGACTCGAAAGTGCTGGCCCGCAAAACATTCCGTTGCCGGGCGTGGGACCTCGGTGCCGCGTTGGACTGGGCAGCCGAGAAGGCCACCGCGAAGGGCTTCGCGGGAGTGACGGTGGCGTGTGAGCCGACCGGGCACCGGTGGCGAGTGCTGGGGCAGTTGGCTGCGGACCGGTCGATGCCGTTCGTGTGCGTGCAACCGATGCTGACCTCTTGGGCGCGCCGCACCGAAGACCTGACGTTCGATAAGACCGATGAGAAAGGCGCGGTGCTGATCGCCCGGCTCACCGCGCAGCTGCGCTGCTACGTGCCCGAACCTGTCGATGAGACGTGGGCACGGCTGCGGCATCTGGGTGCGCGGCGCGAGCAGCTGATCACCGAAGCGGGCAGCCACATCCAGCAGACCCGTGACCTGCTCGAATGCGTGTGGCCAGCCGCACTTGATACCGCGAAACAACCGTTTCGGTCCCGCACTTGGGTCGCTGCGATGACGGTCGTCGTGGCGCGTGACGGCGCCGACTTGGCCCGCACTCGGCGGCTTGGCCTGGTCTCCAGGTTCAGCAGCGTCTTTCCCAGCAGTGCCAGCTCTCGCGCCGGCCGCAGACCGGCGTCCGCGGATCGACGCGACAGGTCGATCAACGTCGCACCAACGTTCACTTCGGCCAGAAGCGAGTCGGCAACCACCGCCATCAGATCGCTGACCGCAGCCGCCAGTTTCGTTTCGTCGTAGTCATCCTGGGGTGTTCCGAGCAAGCTGGCGATGCGCACAATGTCGTCCACGCGCGCGGTCATCAGCGCGATCATGAGCTTGGCCAGAAGCTTGCGCGTGTCCGGGCCGAGCCGGCCGACCATTCCGACGTCAAGAAGCGCGAGACGCTGGTCGGGTGTCACTAAAAGGTTGCCGGGATGGGGGTCAGCGTGGAAGAAACCTGCTTTGAGGATCTGCTCGAGGTAGGCGCCGAATAGTTCGTCGGCCAGCGGTCGCAGATCGACGTCGACCCTCGCGAGCGGACCGAAATCGGTGACTTTGCGGCCTTCGATGAATTCCATTGTCAGGACTCTGCTGGTGGTGAAGTCGTCGAACGGTGACGGGACGACCATGCGCGTTCTGGTCTGGAGAACGTCCCGCAGGGCGACCAGGTTGGCGGCCTCGCGGCGGTAGTCAAGCTCGGCGACGAGAGCGCACGGAACTGCTCAAACGCGTCGCCAATGGCGTACCGCTTGGCGTGTTTGCTGTGCGCGTCGAAGAAATCCGTCAACTCACCGAGGATCTCCAGGTCGCTGGCCATCTGGTCCTGGATCCCGGGCCGCTGAACCTTGACCGCGACCATGCGACCGCCGCGCAGCTGGGCCCGATGCACCTGGCCCAACGACGCGGCCGCGATCGGAACGTTGTCGAACTCAACGAACAACCGCGACAGCCTGGCGCCAAGTTCGGCTTGAACTACCCGTTCGACGTCTGCGAACGGGAACGGTTCGCAGCAGTCCTGCAGCCGGGCCAACGCCGTCGTGTACGCCGGCGGGAGCAGATCGGCGCGTGCGGAGAGTAGCTGTCCGAGTTTGACGAATGTCGGGCCAAGACGCTCGAGGTCGTCAGCGAGCTCAGCGGCTCGACGCTCGGATGACTGTTCGCTGGCATTGTCCCCAGCTGTCGCGCCCTCGGTGAACGCCTTGTCCAGCCCCACTGAACGGACCAGACCCACCCGGCCGTGCCGGCCAACCACCGCCGCAAATCTCGCGGTAGCGGTTGAGATGCGCAGGGCGCAATGACAAAGACATGATCGCCCAGTACCCACTTGCGGCGCCCGCGCAACATGGCGCCACGTCGTCCCGCAACCGCAGCCGCCGGGCAGAGACACCCGCATAGCGAGAAGGTAGCCATCGGCGACCTCGCTACCGCCTGAGGACCACCGGAATCGCCACGAGGAGCACGACAGTTGTTGTGTGGCGAACAGCCGTAACTCAGGCAACGTTTGTGTCAACGATTTGGTCAGCGCGGGCTTTCTCGCAACCTGACTTTGGCCGTCGCGTGGTCCAGTAGCTGCTCGCCCGCCAGCTTGCGGGACACGACTTGTTGGGCGACCTCGCTGAGGCGCTCGTTGTGGTCTCGTGCGTAGCGGCGCAGGTCGGCGAATGCCTGGTCCATGTCGAGGCCGCCGAGTTGAGCAAGAACACCTTTTGCCTGCTCAATGACGACGCGGCTGGTCAGCGCGGTTTGCAGTTGCTGGTTGATGGTGTCCTTGTCGCTGGTGGCCTTGTCGGCGACGAGGGCAATAGTGGCGACGTGCGCGAGGGCTTGGGCCAGGTCGAGATCGTCAGCTGCGAGCGCGCCAGCCTTGTCGCTGAAGAGGTTCAGCGCGCCCAATGTCGTGCCGCGCAGCCGCATCGGCAGCGCGTGCACCGCGGCGAACCCGGCAGCGGTTGCGGCCGCGACAAACTGCGGCCATCGCGTGGTTTCGCGGCTGAGGTCGTTGACACTCACCTGCTGGCCGGTGTGGAAACAGTCAAGGCAGGGTCCCTGGTCGCGCTGAAGCTGGAAGAGCTCCAAGTCACGGGTTCGTTCCGACGAGGCGGCCAACACGTGCAAGACACCCTGGCCGTCGGCTAGCAGCAACCCGGCGGAGGCGATGTCGAGCAGCCGCGCGCAGTCGCTGGTCAGCCCGGATAGCAGGTCGACCACGTCGGCGCCGTCGACCATGCTGTTGGC
>PLCK01000124.1:7865-8815 GCA_003134755.1 Actinomycetota bacterium | reverse complement strand
CTCCGAGGACGGTGCTCTTGACGTGCCGTCGGGTGAGGCCGAGCCTGTGCACACGAGTTGAGGAAGCGCTTCCTCATTCGGGTCACGGATCGCCCCGCGAGGCCATCCGCCTCCTATTCCTGTGCCACCTCAAGGCGAGGTGCATCGCTCCTGCCTGCCTTGGATCGCTCCCGCACGAAGGAATTCTTGCGCACGAAGAACGCCAGGAGATCTGTCGTGAGCCACGTTGCGAACGTCGTCGAGACCGCGAACTCCCACGTCGTTGGGCCAGTAGGGCTCGCGACACAGGCGTCGCGGCTGTTGCCGTTGCCTCTATCCGGCGTGCGATTGGCTCCGACCGGCTGGTGGGGGCAATGGCAGGCGCGTAACCGGGTGACGACCCTGCCGTACGGCATCTCGGCGTTGGAGTCGGCGGGCAACCTCGACAACTTTCGACGGATCGTCGGTGAAACCGATGGGCCGTACAGGGGGTTCGCCTTCAACGACACCGACATTTACAAGACGGTCGAAGCGATCGCGTGGTCGCTTGCCAGTTACCCAGACCCTACCCTCGACAGCTACATCGACTCGGTCGCGCAACTGCTGTCGAAGGTACAGGCCGACGACGGGTACCTGAACAGTTGCGTGCAAGGAACGCCGAACGCCGCGCGGTACTCCCGACTCTCCGAATCACACGAGCTTTACAGCGCAGGGCATCTCTTTCAGGCTGCCGTCGCCGACTTCAGGGTGACCGGCAAACGCCGGCTGCTGGACATCGCTATCCGATTCGCCGATCATCTGGTCGCGGTGTTCGGATCCGGCCGTCGCGACGACTATGACGGACACCCCGAGGTCGAGACCGCCTTGGTCGAGCTGTATCGGGTGTGCGCTGATGAGGCGTACCTAAGTCTGGCAAGACAGTTCATCGACACCCGCGGCCGGCGAATCTTCGTCGGCGACGGGCGCGGCGA
>PLCK01000124.1:0-7802 GCA_003134755.1 Actinomycetota bacterium | reverse complement strand
TACGAGCTGCCGCCGGATCGGGCTTATTGCGAAACCTGCGCGGCGATCGCGAGCATCCATTGGAACTGGCGGCTGCTGCTCGCAACGGGTGAGGCACGCTTTGCGGACCTCCTTGAGAGAACCGTTTACAACGGGTTCGCGGCCAGTACCGGTTCGGATGGCACCTCGTTCTTCTATTCCAATCCGTTGCAGATTCGTGAAGAGCACCAGGCATCCGACGAAGAAGAGTCCGGACGACGGCTCCCGTGGTATGCGTGCGCGTGCTGTCCGCCCAACGTCATGCGGCTCANNAACCACCGACCATCAGGGCGGCGTCCAACTCCACCAGTACACCGACGCAGATCTCGAGCTTTCGACAGCGAACGGGACTGTTCGGTTATCGATGCGTACGCGGTACCCGTGGGCGGGCACTGTCGAGATCCACATCACCGAGTCGACGACCTCCGCTTGGGCGCTATCGCTACGCACGCCCGCATGGGCCGGTAAATCCCGCGTGACTGTCAACGGCGAGGACGTTGCAGCCGACGCCGCTAGCGGCTATCTCCGCGTCAAGCGTGTATGGGCGGCTTCCGACAAGGTCGTTCTCGACTTGGAGATGCCTGCGCAGATTACGGCCGCCGATCCGAGAGTCGATGCGATTCGCGGATGCGTCGCGATCGAGCGAGGGCCGCTGGTCTATTGCATTGAAGCGGCCGACAACGAGGGCGTCGACTTGGCAGCCGTCGTACTCGACACGGATCAGCCGCTCCAACTGACCACGATCGATAGCTGGCCTCGCGCGCAGGCAATCAGGATCTCCGGCGCCATCCGAACGTATCCACGCGACCAGGACACGCTCTATCGGCCGGCCGTTCGCGGGGAGGTGATGGAAACGGCGGTTCAGCTCACCGCCATCCCGTACTTCCTGTGGGCAAACCGCGCGAGCGGGCCGATGCGAGTTTGGCTCCCCAGCCGCCAGTAGCCGAGACAGTCAGCAAACCCAGCCAGGTCGCCAACCCGATTCGATCGAGAGGTCACGATAGAGAAATGAACTCCAAGCAACGATGGGCGAGTATCGCCGCGGCGAGTCTCGCTCTGGCACTTCTCAACTCGGCATGCTCGTCGAGCAAGAAGCAGGCAAGCACTTCAAGCTCTACGTCCCCCAGTGCGACTGCGTCGTCGTCACAAGGCAGTCCGTCTGCCCCATCGGCCGCGACGTCGGCTCCGGCGGGGAGCAACTCGTCGGTCGCACCAAGCAGCGCGCCGCCTGCAACGGGTGGCACCTACACGATTTCTGATCCGTATCCGCAGTACACGGCGGGGTCGGCGTGGGTGAACCTGCTGAACAGCTGTGGTGCTAGTGCGGGGGCTAAGATTAAGCGAACCGGCTATGACACGACCGCGTTGCTGAGTCAGACGTTGTTGTCGGCGCAGCAGGGCAATTCACCTGATGTGTTGATTGTCGACAATCCGGTGGTGTCGACGTTGGCTGATGCGGGTGTGCTGGCCAGTAACGATCAGGACAGTATCGACGCGTCTGCTGTTGCGCCGAACCTGCTTGCTGCGGGGGTTCTGAACGGGAAGACCTACGGGATCCCGATCGGTGCGAACACGCTCGCGTTGTACTACAACAAGACGATCCTCAGCGCTGCGGGAGTTGACCCGAGCACGATCAAGTCTTGGGCGGATCTGACGGCTGCGCTGGCTAAGGTTAAGGCGGCGGGTAAGGGTGGTATCACGTTGTCGGCGATTGGTACGGAGGAGGGCAGCTTCCAGTTCCTGCCGTGGTTTTGGGGTTCGGGGGCCAACCTGACCAATCTCGCATCGACGCAAGGTGTCGCGGCGCTTCAGTTGTGGACGTCGTGGATGAAGGCCGGCTATGTCCCGAATGCGGCGATTCAAGACACGCAGACCACCTCGTGGGCGGAGTTCGCGACAGGTAAGTACGCGTTCGCTGAGAACGGCACCTGGCAGCTCGCCAATGCGGAGAAGGCCGGCTTCGCGTACGGCATCATTCCGATTCCGAGCATGGCGGGTGGGGTGGCGCCGGCGCCGACCGGCGGGGAGTTTGTCACGATCCCGTTGCAGAAGGACACATCGCGTTACCCGACGACGGAGAAGATCGTCAGCTGTTTGACGTCGGCGGATAATGCCTTCAACACCGACACGACCCTCGGGTACATCGGCGTGACGGCGGCGGTGCAGCAGAAGCAGGCGACCAACCCGCAACTGCCGGTGTGGATCAGCGCGGTGGCTGCGGCGAAGGGCCGCACGAGCGACAACCTGGGCACGAACTACCCGAAGATCTCTCAGCAACTGTGGACGGCGGTGCAGAACGCTCTGACCGGTGCGAAGTCACCGACCGCGGCGATGTCGACTGCGCAGTCGGCAGCAGCAGCTGCAACCGGCGGCAAGTAGCGGACGGCTGGCTGCGCAGCCACGAAGATAACCGGATGAGCGACACGACAGGGATACAAGCCCATCCGTCGCAGCGCGACGGTGGAGGGGCGGCAGCGGCCGTCCCTCCACCCAGTGCACGCGATAGAAGCAGAAAGCCGGCCGCCAGTCAGCTGGCGGCGTGGGCGTTCCTGGCCCCGGTCACGATCTACCTTCTCTTGTTCTACGCGTATCCGCTGTACCGCAGCCTTGACCTGAGCCTACGCAACTACACGGTGCGGTCCTTCGTACATGGGCACGCACCGTTCAGCGGCTTGAAGAACTACCGCATCGATATTCGTGACCCGACGTTTACGCCAGCATTGCTCCACACCCTGATCTTCACCCTGGTGTCCATCGCGTTCCAGTTCGTGATCGGCCTCGGGCTGGCGATGTTCTTCGTTCAGCACTTCAAACTCTCCGCGACGCTCCGGGCCCTGTTCTTGGTTCCCTGGCTACTACCGCTGATCGTGTCGGCATCGACGTGGTCGTGGATGCTCAACAGCGACTCCGGCGTCGTGAACTCCGCGCTTCACAGGTTTGGATTCGCGCCGGTCAACTGGCTCACCGCGCCCAAGTGGGCGCTCGTGTCGGTCATCATCGCCAACATCTGGATAGGCATCCCGTTCAACCTGGTGCTGATGTACAGCGGCCTGCAAGCAATCTCGCCAGACATCTACGAAGCGGCGGCGCTCGACGGCGCGAACGGTTGGCAAAGATTCTGGCGCGTCACCTTCCCGCTACTGCGACCAGTGACCGCGGTCACGTTGCTGCTTGGACTTGTGTACACGTTGAAGGTCTTCGACATCATCTGGATCATGACACGGGGTGGTCCCGCTGGTGCCTCGACGACCTTCGCCACCTGGTCCTACCAGCTGAGCTTCGGCAACCTACTACCGGCGTTCGGTCCGGGAGCAGCGGTGGCCAACATGTTGATCGTCATGACGCTCATCTTCGGATTCGTCTACTTTCGCATCCAACGCAAGCAGCTTGAGTCATGAGCCAACGGAAGACTTGGCTCAAGACAGGAATCGGTCTGGTGCTGACCGGCCTCATGCTCTTTCCGGTCTATTGGATGGTCAACGTGTCATTCACGCGCGACCGGGATATCCGCAAGTCGCCTCCGAACTGGTTCCCCGTTCCCGGAACGCTGGAGGGCTACCGAGCCGTGCTGCACCAGCAGGAACCTTACATCGCCACAAGCGTCGTGGTCGGGTTCGGCACCGTCGCCTTGACGTTGCTCCTGGCGGCACCAGCAGGCTACTCGCTCGCCAGGTTACGACCCCGCGGCGGTGGTGCACTCAGTTTCGTGCTGCTCATTGCACAAATGATCCCTGGCATCATCATGGCGATGGGCTTCTACGCCATCTTCCTCAACCTCAGAGTGCTCAACACGTTGCCGGGTTTGATCGTGGCCGACTCCACCCTGGCTGTGCCGTTCGGAGTGCTGATCTTCACCGCATTCATGTCGGGCATTCCCGAATCGTTGCTTCAAGCGGCCCGAATCGACGGAGCCGGCTATCTCAGAAGCTTCTGGTCCATCGTGTTACCGGTCAGCCGAAACTCGATCGTGACCGTGTCACTCTTCGCGTTCCTGTGGGCATGGTCGGACTTCATCTTCGCTAACACCCTAGATGGCGGCGGAAGGCACTTGCCCATCACCCTGGGGATCTACCACTACATAGGCAACAACAACCAGCAATGGAGCGCAATCATGGCCACCGCAGTCGTGGCATCAATACCGGCGACCGTGCTCATCGTCGTCGCGCAACGCTACGTCGCCGCCGGCGTCACAGCCGGCGCGGTTAAGGACTAAGCCAAGCAGCTCGACCTTCAGCAACCCACCATCGCAATGCCCGGTTCAACCGATCGACAGTTCAACAGACCGACAGTTCAACCGACCGACAGAGAGCGAGCCCCCGGCACCATGACGTCCCACCCGGACGGCCTTCTCTGTCCGTGACATCCCGTTCAGCTATTACGGGTCGTGGTTTGACAGATCACCCGTGCGATCCGTGACCCCAAGAGGAAGCGCTTCCTGAACTCGTGTGCAGGGGGACTGCCTTACCCGACGACCCGTCAAGAGCACCGTCCTCGGAGGTACAACTTGTCACGAAGCGAGCGCACATCGGAGCGGCGAACGATCAACGATCTGACGGATGGCCCACTCGCGGCCTGACGAAACGGCCTCTGGACAATCGTGCTTAGCGCCGCGCTCGGCGGATTCCTCGGTTTCGCTACAGCCGGGAAACGCACGAGCGTGACCTGGTCAGCAAGACAAGGCGTCGGCAGGTGGTCGAGCTGATTGTCGAGCTCAAGGCGATCGACAGGAAGATGAAGACACTGAAGAAGGAACTCACCGCACTTGTGACCACCTGCGGCTCCCCACTGCTGCAGGTCAACGGCATCGCGCCCGCTGGGGCGGCCCGGCTCCTCGCTGATGTCGGTAACATCCACCGCTTCACCGACCGGCACAAGTTCGCGTCCTGGAATGGCACCGCACCATTGGACGCGTTCTCCGGCGGCTTGAGGGTGATCGCAGCCGGTCTCGCATCCGCGGACGACAACTCGGAGCAGTACATCAGCGACGCGGCCGACCGAGTGCTCAGGATCTACGCGAGCGAGCTGAGTGATGCCATCGGGTCATGTCGAGTCCTCGAGGAAGACGCGGACGAGCGTGTGCGGACCGGATCGGTGAGGCTCATGGAGATTCTGCAGGGCATAGACCCAGTGCTCGATCCGGTGCCCCGCGACCTCACGCCGTGAAACAGTCGCCGGCCGCCCGGCTCTCCCGGGGCGGGTTCAGCGACTTCCTCAAATGCCGCGAAGAGGGAGGTCCCAGCGCGGGCAGCGATGCACCCGGGCACGACGTGTCGACCCGTTGTCCTCGATGCCGCCCACGAGCGTGTGGCGTTGCAACAGATAGCCGCGTCGATGTGGTCAGCTGGCAGCGGCCGCCGAGCCGCGCGTGAGGTGGTCGGTGAGGGGCCTGTTGACGCGCGCGCGTCACACCGCGAGACTCCGCGGCATGGCCAAACATTTTCGGGTCGGTTACGTGAACGTGCTTGTGGGGGCCCTGGTCAGTAGCGCACTGTTTTTCGGCCCGTTCGCCTCGCCGGCTGCCGCTAGCGGCCCCACGACCAATTGCCAGCTGACGGCGCTGAACAATCCGAGCACGGTCGGCCAGCCGGCCACTTTCCGGTTCTTCGCCGCCGCAAGAATCCCGGAGGATCTGCCGCCGTCCCCGTCGGGGGTCGTGACCTTCTTCGACGGTCTGGGTGGCGGGGTTTTGGGGGCGGCCCTTTTGTTTCCGGCCGTGCTCAAAGACAACAACTCCGTGGATTTCACCACGAGCAGTCTCTCGCTCGGCGACCATACGATCTACGCGATACTCGTCGGCCCGAGCGGTCCCTGTCCGGTCACGCCGAGCGCGAGCCAACATGTGAACCCGCCGCCGGCCAGTCCGAGCAGCACCGGGGTCGGGTCGTCGGTGAATCCATCGAGTTACCGGCAGGACGTGACTTTCACCGCCACGGTCGCCAGGCAGGGCGGGGGCGGCGTGGCGGGGACGGTGCAATTCCAAGCCGACGGCGCTGCCCTGGACGGGCCGCAGAACGTCGACGGGAGTGGCCACGCGTCGGTACACACCTCCTCCCTCGCGGTCGGCAACCACCCGGTCACCGCGGCGTTCACGAGCAGCAATCCGAACACTCTCGACAGCAACGGCTCGCTCGCCGGCGGGCAGACGGTGCAGCGGGCGGACACCCAGACCGCCGTGACGTCCTCGCTCAATCCCTCCGAGCTCGGGCAGGCGGTCACGTTCACCGTGCAGGTGAACGCGGTAGCCCCGGGAGCGGGCACGCCGGTCGGGACGGTCCAGTTCAGCGACAACGGGACCGACTTCGGGTCGCCGCTCAATCTCGACGGCTCCGGCCAGGCATCGATCATCACGGCTGATCTCACGGTCGGCGCGCACATGATCTCGGCGACGTACACGCCCTCCGGCGGCAGCTACAACGCGAGCTCCGGCTCAGTGAGCCAGACCGTTCAGCGCGCCAGGACGACCCTGATCTACGACGGCTCGCCGTCGGGCGACTTCCACGATCCGACCGTCGTCTCGGCAACCCTCACGCGCCAGTACGACGCCTCGCCGATCGCCGGCAAGTCGGTGCACTTCACCATGGCGTCGCAGAGCTGCGATGCGGTCACCAGCGTGGCCGGCCAGGCATCCTGCACCATCACGCCGCAGGATCCGGCCGGCGTCTACACCGTCACGGCGGCCTTCGCGGGTGACGCTGGCAGCCAACCCAGCTCGGACACCAAGGCTTTCACGGTCACGCGCGAGCAGACGTCGCTCCAGTACACGGGTGACACGGTGATCGCCAACGGGGGCACCATGCACGCCTCTGCGGTGCTCCGGGAGGACGACGGTTCTCCGGCGATTGCCGGGCGCAGCGTCACGTTCACCCTAGGCAGCGGAGCGGCGGCGCAGAGCTGCACGGCCCTCACCGACTCGGCCGGACGAGCGGCGTGCGACATCGCAGCCGTCGCCCAGCCGCTCGGGCCCGGCAGCGTGCAGGCGGTGTTCGCCCAGGACGCCTACTACCTCGCCTCGTCGGACAGCGCCTCGACCATCGTGTATGCCTTCCCGAGCCGCGGCGCGTTCGCGGTCGGCGACGCCAGTGCGACGCCGGGGGCGCCGGTCACGTTCTTCGGCGCGCAGTGGGGGTCGAACAACTCGCTCAGCGGCGGAGCAGCGCCGAACGGTTTCAAGGGTTTCGCTACCAAACCCGGCAACCCACCGACCTGCGGTGCCAGCTTCACTGCGAACCCGGGCAATAGTGGTTCCCCGCCCACTTCCGTACCGAGTTACATGGGAACCCTCGTGACGAGCAAGGTCACGAAGTCGGGGTCCGACATCGTCGGCACTATCACCCGGATCGTGGTCGTCAAGACGTCGTCCTACGGACCGTCACCGGGAGCCGGTGGCACAGGGACCGTCGTCGCCGTCGTCTGTTAAATAGATGGCCGGCAATTGGCCATGCCCGCTCAGCAGTGGGTCGAGTCAATGGACGTGGTGACGAAGATGCCACAGTGTGGTCCGGTGTGTGTGGCTGACGGTCAAGGGCAGTGTTGACGACGCAATGCGCCGCGTGGCGACAGCAGCGACGGGCCGGTGGGCACGCTCTTCGATGCCCGACGGACCAGTGGCTAGCTCCGCGAAAACGGGTGCTGTTGTCCGTGCCCCCGAACAGCCGGAGAGGCCCTGACGGCTGCCCATTCCGGCTCCGCTCGACAACACACCGACCCAAGCAAGGACGGCGCAGCCCGTCAGCAGGAAAGGCGGTTCAACGCGAGCCAACGTCCGCATCTGGCTCCCTTCTATG
>PLCK01000293.1 GCA_003134755.1 Actinomycetota bacterium | reverse complement strand
CCCCAACGGGTCCGGCAAGTCGACGCTGATCAAGATCCTCTCGGGCTACCACGCCCCGGACCCGGGCGGCTCGCTCACGGTCCGGGGGCAGAACGTCTCGCTCCCGGTCCCCCCAGACCGGGCGACGCGGCTCGGACTCAGCTTCGTGCACCAGGACCTGGGGCTGATTCCGCAGCTCAGCGTGCTCGAGAACCTCCGGGTCGGCCGCTTCACCTCGCACCCGGGCTGGCGGATCAGCTGGCGGGACGAACGCACGGCCGTGCGTGCCGCCCTCGAGCGCTTCGACCTCGATATCGCGCCCGAGGCCCCGGTCGAGCGTCTCTCGAGTATCGAACGGGTGCTGCTCGCCGTCGTCCGGGCGTTCTCCGATCTCGAGAACGTCCGCGGGGGCGTGCTACTGCTCGACGAGCCGACCGCACACCTCGACGAGGGGCGAGCCGACGACCTGCGCGACACCGTCCGACGCCTCGCCCACGGCCGCACCGTCATCGTCGTCAGCCACGTGCACGGCTGGACCGCCGACGCCGACCGGGTCATCACCATGAGCGCCGGCCGGTTGGTGCGTGAACTGGAGGCGGCCGCGTCATGACGACGACCGATGCCCTCGCCGTCCGCCCCGTGGCGCGAATGCTATTGATCGCAAAGCCGATGCGCGCGAGCATGCTCGTCGCTGTCCTCACGGGGGCGGCAACCGTGGCCTGCGGCGTCGGGCTGTTCGCCGCGTCCGGCTACCTCATCGCCCGGGCGTCCGAGCACCCGAGCGAAGTTGCCCTCGCCGTTGCCGTCGTCGCTGTCCGCGCGCTGGGGATCGGCCGTGGGCTGTTCCGCTACGCCGAGCGACTGTCCTCGCACGACACCGCCTTCCGGGTCCTCGCCGACCTGCGGGTGCGGGTGTTCAGCAGCCTCGAGCGGATCGCGCCGAGCGGCCTGCACACCGCCCGCGTCGGCGACCTGCTCACGCGGCTCGTCAGCGACGTCGACGCCGTGCAGGACCTATTCATCCGTGGTGTCACCCCGCCGCTGGTCGCCTCGCTGGTCGGGGCCGGCGCGACTGTCGGAATCCTCGCGATCTTTGCGCCGGCCGGCGTCATCCTCGGCGTGGGTCTGCTGGTCGCCGCCGTCGTCGTCCCACTGATCGTCGTCGGCTTGTCCACGCGCACCGCGCGGCGAGTCGCCGACGCGCGCGCGGACCTCGCGACCCGGGTCACCGACCTCGTCGACGGTCACGCGGAGCTGGTGGCTTTCGGGCGGCAGCACGAAGCCGTGGCCGCGATGACCGCGAGCGACGCCGCGCTGACCAGAGCCAACCGCCGGCGTGCATTGGTGACCGGTGTCGGTGCCGGGCTCGCCTCGCTCGTCACCGGCGCGACCGTCTGGGCGCTGCTGCTCGTCGCGGTGATCGCCGCGACCCATGGCAGCCTCGACCGGGTTGGCGTCGCCGTTGTGGTCCTCACCGGACTGGCGGCGTTCGAGACGACAGCTCCCCTGACCGCCGCAGCACAACAGATCGCCTCGGTGCGCGCCGGTGCCAGCCGGGTGCTTGAAGTGCTGGATGCGCCGACGCCAATCACCGAACCCTCCGAGCCGCTGCCCTTGCCCGCCGGCCCGATCCACCTCCAGTTGCTCGGGGCCCGGGTGCGCTACGGCGACTGCGAACCGTGGGCGCTCGACGGGTTGGACCTGGATCTGCGGCCCGGCCGACGCGTCGCGCTCGTCGGCCCGTCCGGCGCCGGCAAGAGCACGGTCGCGGCGGCTCTGCTGCGGTTCCGCGACCTCGACGAGGGGGCGGCCCTGCTCAACGCGACGCCGCTGTCGGCGTACTCGAGCGACGACGTCCGCACCGTCGTCGGCGGGATGCCGGCCGACGGGCACGTCTTCGACTCAACGATCCGGGAGAACCTGCGGCTGGCCCGGCCGGATGCGACGCAACAGCAGCTCGACGACGTGGCCCGGCGGGCCCGGCTACTCGATTTCATCCAGTCGCTGCCGCTTGGTTGGGACACACCGGTCGGCGCGCACGGTGCCGCGCTGTCCGGCGGCGAGCGGCATCGGCTGATGCTGGCCCGCGCGCTGCTCGCCGACCCTCAGGTGCTGATCCTTGACGAGCCGACCGCGCACCTCGACCCGGACACCCGGCGGCAGGTGATGGCCGACCTGCTGGAAACAACCCGTGGCCACACCGTCCTGCTCATCACGCACGACCCTAGCGACCTCGACGAGATGGACGAAGTCGTGCACCTCGCACAGCCCGTCCCGGCCTGACCGGCTCGGTAGGGGCCACCGGCGCGCCCGGCGTCAGGCCGACGTGAGTGCCGCGGAGTCGAGCTGCGCGATGGCAACTCTTACGGCGGTGCGTAGATCCGGCGAGTAGTGCCGGTTGAACAGCGGTCCGGTGGCGTCGGTGAGGATCGCGCGCACCATCGCAACGCCGCGCGCCGAGGTGGGAAACGGCGTCGACAGTTTCGCGAGCATGTCACGCAGATCGGGTTCGGCGTCCCTGATGGGTTCGCGCAAGAGGGGCACCCGGGGGCTACGCGCCAGCGGCGCTCGGGTGCTCAGTTCGAGGACATGTTCCCAGCCCTGTACCAAATTCCGACGCAATGGGAGTGACACAAGCTGCTGCGCCCTGGTCGCCAAGAGGCGGGTGGCCTCAGGTCGGCGTCCGACCGCTAGCTGCCTGTCAAGGGACGACGCGAGCAGTTGAGCGATCGCGCGGTCCCATCGGTGAACGCGACGAATGATGAGATGCGCGCGATCCTGCGGGTCGTCGATCAGCTGGATGGCCAGTCGCTGGTGAGGACCGTTCGCTCGCTGTTGCAGGCGTGATTTCATGCCCCCATCCTCGATTGACACAACGACAGGCGACAGCGGCATCATTGCCATCATGCGCGATAAAACTGCCAATGCAGCCGCGGCTCGGAGGGGTGTCGGCAAGCCCGGATCCAGGCGCGCGCCCGCGACGAAGCGCCCCCGCCGTGCTGTCGCGATCCTCGCGTACGACGGGCTGAGTCCCTTCGACCTCGGTGTGGCGTGTGAGGTATTCGGTGGCATCCCGCCCGTACCTGGCGTGCCCTGGTACAGCCTGAGCCTTTGCGGCGCCGTTCCAGGACCGGTCACTGCGGTCGGCGGGTTCGTCATACAGGTCCCGCACGGGTTGGACCGGCTCCGGTACGTCGACATGGTGATCGTGCCGCCGACAGAGCAACTCGAACGCGTGCCAACGCAGGTCTTCGAGGCGTTGCGGCGTGCGCATGCGCGAGGAGTGCGCGTCGCGTCGTTTTGCACTGGCGCCTTCGTGCTGGCTGAAGCGGGTTTGCTCGACGGACGGCGCGCGACGACGCATTGGTCGGAGTGCGACGATCTGGCTCGCCGCTACCCGCGGGTGTCTGTCGACCCCGCCGTGCTGTACGTGGACGAAGGCGACGTCCTCACATCAGCAGGAAGTGCCGCCAGCATCGACCTCTGCTTGCACATCGTGCGACAGGACTACGGCGCCGAGGTTGCTTCCCAACTCGCCCGTCAGCTCGTGGTGTCACCGCAGCGCGATGGCGGTCAGGCCCAGTTCATCGACACTCCCATGCCAGTTCTCGCAAGCTCCAACTTGTTCGCACAGACGGTTGCCTGGCTGCAGCAACACTTGGGCGAACAGGTGACAGTGGACGAGCTGGCGGCGCGGGCCGCCATGAGCCCGCGGACCTTCGCCCGCCGATTCCTCGCGTCGACCGGAACGACTCCCTATCAGTGGCTGCTACGCGAACGGGTGCTGTTCGCGCAACGGCTCCTCGAGACGACTGACCTGCCGATCGAATTGGTGGCAGCGAAGAGCGGCTTCGGGACGGCCGGGGCCATGCGCACGTACTTTCGGCGGGCCATTTCGACCAGTCCACAAACGTACCGGCGTGCGTTCAAGGACCGCCGAGCGAGTTGAACAACGCGCGGTTCGTTCGCCGGCTGGTCACCACTGGACGGGGTGAACGTACAGCGCAGCCGGTTGACCGAGCCATTGCGTGACGCGCATCGTCAGGTCCATGTCAGCTAACCGCGCAGTTCGCAGATTAGTCAGCCGGCTTGGCGTGCAGTTGAGTTCTTCGGCTAGCTCTGCCCACGTAAGTTGGCGCTCACGGCGCCGTTCATTGAGTGCTGCGTATACCTGTGCTAGGTCCCATCGAAGGCGGCTGCCCGTTCCTGCTTCCGGCAATGGAACATCGCCTACGTCGACGACCGGACCGGTCAAGAAGTCTTCCGGCACGCGGCCAATCCATCGCAAAATGAACAACGCATATTGGCAGGACATTGCTCCTCGCGTCGCGAGTCTCGCGAGCGCTCCTGGGCACAGCGAATGATCCGCGAGCTGGGCATTGAGTTCTGCGGATTGCTGCCACAGTTCGGCTGCGAGGGCGGTCCAGCCCAACCCGCGGTCAGCACGTTGCGCGTCGAGGGCGCTGATGGGCGCGCTGCAGTCAAAGACCGGCAGGGCTCGCATGCCCGCGAGCGTAGCCACCCGTAGGAGGCCCCGCCTAGTCGGAGTAAGGCACTAGCACCGACCGCCTCGGACCGTCGACTCAGCTTCGACCGCAAATCCCTTTCTCGAAGTGCTTGACCTTCGAGTCAGGTCGAAGCCTTACCGTCATGACTATGACCACGATGCGGATAGCCGAAGTCGCCCAGCGGACCGGCGTCCCTGCCACCACGTTGCGTTACTACGAGGAGATCGGGTTGCTCGCCCCAGCCGGGCGCAGCGGCAACGGCTACCGGGAGTACGCCGACCGCGACCTGGAAAAGCTCGCGTTCATTACGAGGGCGAAGCAACTCGACATCAGCCTCGACGAGCTGCGCGAGCTCGTCGGGGTCTGGGACGACGACTGCAGCGAGGTTCAGCACCGGATGACCGCGGTGATCGCCAGCCGGGTCGCGCAGACCCAAGCCCGGATCGTCGAACTCGTCGCACTGACCGCTCAATTGCAGGCCGCGGCCGCTCGCCTGGCCAGCGCGCCCGTGTCCGAAGGCGCCTGCGGAGACGACTGCGCATGCGTGACGGCCGCAGCAACGCCGCAGGACGCGCCCGACGTCGTCCCACTACCACTCACTAGGAGCCCGGCCGCAAACGAGGCTGTTCCCATTGCGTGCACGCTCGACTCCGCCATGGCCCGTGAGCGGATCGCCGACTGGCAAGGGGTGGTCGCCAAGGCAACGAACCGCCGAGCGATCGATGACGGCATCGCGCTGACCTTCGAGCATGACGCGGAGCTAACAACGGAGATCGCACGGCTCGCCGCTGCGGAGTTCGACTGCTGCAGCTTCTTCCGGTTCGGCCTCGCCGTCGACGCGACCGGAGTTTGCCTCGAGGTTGGTGCACCTCCGCAGGCACGCGACATCGTCACCGCAGTCTTCGGCGCGCGTGCCTAAACAGCAACCCGCACGACCTCCGGCGCCGTGCCGGCCACCGGCCTGCCCACAATGAAGGAGCCAAACGTGCCCACCATGCAACGCGAAGACAACGAACTCGCGAACGAGAGCCCCAAACAGCAATCGCGGACGCCGAGGCAGCGCGCGTCCCGAGTGTCATGGCTCGCGACGCTCGCCTCGACCGCAGCTTGCGCGTTACCGCTGCTGTTGACCGGCGGACTAGCTGCAGGAGTCGGTGCGCTGATCAACGTATGGATCGTCGTCGCCGTCGTCGTTGCAGCNNGTCGTCGCCGTCGTCGTTGCAGCTGGCGTGGCCGGAGCAGGCCTGCTGTTGAGGCGGCGCAAGCAGAGCACTGCCCGCGATTCCGTCGCCGGTAAACCACTGCCGGTACTGGGTGCCGTGCGTCGCGACGAGAACGTCTAGAGCTCGGATGGAATCAGACGCTCCGCTGGGATGTGACGCCTTGGTCGAGAATCCGTAGCGACCCGGTGGGGAGCGGCGACGCTAGCTCCCGTTGACGAAGCCGGAGCGCGGACGTCAGATGCGCGAGGCGGGTCAGCATCAGGCGGCCAGGGTGAACGGCGGGTACTTGTCCGTGACGAGGAGGAACGCGTACGCGACGACACGCTGAGTCCACCGCAGGACGCCTTCGACGAACGTGAAGACCGATCTCGGGTACCGCCCCGTGAACAGGATTGCGAACCAGGCGACGACGACTGCCAGCAGCGCGGCGATCCAGAGGAAGACCAGGACAACGAAGTGCGGAATCGCAAGTAGCCACTTCACCAGCGGAAGCCAGCGGTTAAGGTCTCGACTCACATCCGGATAGTCGTAGTCGAGATGGACCGACTGATGGTCGTCCGTGGACGGGTAACGGTCGTCCATCAAGGCGAGAAACACGACGACGCGATTGCCGAAACGCTGCAATTCGAGATTCCAGTCGAACCACCAGCGCGGATACTTGCGCCGAAACAGGATCATGAGGAGTGGGCCAAGGAACAGCGTCGCACCGGCGCCGTACGTGACGACGTGACCGTTGCCTGTCGAGATGTTCCCGCCGGAGACGCTCTCGAGCACCACGACGATTGGGATCGCGACGAAGATCCGCAGTGCAGTCGTCAAGCGGTTGAGCGGTCGATCCGGGTAATCGACGGCGAAGTTGACAGGATACGAGGACGTCTGAGCGCTCAGGCTGGTCATTGCTCTCCCTCGATAGCGATGCATCGGGCAGGCTGTGCGACGACCGCGAAGCGGCTGCGTACGTCGAGCGGTGAGGGAGCGCTAGCTTCGGAGGACCCGGACCCGCAAGATCCCGGTAAGGTATGGGTATTCCGCCCGCGATACAAGGGTTTGCGCGTATGGCACGTGCGTATTCTCATGAGGAGCCCCTTCACGGACTGGTTCGACTCGAGATGAGCCGAGCGCGGATACGGTGCAGATGCGACATCAGGCCGTAGATCACGATCGGCACGGCCACCGTCGCAAGCACGAACGTCCGCAGGACAACCGGCAGGTTCTTGAGTTCGGGGCCCACTGTCAGGTTGAGGACGGTCAGCGTCGGAAAGACCGCGACCCAAATCATCAGCGCCAGCTGATGCTTCGAGGGTGGCGGGATCCGCGACGTGGAGTTTTCGGACATGAGCTTCTCTCTTTCTCTATTGGTTTTCTGGTGCGCGTGTCACCTGGACTGCCTCGGCGACGTCCTCGTCGACGAGATCGGCGTTGATAGCCATGGCAGCGGCTGACCCTTCGCCCGCGGCGGTGATGACCTGTGCGCGCGGGTTGACGGCGTTGCCGGCGACGTAGACGCCGGGCACGGTGGTGCGGCCGACGGTGTCGGCGTTGACCCATCCGTTGTGGTCGGTGTCGGCGCCGAGCGCGGTCATAAGGTCGCTGTTGGGGACCATGCGCGGGCGGACGAAGACTGCGGTACGTGGAACGACCTGGCCGCTATCGAGCTCGACGCCGTGCAACCGGTCGTCCGTGACGACGAGCCGCACGACAGTGCCAGGGACGACGTTGATGCCACGAGCGGCAAGTCGCCCGGTCTCGTCGTCGGTGAGTATGTCGGTGTGCGGGAAGTAGACGACGTCGTCCGACCACTGCCGGATCAGCAGCGCATGCTCGACGGCGTTCGGCGTACCGCCGAGAACGCCCAGCGGCTCGTCGCGCACCTCGTAGCCGTGGCAGTACGGGCAGTGCAGGAGATCACGACCCCAGCGCTCGCGGACGCCTGGGATGTCAGGGATCTCATCGCGCAAGCCAGTGGTGACAAGGACGCGGCGGGCGGTTAGCGGCTCGGCGTCGGCACGCTCGACCCGGAAGCCGGGGTCGGCGCGGTAGATGTCGGTGACGATGCCGGCGAAGAGGTCGGCGCCGTACGCCGCGACCTCCGCGCGGCCGGCGGCGAGGAGCTCGTTCGGCGGGAGGCCGTCACGGGAGAGAAAGCCGTGCATGTGCGCGGCCGGCGCGTTGCGCGGGTGCCCAGCGTCCACGACCGCGACCGTGCGTCTGGCGCGGGATAAGACGAGGGCTGCGGAAAGGCCGGCGGCCCCGCCTCCGATGACGACGACGTCGTAGGTGTGCATGCCACTGAGGTTGGACGGCGGCGGCTCGGGAAGCGAGCTTTGTTGCTGATTCCGGGAATTCAGCGTTCGATCTGCGTGTGGATGCTCCGATTTCCGTCGACGCCGCCCTCGACCTCGTCGCGCCGCGGCTGCGCCGGGTTCGCGAGCACCGCGGCATGACGCTCACCGAGGTAGCCGATCAGACCGGCATTTCCAAAAGCACGCTGTCGCGGCTCGAAACCGGACAGCGGCGGCCGACACTCGAGCTGCTACTGCGACTCGCAGGCATCTACAAGGTGCCGCTCGACGAGCTGGTCGGAGCACCGGACGTGGGCGACCCGCGGACCCGGCTGAAGCCGCGCGAGGTCAACGGCCGCACCGTGCTGCCACTCACGCACAACGCGAACGGCGTGCAAGCGTCGAAGATCGTGATCCCGGCGTCGCAGTCGACCCCAAAGCCGCGCGTGCACGAAGGCTACGAGTGGCTGTATGTCCTGTCCGGGCGGATGCGGCTGATCATCGGCGACGAGGACATGGTGCTCGGCGTGGGCGAGGTGGCGGAGTTCGAGACGTCGGAACCGCACTGGTTCGGCAGCACCGGCGAGGAACCGGCAGAGGTACTCAGCGTCTTCGGCCGCCCCGGCGAACGAATGCACCACCGCGCAACCTGACGCGAGAAACCGCGGCTGGTGCAACGCGGTTCCTGAGTGACCAGAACCCGGCGAATCCACCGGCGCGACGGCGCGCCAGCAGACCCGAGGATCGCAGAAGGCCCAGCCCCTTCTGACCAGGAGATCCCGATGGCGACCACGACCCGAACCGCCACCTTTACCGAAAACGAGCTGCCGGTTCGCCCGAGTTGGACCCACCGCATCGGTGTGATCGTCACCGGATCCCTGGTTGCAGGGTTGCTCGCCGCCGCAGTGCTCGTCCTGGGCCTGTTCGGCGGGGCGCCCGAAAACGCGGTCGGCGGTTCGGCGCTGCTTGGCTTCGCCCTGGGGTGGGGGCTCTTGTGGCCGTTGTCGACTCGGCGCACGGACCAGGCGCAGCGTTGGGCCGCTGTACCTGCGGCCGCGATGGCGCTGACCGGCGTCCTGCTGCTCGTCTGGCCTGGCGTCGTCGCCAGTGCTGCCTTCGGCTGGGGGTGGCCTCCGGCCGTGCTCGTCCTCGTCGGGTGGATGAGCGTCGCCTCGCGACGCCAGCTCCGCAGCTGGTCCCGGCCGTGGTTGCTGTACCCGCTGTTCGCCGTCGTCGTGGTCTCAGCGGTCGCGGGCACGTACGAGAGCTACCGCGAGGTGGCCGACCGCAGCGCCTACGCGATGACCGGCCAGTTGGTCGACGTCGGTGGGCACAAGCTGCACATCAGCTGTACCGGCACTGGCGGGCCCACGGTGGTTCTCGAGGGCGGCTTCGCCGCTACCTCGGCTACGTGGGGCTGGATCGCTCCGGCGGTCGCCCAGCACACCCAGGTTTGCGCGTACGACCGCGCCGGCCGCGGCTGGAGCGATTCCGCCAACGGCCCGCAGGACGGCGTCGTCATCGCCACAGACCTCCACACGCTGCTCGACCACGCCGGAGTGCCCGGACCGTACGTCCTGGTCGGTCATTCCTTCGGCGGCCTGTACGTCCTCAGCTTCGCTGCCCGTTACCCCAACCAGGTCGCAGGCATGGTGCTGCTCGACTCAACGAGCCCGCATCAGTTCAGCCTCTCCGCCTACCCGGCGACCTACGAAGCATTCCGACGCGCCACCGGCCTCTTGCCCGCTCTCACCCGCCTCGGCGTCGCTCGCCTGGCATTCACGTCCCAGTTCGCAAACCTGCCCGCTCTGTCGCGGGAGGAAGAGACGGCCTTTGCGTCGACCCCGGCAATGGCGCGCAGTCAGCGCGACGAGTGGGCCGAGGCGCCCACCGCAATGGAACAGGCACGGGCGTTAACAACCCTGAGCGCACACCCGCTGTTCGTGCTCACCGCTGGCAAGGGCGCACAGGACGGGTGGGCGTCGTTGCAGGACCAGTTGGCGGCGCTGTCCACCAACAGCGTCCACCGGGTGCTCACCGACGCCACCCACGAATCTCTGACCAACACCCAGAGGTTCGCGGCCAAGTCCAGCGAAGCGATCCTCAGCGTGGTCGCGGCGGTGCGGAACGCCAGCCCGCTGACCCACCCGTAGCCGATCAGCCACCACTCGATCGGCGCGACCCGGCTCACGTCGCCGGCTGAGACCTCGCTCGTCAGTCTCGGCCGAAGACGGTCCCCACACCTCTTCCCTACCAGGAGAACCCTCATGACGAACGGACTTCAGCTCATCGGCCCGACGACGCCGTTCGAGGTGATCGTAATCGGGGCCGGTCAGGCCGGACTCGCGATCGCCTGGCACCTACGCCGACAGGGCCGGCGGTTCCTCGTCCTGGACGCCAGCCCCGAGATCGGGCACGTCTGGCGGTCGCGCTGGGACTCACTCCAGCTGTTCACCCCAGCCGAGTACGACTCGCTGCCCGGTCTTCCCTTCCCGAGCGAGGCGGGGACCTACCCCACCAAGGACGACGTCGCCGAGTACCTGGCCTCCTACGTCGCCGCGTTCGACCTGCCTGTGCAGCTCAACTCGCCGGTGACAGAGCTGGCACGGGCGGGTGACCATTTCGAGGTCCGCACGACGCAGCGGTCCTACTTCGCTCACCAGGTCGTGGTTGCAACCGGACCGTTCCAGACCGCATTCGTGCCCGAGATGGCGGGAGGGCTCGATGGCTCCGTCCACCAGCTGCACAGTTCCCAGTACCGCAACCCGGCCGAACTGCCCGCCGGACCGGTGCTGGTCGTCGGCGCAGGCAACTCGGGCCTGCAGATCGCCGAGGAGCTGTCCGCGTCCCGCCGGGTGGACGTCGCGGTCGGCAGCCGGCCGAGGACGCTGCCCAGGCGCGTGCTGGGCAGGAACCTGTTCTGGTGGCTGATTCGTTTCGGCCTGCTGACCAAACCGGCCGAGTCGGCCTTGGCTCGTCGCTTCCGCTCAGGCGGCGACCTGGTGATCGGAACCCGCCGCCGGGCGCTGAAGAAGGTCCGGTTCCGCTCACGGCTGGTCGCCGCGAGCGAGGGCGCCGTCCGGTTCACCGACCAAAGCACCCTGGACGTCCGCGTCGTCATCTGGGCCACCGGCTACCGCCGGGACTACTCGTGGATCACGGTCCCCGACGTCGTTTCCGACGGCAGGATCCTGCACGAGCGGGGTGTCAGCCCGATCCCGGGAATCTACGTGCTCGGCCTCCCCTGGCTCCACACCCGCGGCTCCGCACTGCTCGGCTTCGTCGACGCCGACGCACAGCACCTCGCGCACCGAATCGCGAGCACCGAAAGGGCTCGAGCCGGATCGGCAGCCTCGTAAAGGCCCGGGTAGGTCCATGACGACTACGCTCGGCGGGTGCTGCATGGCCGCGACAACGAACGAGCGGCGATCGCACGGCTCGTTGACGACGCTCGGGCCTCGCGAGGCGGCACTCTGATCCTGCGCGGGCACCCTGGCGTGGGCAAGTCGGCACTCGTCGCGGACGCCGTGACCCGCTCCGACGGGATGCTCGTCTTGACGACACAGGGCATCGAATCCGAAGTCCCGCTCGCCTTCGCTGCGCTGCACCGACTGCTTCGTCCGATCCTCCCGTATTCCGCGCGACTGCCGGCCCACCAACGTGCAGCGCTGGAAGGGGCGCTCGGGAACGAGGTTGGAGCCGGCACCGACCGATTCCTGGTGTTCGTGGCCAGCCTCAGCCTGCTCGCCGAGGCCGCCGAAGACACTCCCATCCTTTGCTCGATCGACGACGCCCATTGGCTGGACGACGCATCCGCTGCTGCGCTGCTGTTCGTCGCGCGACGGATGCAGGCCGAACGGATCGCGTTGCTGTTCGCCGCGCGCGAAGGCGACGTCCGAGTCTTCGAGGCCGAGGGACTGCCGTCCCTGGACCTCGCGGGGATCGGACCCGACGCCGCAGGCGAGTTGCTTGCCGAGGTGACAGGCAGCCCGGTGTCATCCGAGGTGCGGGACCGCCTCTTCGTCTACACCGGTGGCAACCCGCTTGCGCTGGTCGAGCTACCGACCGTGCTGTCCAGCGGGCAGCTGGACGGCACCCTGCGGCTGCCCAGTGAACTTCCGCTCACCGAACGAGTCGAGCAGGTGTTCCTCGACCGAAGCCGCCGCCTACCGCAGGAGGCACAGACACTGCTGCTGGTCGCCGCCGCTGACGACTCCCTGCGCTGGTCCACCGTCCGTGCGGCCGCGACCGTCCTGGGGTGCGGCACGGAGACCACGGACGCGGTCGAACGCTCGGGGCTGCTGCACGCGCAGGGCTCGGACATCGGATGGCGCCACCCGCTGGTTCGGTCAGCGATCTATCAGGGCGCCACGAGCCTGCAGCGCCAGCAGGCTCATCGGGCGCTGGCCGAGGTACTGGTCGCAGNNGCACCTGGCCGCTGCCAGCGAACCGCCGGACGACGACCTCGCCAACGCGCTGGAGGCAGCCGGGGCTCACTCGTTGGACCGCGGCGGGTACGAGGCCGCGTCGGCGGCACTGCAACGAGCGGCGGACTTCACCTCTGCCAGCGGAGCACGTGCTCAGCGGCTAGCGGCCGCCGCGACCAACGCCTGGCTCGCGGGTCAGAGTTCGAGGGCGCGACACCTGACCACCGAAGCGAGGCTCATCGCCGACGACCCACGTCTGAGGTCCGACATAGATCGACTACGCGGCCGCATCGAGTTCAACGACGGGTCATTGACAGTGGGCATTCGCATCCTGACCCGCGCGGCACGCGAGGTCGCCGGCCATGACCAGCAGCGCAGCCTCGAGATGTTCATGATCGCGAGCGCCCTCGCCACGTTCGTCACCGGCCCCGACACTCAGCTCGACCTCGCCGAGCTGACTGCAGGTGCTGACACGGACCCGCCGCGCACGCGGCTCTACGCCGACCTGCTCGCGGGATTCACGCACGTCGCCAGGAACGATATGTCGGCCGCGGCCCCGCGCCTGCACGAGGCCCTGCAGCTGGGTGCGGACCTGACCGAGACCGATCTACTGACGAACATGGGCATCGCGGCCTTCTACCTGGGGCACGATGAAGCCTTTCAGCGCTGCTTCACCCGCCTGCTGTCCCAGTACAGAGAGGCCGGCGCCGTCGGGCTGGTGCTCTTCGCCCTACCGCGACTGGCGTTGGCAGACCTAGTTTCCGGCGACTGGTCCTTGTGCGCCGCCCACGCCACCGACGCGCTGCAGCTGGCCCGTAGCACCGGCCAGCCCGGTCTGACCCCGATGCCGATGGCCGAGCTGACGATGATCGCAGCCCTTCGAGGCGACGATGCCTACGACTCCCTCCTCGCAGAAGCCCGGCTCGTCACAGTTGGCGAGCCAGTCGGCGTCCTCGGCGGTCTCACCCGAGACGTGCTCTTGTGGGCCACCGGCCTTCGCGAAGCGTCGGCGGGACAGCACGGCTCAGCCCTGCACCATCTCGAGCAGATGTCGCACCAGTCCTTGGCGCGACTAGCGGCGCTGGACCGCATCGAAGCGGCGACCCGGGTCGGGCGCGAAGACCTCGCGAAGCGCTGGGCCGATGACCTCGAGGACTTCGCACGCGCCACCGGAGCCGGCTGGGCGTCCGCCGTCGTGTCTCATGCGCGCGCCCTCCTCGGAGGTGCCGACGAGACGGACGCCCTCTTCCAGGAAGCGCTCGAGATCCACTCGACGATCCACCGACCGTTCGAACGAGCCCGCTGCGAACTGGCGTACGGCGAGCATCTTCGACGCGTCCGCCGCCGCGTCGACGCACGCGAGCACGTGCGCGCCGCACTACGCGGCTTCGAGGACCTCGGCGCCAAACTATGGGCGGAACGCGCCGTCCAGGAGCTTCGGGCATCTGGCGAGACGGCCCGCAAACGTGATCCCGCCACCGCAACGGACCTCACTCCGCAAGAGCTCCAAGTGGCCCGCTTCGTGAGCCGGGGATTGTCGAATCGCGACGTCGCGGCTCAGCTGTTCTTGAGTCCTCGCACCATCGACTTCCACCTGCGCAACGTGTTCGCCAAGGCCGGTGTGAGCTCGCGGGGCGAGCTCGCCCGCCTCGACCTCGGATGACACAGGGCCGCCAGCAAGGACATGCTGGCGGCCCGAACTCGATCGGTACTCAGTGGTGCATGCTCATCGCAGTTCCAGGCGCCTGCCGGGTCGCCGGCATCGTTGCGAATGCGACCACCGCGACGACCGCGCCTAGGACGGCCGTAGCGAGCATTCCCCGGCCGAAGGCGTCGGTGGCTCCGGCGGCACTGGTCAGGGTGCCGGCCGTGGCAGCGACCGCGGAAACCACGGCCACTCCTAGTGCCGCGCCGACCTCATGGCCGGTCATGAGGAACCCCGAGGCCATACCTGCGTGCTGCGGTGGGATGCCCGTCATCGCGGTCATCGACGCCGAGACGAATACCAGCCCGATACCAAAGCCAAGGACCAGCAGGGCGGGCAGCAGGTCGGTGACGTAGTGGCCGCCGACCGGAGCACGGGACAGCAGCAGGGCTCCGGCGACTGTCAGAGTCAGACCGGTAACGGCGAGGGTGCGTGCCGAGACCTTGCTCGCCAGGTGGCTGGCGAGGTGGACCGCCGCAGCCATGGCCAGCGCGAGTGGCAGGAACGCAAGGCCGGTCTGCAGGGCGGTGTAGCCAAGCACAGTCTGGACGAAGACTGAGGTGAGGAAGATGACGCCGACCAGGATGCCGGTCGCACCGAGCATCACGGCAGTCCCGGACACCAGGGTCTTGACCTTCCAGGTGTGCGGTGGGACCAGGGGCGAGGAGACGCGCCTCTCGATGGCGCCGAACACCGCCAGAAGCGCAGCACCTGCGACGAAGAGCGCGAGCGTGCGGGCGGAAGTCCAGCCATGCTGGCTGGCACCCTGGATGCCGAGCAGGAGCGCGCCGAGACCAGCCACGACCGTGATACCCCCTGGAAGATCCATGCGGCGAAGGCCCGCGTGCTCCGACCTGTCCTTGGGCAGCACGACGATCGCGGCTACAAAAGCGGCTGCACCAACGGGGACGTTGATCCAGAAGATCGTCTGCCAGCCCGCCCACGTAGTGAGAGCTCCGCCGAAGAGCACTCCCGCGGCAACGCCCATGCTGCCGACTGCGGCCCACAGGGCCAAGCCCCGAGCCCGCTGCGCGCCGGCATACGTGGTCATGATCAGGGACAAGGCCGCGGGCGTCATCAGGGCGGCGCCCAGACCCTGGGTGGCACGGGAGGCGATCAGGACCCCGAGGCTTCCGGCGAATCCCGCCAGCAGGGACGCGAACGTGAAGAGGGCTAGCCCGGTCAGAAACACGCGGCGACGGGGTAGCAGGTCAGCGACGCGTCCTCCGAGGAGCAGCCCGCCGCCGGACATCAGCAAGTACGCGGTGACCAGCCACTGCAGGTCGTTGCCGGGCAGCTGAAGGCTGCGGCCGATCGTAGGCAGCGCCGTGTTGACGACCGAGATGTCCAGGACGACCAAGACCTGTGCGATCAGGGCGATTGCGAGAACCGACCAGGGGCGGCGGCTCGTGCCCTCATCGTGTTCTGGGGAGCCGGCCGCTGATGGGTGGCTCGGCGCTGTAGGGGACTCGACGACGCTCATGGGTGCTCCCGGAGAGTGAACGGTGCGGATGTCCATCACTCTCGAGCCGGTGACCGCGAGGTCGCGCCGGTGAAACCACCGGGTTGAGTCGTGCAGGCGCTACCGACTTCGGGTCATCGCGACCACTTCCGGCCATCCCGGAAGGCGTCGATGTCGGCACGGTTGCCGACATCTTGCCGGCACAGAACAGGGCCGTGATCGTTGATCACGGCCCTGACCTGCGGTTCTTTGGTAGCGGGGGCAGGATTTGAACCTGCGACCTCTGGGTTATGAGCGCCCGATTTGTCCGTTTTGCTTGAACCCCAATTAGTGTAAAGTCGCAGGTCAGAGGCTGTTTCGGGTGTCAGCTCGTACCAGCCAAAAGTGGCCCGTGTCACCGGGTTCGGTGACAACTGGGTGACAGATGATCAAGGTGGCTTGATGGGGTTCGGTCGCAAGCGAATCGGCGCTGACGGCAAGCCCCGATATGCCGCCCTCTACAAAGATGCGCGCGGCGAACAACGGTCAGCCGGCTCGTTTCGAACCCGCCGGGCAGCCGACCATGCCTGGAAGGCGGCCGAGGCGGCGATGGCGGCCGGACGGCCGGGTGACCTCCGGGCCGGGAACATGACGTTTCGTCGCTACGTCGAAGACACCTGGTTCCCCAACCACGTGATCGAGCCCACGACGCGGGAGGCCTACGCCTACAGCATCAAACGTCATCTGATGCCGACCTTCGGCCCGATGAAAATGTCGAGCATTCTGCCGATGCACGTGCGGGTCTGGGTCACCGATCTCGTCGGCGCCGGCGTATCGCCGGCCAGCATCCGGCACCAAAAGATCATCTTGTCGGCGATCTTCACCACGGCGCTGAACGACTTCATCATCGTGCTGCATCCCTGTCGCGGCGTGAAGTCACCGACGGTGCCGGTGAAGGAATACCGCATCCTCACGCCGGAGGAGTTCGATCTGCTGCAGTCCACGATGCCGTCGCAAGTGGCGCGCCTGCTCATCGAGGTGGCGATCGGATCCGGCTTGCGATGGGGTGAGCTGATCGAGCTACGTCCGCGTGATCTGCACTGGGCGAGCGGCATCGTCACCGTGACACGGGCCGTCGCCGAAGTGAATCCGAAGTACCACCCGGCCGGCAGCCGGTTTCTGGTCAAGCCCTATCCGAAGAGCCGACACTCTCGCCGTTTCAAGCTGGACGCTCCGGTGCTTGCCGAACTCCGCGAGCACATCGCCGCACGCAACATTGGCGACAACGATCTGATCTTCGACTTCCGCCATTTCCTCGCACCGAGCCTTCCCAAAGTCCGGCTAGTGGACGCCGCCACCCTGGGCAGGACAGAGCCCAACGCCGATGGCTTCAGTTACCAGCACGGCAGCCTGTCCGCCTACACCGCGGGCAAATGTCGCTGCCAGCACTGCCGCATGTCCTTCGCCACCTACCGCGCGCGGCGTCGTGCCGACGGCGTTGACAGCCCTCGCGAGCGTCGGGCGCGAGACAGTGACGGGCATCTTCCACGGGACTGGTTCCGCAACACTTTGTGGCGACCGAGTCTTGAAGCGTCGGGGATCGAACCCGTCCGCATGCACGACCTTCGGCATGCGCATGCATCGTGGTTGCTGGCCGGCGGGGCAGACCTGCAAGTGGTCAAAGAACGTCTCGGTCACGCAAGCATCGCGACCACGGGGAAGTACCTGCACACGTTGCCTACCGCCGACGAAACAGCGCTTGCGGCCTTGCGGCGCACCCGAGGACGAAGCGGCTAGCCCGCCTCAACTGTCGGCACGTCCTGGCTCATCAGCATTCTCGACGCGCGCCTTGAAGGCCTGGATCCACTCAACAACGCGACGTCGCACCGCTGGCACCGTGTCCAAGGTTTCGGCGCGCTCGCTGAGGACGTCCGCGTCGATGAGGCCGGCTCGAAGCAGCGCCGCGGCGAACTCGAAGTCTTTCTCGCGGCCGGCGGCGAGCTTGGACACGACCACGTCGTGCGGGTCTAGGCAGAGCCCGCGGCCAGGCTGCGTATCGGCATTGTCGAAAACTACGACCCGGTCACGCCAACCTGCTGGCAGCACGGCCGTCGTCACGCTGACACCTTGGCCGTAGTAGCCGAACGTCGCATGGAATAGCGAGTCTTCGCCGATCGCCCCGTCGACCTCGTCGGCCTTCGTGTTGTCCGGGTCGTCCAAGAAGGCGAGGTCGGCTTCGATGGAGGCGATTGCAGGATCAGGAAGCTCGCTATCGGTGAAACTGCCCAGGATCGACTGGCTACCGATCACGACGATGTCTCGCTCGCCGACGATGCGGGAGGCCGACCGCAGGATGTGTGCGAGTTCGTCACGCGTCATCGGCGGCCTGGGCCTCGAGCTCGCTGAAATGCCGCCAGGATCTCGGTCCGCTCCTTCTCCGTGAGGACTCCGGCGAACGGAGAGTTCTGCCTTAGCTCACGCGCGCGAGGTGTTCGAGACGTGAGAGTCTCCAGCACCCGCTCCACTGGCCCGCCGAGGATGGTGCCCCACTCTGCGAGCCAACGCGCGCCTTGACCGCGAGTGTGAACCGCCCGAAGCTGCGCGAGGTTGCGGCGTGCCAGACCAAGAACGCGATCCGGATCCCGCACCAGCTTGCCCGCGACTGCGTTACCGATCCACAGGCTGCGGAGTTGATCGCGGGTAAGTCGCTGTGTCCGTGCCGACAACACCTCCAGGTCAGTGCGACTAACCCGACGATGTTTCCCGACGGTGCGGAACGATAGGTCGCCGCGGTCGCAGAGATCCACCACGTGCTGCCGCGATGTTCCTAGCAACTTCGCGGCTTCGCCCGTCGTGATCAAGTCATCGGCCGCGCTGTCAAGACCGTAGATCGCCGTCACACCAACATAGTAGGTGCTAAGCGCAAGAAACACCACGGTCAGACGTGGCGTTTGCCTTTGTAGGGCTGCGGTCTGGCAGGTCGCGTGGGTCGCGCCGTAGGTAAGCAAGCCCGCAGGAACGACCATGTCAGCGGCAAATGTGTGCGTCGTGTCGCGCAGCGCGGGTGGTGGTTGTACCGCACGTCGACTCGCTTACTTCGGGCGGAGGTTCTCCAATAGCGTCAAGATTCCGAGCGCCTTCGGGTCTTTGGTCATCCCCCGGCAAGTGCGATCGGCCTCACACAACGGCCGTCGTTTAGAACGACGGCGAAGTTCACCGTGTTGATCATCAGATTGGGCGTGTGAAACCAAGTCAGGCGACGTCACTTCAGGGGACGCGTCGAGTGCGAAAACAGTGGCGGGATCACGAAGAGTCTCGTCAGCGCGCCAGCGCGACGACGTCCCAGTCCCAGCTATGGCGCCGGTAGGCCACCGCTAGGCCGTCGGATTCCGCGGCGCGGACCATGCCATCCGCGGGGTGGATGAACGCCCGGAAGTCATTGCGTGTGAGCCAGCGGTAGGTGTTCTCGGCACCGAACTGCGCACGGTTGACGACGTTGGCTGCGGGATGGCTGTAGACCAGCATCTTGCGCGCGTGCCCGGCCGCCACCGACAGCAGCCTGGCGTAGTCGGGATAGCAACAGACGACGCGGTGCAGTACGACCACATCCGCCGGCTCGACCTCATCCGGTGCCTGCGCGACGTCGAGGAATCGGCGGGTGACCCGGTCGGTCATCCCTGCCTGCTCGAGTAGGCGCGCCGCCTCGACCTCGTAGTTCTGCGAGATCTCCAGGTTGATCACATGCAACGCGCCCCGACGTAGCAGCTCGAGGTGGAGCTGCCCCACTCCGCCGCCGATCTCCAGGACCGTGGCGCCCGCGATGCCCCGCGAGGTAGCGAATTCGACGATACCCCGCGCTGCCGGGCTTAGACCCCGCCGCTGGTAGCGCCTCGACTGACGACGCGCAAAGCGGCCGGAGAAAACCGACTGGTAGTCGTCGGGTTCGCAGCACCGGGCCATGACAGCAGTATCCACCCGCAGGACCGACGCTGATGCTGTCGACCGCGTGCCCACGAACACCGGCGTGGATCAGCCCCGGGCGCTCTCTGCCCGGGTGTGGACGCGGTACTAGCTAGAAGCCGTTTCGGCCGACGGTGATGGCGGGAGCTCCCAAAGGCGTCGGCAATGTCATCACGTTCCCGAGGCCGACGTCTCGGAGCATCTGCTGCGCTTGGTCGTCGTTGAGCGCTGTACCGCCGTAGGCCACTGTCTTGAACCGGCTGAGGGCATCCTCAACCGGGTCGCCGGCGTATTTGCCGTGACCGACCATGGCCCACCCGCCCGGAGCCAAGGCGCGGGCCAGGCGTGGCATCCCTGCCCGCAGCGCGCCCGGCGGCACGAACGGTGCGGGTATCCAGGCGAGGACGTATGCCGCTTCGTCGTCGAGCGTGCTCACGTCCTGTTCCCGTAGGACGACGCGGTCAGCCACGGTGCTCGCGGCGACTATTTCGGCTGCCAGGCCTAGAACGTGCGGGAGTACATCCACTCCGATGACGGTCAGCTCCGGGAAGAGTTCGGCATAGGCGACGGCGAGCGCAGCCACCCCGGTGCCGATGTCGAGCATCCGCGCGCCGGGGCGCGCGAGCGCCTCGGCTAGACCCGGGAGCCGGGGGAGGCCAAACTGTACGAAGGCGGCGGCGCCTTGGGCGCTTGCGCGGCCCTGGGTTAGCAGGGCTTCGTTCGACTGACCGGCCCACAACATGCCGTCGCCGCTTACCAAAGCAGCGGTCTGAAGCAGCGGCGCGGCGGCCTGTGCGGCCGCTCCTGCTCGGTCCAGCTCGCCCAAGTCCGCGCGCACGTCGATACCGAGCGCGCCCAGCAAATCCACGGCGGCGCGCATCTGCTCCTCGGAGCCGCTCTCCGCGAGGGCCACGGTGAGGGCAGCCAGCGACCAAGCTCCCCGGTCGCCGGATTGCATCAGGTGGCGCGTCTGCTCCGCGCTTTGAGTCGTCACTCCGCCAGACTCCCCCAAACCCGATCCAGCTGGCAATCGCCACCAGAGCGGCGACAACACGGCACAACGGCCAGCAGCTCCACGATCGGATCTAAGCAAACGTGTGGCCTCACCTTTTGGCGGTCCGATGCAGCGCATTCAACTCGGCACGACCGCGCACTACCTGCGGCAGTAGCGGATGACGACCTAGTGGACTATCCCTCCTGCGGCGCGTCCGATCGCGGCCTTCCAGCCCCACACGTAATGCACGACGCCGACGCCATGGTCACGAAAGTTTGACGAGTGGGGATTCGAAGTCACGGCGCAGTTGCCCACGACCTTTAGACCGCCCTCGGTGAACATCTCGACTCTTGTCATGGCTTGCTCGAGGATCGGACGTCCCAGCACCGTCTCGACTGTTGGGCTCCTCAGCCCGTCATACGCGACGACAGCTGCGATGAAAACGGACCGCGAGCCGGGACCCGACTCCGCAAGGTCGGCGACTTGGAGACACCCCCAAGCCTCGCCAACCGGCACAGCAATTATGTCGCCGATCCGCAGCTCGCGGGTCGACCGCGGCGTAAACGGGAAGGTCCGCTCGCCGCCACTGAGAGACGAAGCCACACCTCAAGTATGGCCACCGACACTGACGCGCGAACTACCGGATCTCGGCAGGTTCGGACGGGTGGGAGCCTGACCCGCTGCCTCGGACATAACCGCCGGCCATGCATGATGGTGCAGACGAAGGAGCCCCCGTGCATGAGCACATGTCATTGCGCGATCGTCTGGAGGCGTTGACAGAACATCGCGAGCAGGTGTTCGAACCGAGCGATGATCCGACGCTCGTCGCCTTCAGCACGCTGTTCGCACAGTCGGGCCTGGTCGCTCTCGATGCAAGCAAAACCCTGCGCATTGACGCGTTTTCGGCGATCTACGACTGCGAAACCGAGTCACGGCACGAAGCCGATGCGGTGCCCGAGAAGTTCGTCGTCATATGGACGCCGGTCTGGTCCGGCGACGATCCGTTGACCGGCTTTCGTGCCGGGCATGACTCGGTCCTACTCGGCAGCACCCCAACGGTCGCGATGCCACAAGACGAACGGACCGCTGCTCTCCTACTGCTCGTCACCAGCACCTTCGTGCACCTGTCCGCGAGCAGAGCGGAACCGGTGCCCCTCATCCGAGGCGCGATCGACGCCGACGGCGGCACCTATCGCTTCGTGACACTTGACCGAGCGGTGAACCGTGCGCACGTGCGAGCGGCCCGTGAATCGCGGCGTTCGGCAACCCAAAGCTAGCGACGAGCGCCGGACTGGTGCTCGATCCCCCACAAGGCGTTGCGCGGGCAGATTGCGTTACCCGAGGGACGCTACCTGGCGGCGTCCAGTTGCTTATTTTGTGCGCGTCATTGCGGCAAATGAGGATGTCCGTGTAAGTGATCGCGGCAGTCGGCATTGGGACCCGCATACGTTCCGGCGGGCGTACGGTGAAAGCAATGGACCGATCCCGATTCCGCGCCGCGTCTCGGCACATGTTCGAAAGCGACGTCGGCGACGGCAACGTCGATGCGACTGCTGCGACACGCCGCAACAGCGAGGCCGGCCTTGGACACGTCAGATGACATTGACACAGGATCCTGATGGTCCGCTCAAGATGTACGAGGGCGTCATATGGATCGGTGACAATCCAGGCACTCGCGTTACGATCTGGGCACGCTCAGGCACAGAGGCTGGACAGAAACTTAGGGAAGAGTACGGCGAGGGCCATCCATACACCTTGGGTAACGAGGAGGACGCGACTCGGCCACGACGATGAGTTGGAATGAGCGTCATCGCGGCAGAAGCGGATGTTCGACGGCTCGCTGATTTGTGCCGCGCGGGTCCGGTGAGGGGACGTCGTCGTGAGGGTCGGCGCTGCCGCCGGGCAGTGGGTCGGTTTGGAGGAATGTGGCGATCCTTAGCGCGTCACGTCCTCGCCGGATCGCCTGGCCCTCCACCGTCGCCCCGAGCGTGCGGCGGAGTTGGCTCGCAAGACCGCAAGCACGCCGAGTGTCCACAACAGAACGACCGCTGGAAGCGCCACCGCCCCCACACCCGCCACCCCGAAGCCAATCGCGACTGCTGCCAGACCGAAGATGTACGGACCCAAGGCTCGCGCGCTGCATAGCCGCACGGAACCTTCGGCCCCATACTTTTGCAGTTCGCGAGGCACATTTGGCGCGAGTCTAAGTTGGCGCGTTATCAGACGCCTAGATAGGAGCAGTTCCGCCCGTGTGAGGGACAGCATCGCGGCAGCAGTCTCCTCTGGCGACAACCGTCGCCATCCCGCCCCTCCGTCATTCGTCATCGTCAACTGCCCCTAACAGCCTCGATGCGCGCTGCAAACCGCAGCATCGGTGAACACTGCGGCGCCTCCTGCATAAATGCCACCGATCGCCATGGAGGGCGACCAAGTCCATTGTGTGGTCTGGCCGGTGTGTGCCGCACAGTCTTAGAGGCCATGTGCGCGTGGCCGCCGGCCTCGTGCAAGCCCAGCCCGGCGCGGCCCTCTCACACTGTCTACGAAGACATCCGCCCGCTGGCGGGAGCAGCCGAGCCAACGACCGTCTCCGCGGCAATAGCGGATGCTCTTGCCGCCATTCGATCGGCCGCCGGGCCAGCTTCGGCCTACGCTCATTTGCGCCGGTAAGGAGACGAGCGTGCAAATTCGGCGGGTTAGCTTCGCGGTCTGTGGCGGCCTGGCGTTTGTCCTCGTGACTGCGGCGAGCTGCGGCGACGGCGAAGGTCCTCGTTTCACCGGAAGTGTGGCCACGGTGTCCGGCTCGCAACTATGCGTCGGCCCATCGACGAGCTCATCCTCGATCACATGTGGCTCGCTGCCGTCGGATGCCCCGACCCCCAAGGTCGGTGAGTGCGTGTCGCTGTTCGCACGTGGCAGCGCAGGCGAGATGACATGGACGAAGGCGAGCTTGAGCCTCAAAGTGCCTGACTCGGATTGCGGTACGGCGGCGAACTAGAGCGCACCGAACGCGGCATGACAGTGCATTCCTCCGGCCCTTGGGTCACTGCGACTCGTGCGCGGCTTCGAGATCCTTGTCTGGCTACGCGATTGGGACCGCTCTGATGCCGCTGCTCACTACACGACCCCCAAATCTGGACCGCCAACAGTGTCGTCCACTGTGGGGAGCGTCGGAGGCTTGTAGTTCAAGCCCGTGGCTTCGAGTTTGTCCTTCAAGATGTCAATGACTTCCTCGCCGTTCTTCCGGAGACCGGTCATGTACTGCTCGATCCACGGGAATTTCTTCTGCACTCGCATAGATCGGATCCGCGGAAGATCCTCGCTCAATTGATCGTCATGCTGTCGCCCCCAATCTCGCCAGACATTCACTGCGCGGTAGAAGGCGTCGACGACTTTGAAGCTCTCGAAGTCGTGCAGCGGCACATAGGTCGTGTAGAGCCTGTTGCGCAAGTTATGCATGACGTAGTCCCCAATCGGACCCGTCGTGTGACTACAAGCTGCGTCCCGCACGTTGCTGACTTCGACCATCAACCGAGCGGCCGCCTGGCGACGCTCAGTCTCTCTTGCTCTCCGGTTCGTCAGGTAAAACGTGACAAACACGGCGAGGAGCACGGCAACTGCGCTGGCAAGTCCCCCAATGAGAGCCGATCCCCACGCGTCGAGCGCTCCCGCTGCTTCAGTCATGATCCGAACGATAGGAACATGCGGTGAGCCCATCAAGACGCCAGGCCGGAGCGCGATTCTAGGAACGCCGAACAATCGTCATCGCGGCTACGGCGGATGCTCGGTGGCCAGCTTGGCGGTTGGCAAGCGCCCGTGAGGAGGGCCATGCTCGGCCTGGCACACTGCGATCATGTCGGTGATCGCCAGCGGGTACTCAGTCGACGGCGACATCTGGCACCTCGATGCCGCAGTCAACCGTGACACCGGTGACTTGGCTACAAGCGTCGCGATCGAGCTTCCCGATGGGTCACGTCCCTGGGGTGGAGGTTGCGCCGGTCCACCGGTACCCCCAGGACGACACATCGACGCTTACAGCGGCGCTGCAGACTTCGGGCCGAGGACCTTCATCGCACGCGTCGCCGCCGAAGTACGCGCTCTGATCGTCACCCTGTCCGACGGCACACGCGAAGACTTACAACTGCACGGCGACATCAGCGAGTTGGGCGCGCACATTGCGGTCCTCGTGTTCCCCCGCCACCTCGAGATCCACCGCCTTGACGTCATAGGCGCCAACGGCGACATACTCCGGCCCGTCTGAACTGACGGGCACCGCCCAGGCAGCGGATGGCTACACCCTCCGCGGCAGTTGCGGACGTTGGATGTCGAGCCTTGTTCGCGAGAACGGCCGCTCAGGCGGTCACGTTCGCGGTGAAGGTGACGGGTTCGAGGTGGCCGCTCTGAGCTGGCACGTCCACCTCAACGGAGACCCGCGAGGCGCCGGGCGTGAGAGTGCGGTCAACTTGCCGCTCACCGTTGCGGGTGGGTTCTGCGTCGTTGGCGATGGCAGAACCTCGCCACTGAGCAAGCCCGGGGACGACACTCAGCTGCGACGGCCAAACCGTGCCCGGGGTCACGCCCACATTCTGTCCATCGACCAGAAACGCCATGGCGCATCTGCTCGTCGCGGTCAGCTCGAACGTTTGACCGACGCGGACCGAGAAAGGATCAGTCTGCGCTGGTCGGAAGGTAGCTATGGCGCCGCCGGGCAGAACTCGGCCGGCGGAACCATCGCTCGGGTGGAGCGCAAGCTTCGTCGCGTAGTAGCCACCGCGGGCGTTCGCCCGTCGGCGCCCCGCCTTGCCGAATCGGCCGCTATTACTGCCGCCCCCAGCCCGAATGTCGGCAAGTGCCCCTAGAGATGAGGGGCGCCGGATGAGGAGTGCTGCTTCGGCGGAAACTTAGCCTGCAGTGCGCTCGGAAACGACAACCAAGTCGATGAACTCAGGAGGCCCGTCGAAGATCTCCATCATGGTCTTCCTGACGCCCGCCAAGCCTTCCTGACGCCGCGGATCTGCTTCGCGAACGCGGGCCTTCTCTTCACTCTCAAACGTCACAATCATGTAGACGGTATTCGGGTCCTTCTGGTCGCGGGCCACCGCTGTGCGCACCAGTCCAGAGTCCGGCTGCTCAATCGCCTTGAGCTGATCCTCCAACTGGAGGAGCGCCTCGTCGTTACCCGTCTTGACACGGGTCTTGATGATCTGAATCCACATGAGCGCTCCCTGGATCTCCGACGAGGCAGCTAGCGAACCATCTCCGTGCAAGATCAGCAAGAGAGCAGCGATCCGATCCTGCGGCGCGCAACCACGTCTTCGCCGCCGCCGCACGACCGTAGCCCGGGAGAGCCCGGCGGCTCGGGGTTAAACGCCCAAGCCGCCGGGATTGCGAACTGCTCTGCTACTTGACGTTGCTGTTGTGCAACTCCGCGAACTTGGAGTCAGGCGAGTCGGGAGGCAGGTGCGGCTTGACGACCTCGTTGAACCAGGCGTCGTGCTGATCGATGGAGTCCCAGATCTCGATCACCGTGATACCGCCGTCTTCCACGATGGCGTAGTGGGCAACAAAGCCGTCAGCCTTACTTTGAGATGGGATGGCTTCGGCGGCGACCTTGTCGTACACCTCGACGGGCATGCCCGCCGAGTGATGCTGCTTGAGGACTGCCATGGCTACCTTTCGCTTCCGGCCCGGAAGCCCGGACCTCGACATCATTACGCCACCGGCCCCCAGTGGGCAACGAGAGTGAAACTCGGAGTGGCCACGATCGCGCCGATCGCAACGACCGTGTCAGCGGCATGTGCGGACGTTGGTGCGCACCGGCACGTACGGCCAGCTAGTCGCGCTAATCTTCGCCGGTGGATCTGCGCCGGGCGGCTCTCGAAGGCCGAGTTGCTTCGCTCGCTGACCGGCTGCGGGACTCGTCGCGTGCAGACCTCGGTTCCTATCTGAGCGAGCTTGTTCCTGACGGTCCGGCACCCGACGACGAGCATCTTCCTGAGCTTCGAATCCGGCTCGCACGCGTCGCGGCGGATCCGGCACTTGACGAGCCGGTCCGCCTGGAGGCTGCACGCATACTCGACGTTGCCAGTGATTTGCCGTCCGCGATCGGACGGACCGGAAGAGTCTGGATCACCTGGTGGTTCGCACGCCGCCCACGAGACGTGGCCGCCAACCCGCCGCACTACTTGTGCTATTGGGAGGGCCTGGCCGACGACAGTGGCGTTCTAGAGAACGGCCCGAACTTCGACGACCTACACGATGCGCTCACCTGGGCTCGTCGCCGAGCAGACAACATCGTCGTGCGCCCGTCGTGGGACCCCGACGTGCACTACTGGGCGGGAGAAGGACCTCCGCCCGACGGGCTCAAACCGTTGAGCGAACCCGCCTAACCCGACACGGGGAATGGGCCACGCGCGAGCGCACCACACGCGGCATGTGCGGATGTTCGGTTAGCCCTCTAGTCCAAGCTCCGCTAACCGTGTCGTGATCAACCTTTTCACCAGCGGTGGTGCCAGCGTTTCGTCAATGGGGAAGTGCAGCGCGCCTTTCGTGTGGTCGTATCCCGCAAGATCGGGTCCCAGCCTGGCGAGAACTGAGCCGCTATGCGGGAGGTAGCTGAGGTGATCTTTGAACGCCGCGAACCCAGCGACTGTCTTGCCCTCGACCTTGAAGGCGGGCATCCCGTAGGAGATGCACTCTTGAGCGTTGGGTAGCGCGGCCAGGATGTTCTGGCGCAGCTGTTGGAGCGTGGTTCGTTTCGGCTCTTCAACCCCTGCTAGGTAGCTATCGACGTCGGCTCGTGTCATACGAAACAGTCTGCCAACGCGCACCCACTGCGGCCAACCCTGCGGTTGGCGGAGCGGCTATGCGCGCAAGCCGAATCCGGTCGTCGGCACGGCACGCCAGCGGCAGATGCGGTCGCTCGACCAATCATTTGGCTTCACGGCGGAGCTGAAGCGCCAGGTTTGGGACGACGAAGGACGCGAGGAAGATCGGCAGAAAGCTCTTCCCTGTGCATCGGAAGGCGACGGTTTGACTCTCGGCGGCCTGGAAGGTCTGAGTTCGGCTCGAGTTTCGGCCACAGCGAATTTGCAGAGTGTGACCTCCAGGTTCGACTGGTATCTCGACCGTCTCGTTCATTTCGACCGACCCGGCAGCGTGACCGTCAAGCACGATGTCGTACCTGCCGCGTCGGACCTCGACTCCGATTGCTTTGTGGGTCATCTTCAGCGTTGCTGTCATCCTCGATCTCCATTGTCTGTCGCCGTGCCACCGCACCATCGTGCTCGCCTGGGATGGTGCCCGCACATCGGCACGACCGAACGTGCGTCAACGCGGCTTCTTATAGCTNNCGGCACGACCGAACGTGCGTCAATGCGGCAAAGGCGGATGTTGCGATACTGCTTCGATGGGCGTCGACGCGGTTCTTCGAGTAGGCGGCGAACTCGTCGTCGGCCTACCTGACCCGAGCGGCGGCACGTTCGACGCGGCAGGCGACTTCGATCGGCTTCTGCCACTGAACCCGGATGCCTTTCCGATACTGAGCCGGATCGATCCCGAGGGAGTCGCCGAGTTCGGGCCGTCGGAAATGGCGGCGATCGTCGATGAGGCCGAGCGTGTCCTCGCATTGGTCAAGGCAGGCCCAGAACGCAGAGGTGTCCTGAGGCTTCAGGCTCTAGCGGCTCACGGCAGCGGCATTCCTCTTGCGGCGCTTCGCATCACAGGTGACTGAGTGAACCAGGCGAGACATCGCGCCATCGCGGCAATTGAGGATGTTTTGGAGCCGTGGTCGGGATGCCGCGGTGGGGCCTGGATGCGCCGCGCCAATTCGTCGAGAATGCCGGCGGCGAGAGCCCATACTCGTGATGTGGGACTCCCTCGCGACCTGTACCGGTGCGTGCTTGCTGTGGCGCTCGGCCTCGTCCTGTTGATGGCTATGGTCGTGTTCCTGCCGTACGTACTCGCGGGTTCAACGGTTGGCTGGCGCGATGGGCGGCTCCTGCTCGGTGTCGCGGCGGCTGTGTATGGGTCGGTCGCGACCGTGTGGATGGGGCATCACTTCGGCGGCGACGCACTCAAGCTCAGGCCAACACGACGGCAGAAGATCGAGATCACCGTTGTTGTCATGGCCGCGGTTTGTGCCTTCGTCGGAGCGTCGCTGGCCATCATTCCCGGCGCCAACAGCTAAGCCAGGTCGCCCTCTGCGCCGACCGAACGGACACAATTCACGATGGTTGACATGTGAGTGAACTCTGGATGGTCAGCGGCGAACTTGGCGAACCTGTCGTCGATGTAAAACCATGGGACCGGTACGAACGGATACGGCGGGGCCAGAGTCCTCACCGCAGGAGCGTGTCAGATTGTCGCCCAGAGGCGCACTCATTTCGGCAGATGATTGCGTTCGACGAGCCCGTTTCGGTCCGCCGCCGCCAGGCCGAGCGTCGCCGTTAGAGGGGGGTCACGGGTCATCCCGGCGAGCAATTCGAGCAGGGCTGGCTCGGGATTCTGATGAGCCGGCCGAGCCTCAGTGGCCCCGTTTCGGCTGTCTGCCGGCGGGCGTTGCGTCGAGGTCAGCCGGTCTCGCGAGTCGTGCCGGCGAGCAAATCCAGCAGCGGCTGAGTCGGGATTTTGATGAGCCGGCCGANNAGCCGCAGGACGGGCGTTGGCCATTGCTGGTCGCGGACGAGCCGGTAGGCGGTTGTTCGCCCGAGGCCAAGCATCGCGGCGGCTTGGACGAGGTCAAGAACAGCAGGTAACGGAACCCCCGGGTCCGGTGCGGGTGCAGGGCGCTGCGTGCTCGAGCGCCCGGTCGGCGTTGGCGGGGTGGCGGTCGTTGGTGTCATCAGGTTTGCTCCTTCGGTGGGAAACCCCTTCACCTATCTATGTGTGTCATCAAGGTCGGGAAAGTCGGGGTCCGGTTGTGGATAACTGCCGCGGATCCCAAACGCGATCAGACATTCCTTGACGTGATCGGGAGACCGAGCGGCTCNNTCGCCGCGCACCAGGTGGCGGGACCTGCGGTGCTGCCGTCGCCATGAGCACCGGCTCAACCATCCAGACACCCACCGGCAATCTGTCTGACCGATTGTTTGGCTCGCATTTCGTTCGCCGAATATCGCCTCGTGCCGCCGAATATCGCCCGGTGCGATTTGCTGATCAGCACAACCGGGAACGTCAAAAGTGCACCAGGCGACCAAAAACCTCATACGCACGAATCCGCGAACCAACCAAGCAAGCAACGCCGAGAAACCCAGGCACACAAGGGAATACGAACCAGAGGACACGAACGAACACGACAGCAGAGCCGAGGATCATGAGCTGACGGATCAACGAAAGAATCAGCAGACATATGCATTCGTGGAATGTATGGTGGCGGCCCGGAACGGGTTTATCGGTGCGGGGGTAAAGCGCGTGTTGTCGTCGGCGAAGATCGGTCGCACCTCCTGGCGGTATTACCAGGACAGTGTCGCGGTCGGGGCGTGTGAGTACTACCTGGGTGCCGGTGAAACACCAGGCGTCTGGGTTGGTCGCGGCTTGCCTGCGCTCGGTCTCGAGCCCGGCAGCGAGGTCCGTGAGCAGCAGCTGGAGGCGGTCTTCGCCCGCGGCCTGCACCCGGTCACCGGGGAGGCACTGGGCCGTGCTTGGCGAGCTGATGCGGTCACCGGGTTCGACCTGACGTTCTCCGCCCCCAAAAGCGTCAGCGTTCTGTGGGCGCTCGGCGGGGTGAGCGCGCAAACCCAGGTCGCGCAAGCACACCGCGCCGCGGTGCTCGCGGCCTTGACGTATCTCGATCAGCACGCGGCGTTGTCGCGGCGCGGCACCGACGGCGTCGACCAGATCGCCACTGCCGGGTTCGCCGCCGCCCTGTTCGATCACCGCACCTCACGCGCGGGGGATCCGCAGCTGCACACCCATGCCCTAGTCCCCAACAAACTCCGCTGCGCGGACGGGATCTGGCGGACCATCGACGGCCATGAACTGTTCCACCACAAGAAAGCCGCCGGCGTCCTCTACCAGGCGGCGCTGCGCGCGGAACTGCACTCCCGGCTCGGCGTGGTCTTCGGAGCACCGTCTGCGCACGGGCAGGCGGAGATCCTCGGCGTCCCGACCGCAGTGATGACGGCGTGGAGTAAAAGAACAGCACAAATCGCCGCCGAAGCAGTCCCCGTGATCGCCGACTACGAGACGACGCTGGGGCGTGACTTGACGCGGAATGAGCGCGCCGCGGTGACGAAGACTGCGGTGCTGAAGACGAGGCAGGCCAAGGAGCCGGCGGCGAGTGTGTCGGTGCTGTACGAGCGGTGGAGCACCGAAGCCGAGGCACTCGGCTTAGACGCGATCACCCTGCACAGCGCGATCACCGCCGCCAGCAAACCCTTCACATTTGGCGTCACCCCCGCTGTCACCCCTGCGCAGTCAGGGAACGCGGTGCTGGCCGCGGGGCGGCGACGCGGGGTGTTCTCCCGCGCCGACCTCACCATCGAGGTCGCCGCCGCGCTCCCTGTGGTCGCGGAGACCGCGGAGCAGCTCAGGGTCCGTGTCGAAGAACTCACCGGCTTCGGCGTCGCGAACCCGCTGACAGTTCGCCTGGGTGCACCCCAGATGGGTGTCACCCCGAGAGCGTCGGACGCCCAGTACACCAGCACCGAAATGATGCAAGTCGAAGCCCAGGTTCTGCGCGCAGCCGCCACCGGCCGGGACAGGCACGCCGCCCAAGTCCCCGCTGCAACCGTCGACCCCGACGCGATCGCCCGCCTGGGTGCCGACCAGCAAGCCGCCGTCAACAGTCTGACCACCGGCGGGGAGTTCCTGATCGTGCTCACCGCACCGGCTGGCGCCGGCAAGACCACCACCCTCGGCGCCGCCACCCGGGTCTGGCAGAACGCCGGGTTCCACGTGGTCGGGTTGGCACCGTCGGCCCGCGCGGCGGCTGAACTCGGCCGCGCCACCGGCGGCACCGCGGACACCCTCGCGAAATGGTTACACCAACAGGCCCGACTGCCCGGGCTGCCCGAACAGGAGCGAGCCGCGTGGGCGGCGACCGGCCGAACTGTGCTGGTCGTGGATGAGGCGTCGATGGCGTCCACCTTCGACCTGCACGAGCTGACCCGGATCGCGTGGAAGGCGCACGCGAAACTGGTGCTCGTCGGGGACCCCGCACAGATCGGCACCATCAACATCGCCGGCGGACTCCTCCCCGCCCTGGCCGCCCGCGGCCACGGCATCGAACTCACCGCCATCCACCGGTTCCGTCACGACTGGGAAGCCGACGCGTCCCTGCGCTTGCGGGCAGGTGACCGCAGTGTGATCGACGTCTACGGCGACGCCGGCCGACTGCACACCGTCCACCACCCCGACCAAGCCGCCGCCACAGTGTTCGCGCACTGGCAGAACGCACGCGCCGACGGAGCGGAAGTCATGATGCTCGCCCGCACCCGCGACGACGTCGACCAGTTGAACGCCCTCGCGAAAACTGCGGCGCAACAAAGCGGTCAGTCGCACGGTCCGCAGGTCGCCGCCGGTGACAAGAGTTTTCAGGCCGGGGATGTGATCCGCACGAAGCGGAACAATCGGCAACTCCCCCTCGGCGAGACGCATGTGCGCAACGGCGACCGGTACACCATCCTGGCCACCACCGAGACCGGCGAGCTGCTCGTCGACGACCTCACTGGGAAAGGCCGCACCATGCTGCCGCCCGCGTACGTCGCGCAGCATGTCGACCACGGATGGGCCAGCACCATCGACGCCGCCCAAGGCGCCACCACCGACATCGCGATCCTGCTCGCCCGGCCCGGGATCGACCGCGAACACCTCTACGTCGGACTCACCCGCGGCCGGCACGAGAACCACGCCTACGTCGCACCCCCAGTCGACGACGACCACGGGCACCGAACCGCAGGCAGCGTGGGCGGACGAGACTTGCTTGAGGCGGCCCTGGCGCGCAGCGGCCGCAACGACGCCGCCCACACCCTGCTCGACCGCGCCACAGCCGCAACGCCGCCGGTGCCGCCCGCACCAAGGACCCGACCGGGCGCGTGGGCTCCGACGACACGCCGCCACCGGCCCGTCATCGCCGAACGCGTACACGGCGTCGGCATCTGAAGACGGTGCAGATCTGCTGACGGATGCCGGGCGGTGAATGTCGCAACCCCGGGCTGAGAGGGACCGCATCGGCCGCCTGAAGTCATGCCAAACCATGCGCTTTCGCGCTCCACAATGCCGTCCGATGTCACCCACCCGCGTCGAGTCCCGGTGACAAATGGGTGACAAATGATCAAGGACACGACCACCAAGATCGGTGATCATGCCCTTGACCTGCGGTTCTTTGGTAGCGGGGGCAGGATTTGAACCTGCGACCTCTGGGTTATGAGCCCAGCGAGCTACCGAGCTGCTCCACCCCGCGTCGGTTCTGTCACTTTACGGTAGCGACGCAGGTGCCACAAATCCTCGCGCTCGGCTCCCTACGGCGACGGGCTCGGACTGACCGAGGCGGACGCCGCGGAAGGCGACGCCGACGATGACGGCGACGCACTCGTTGAGCCCCCTACGCCGGACGCCGCGGCAGCGGCGGCGAGTGCGTTGGCAAGGCGCTGCTGAGCGAGTCCGTAGGCCGCGAAATCGCCTCTCTTCAGCGCGTCCTGGCCGTCGCTGTAGGCCTTCTGGGCGTCGGCAATCGCCTGTGCCAGTGCTGATGAGACCGGAGGTGGACTCCCGGACGCCGACGCGGACGGACTCCCGGACGCCGACGGGCTGGCGCTCGGATTGCCCGACGAGCCTTGGCCGGGCGAGCCGCCGGCCGCGCTGACGAGACTGGCGATGGCGCCCGCATAGGTGTTCTGGAAGCCGATCTTGTCGCCGTAGGAGACCAGGACCTTCTGCAGCAACGGGTATGACCCCTGGCCCGCGGACGCCTTCACGTACACCGGCTCGACGTACAGCAGGCCGCCGGCGACCGGCAACGTGAGCAGGTTCCCGTACGTGACACCCGCGGCACCACCTTGCACGCGCAGGATGTTCAGCGTCGTCTGCACCGTCGGATCGGCCTCGAACTGGTTCTGCACCTGCCCGGGACCACTCACGGTCGAACTTCGAGGCAGCTGTAACACCCTGATGGTGCCGTAGTCGGGCCCAGGATCACTGTCGACAGCCATGAAGGCCGCCAGATTCACCCGCCCTCGCGGAACGAACGTGGTCGTCAGGGAGAACGTCGGCTTCGTCTGGTCAGGCATCTGCAACGTGAGGTAGTACGGCGGCTGCGGCGGCTGCGGCGTGTTCTGGGTCGGATCGAGGGGCACCAACCAGAAATCCTGCTGACCGTAGAAGGCCCGCGGGTCTTCGACGTGGTAGCTCGCGAGCAGGTTGCGCTGCACCTTGAACATGTCAGCGGGGTAGCGCACGTGCGCGAGCAACTGCGCGCTCATCTTCGATTGCGGCTGCACGGTACCTGGGAAGACCTTCATCCAGGTCTTGAGCACCGGGTCGTTCGGATCCCACGCGTACAGCGTGACCGCGCCGGTGTACGCATCGACAGTCGCTTTCACCGAGTTGCGCAGGTAGTTGATCTGGGAGCTGGCCTGCGCCTGCGTCAGGGCCTTCGCCGTATTGGTGTCCTTCGTCAGCGAACCCAGGTTTTCCCGCTGTGCGTAGGGAAAACCGTCGCTCGTCGTGTAGCCGTCGACGATCCAGGTGAGCCTGCCGTCGACGACGGCCGCGTAGGGGTCGCCGTCGAGCGTCAGGTACGGCGCGACCTTCGCGACCCGGGTGCGGGGGTTGCGGTTGTAGAGGATGCGCGACGACGAGTTGATGCCGTCGGACAGCAGCAGGTTCTTGTCGCCGAACCGCAACGCGAATTCGAGCTGGCGGAACGTCGACCCGATCGGGACGCCGCCGCCGCCGTCGTAGGTGTTGTACTGCTGACCGTTGCCGCCGTTGACAGGAAAGTCGTACTCGCGCGCCGATGCGCCCGAAGGCGCGCCCACAATCGAGAAGGCGGTCTCGTTCTCACCGAAGTAGACCCTCGGCTCGAAAGTGCCGAGCGCGCCGGCGACCGGGATGTTCTGCTCGACGAACGACGGCCGCCCGTCGGCATCGACGCCGTTTCCGGGAGCGGCGACAAAGCCATAGCCGTGCGTGTAAACGAGGTGCTCGTTGATCCAGGTCTTCTGAGTGGCCGGCACACCCTGCAGGTTCAACTCGCGCACGGCCACCACGGCGTCTTGTTCCTGACCGTTCAAGACGTAACGGTCGACGTCGAGATTCTCGATGCTGTAGAAGTTGCGGAACTGCTGCAGTTGGTTGTACGTCGTCGGCAACACCGAGTTGTCGAGCAGCCGCACGCCCGCCCCGGTCGCGGTGCTGTTGGTGATGTCGGACGCCGCCGGGTTGGCCGCTGGCTCGTAGGCCTTGACCTGCACCTTGGTCAGATCGTACGCGTAGCGCGTCTCGGTGATATTGCGTTGGATGTACGGCGCTTCCTTGTCGGCTTCACTCGGCTTCACCTGGAAGTTCTGCACGATCAACGGGTAGATGCCACCGATGATGATGGCCGAGAACACCAGCAGCCCGAAGGAAACGGCCGGCAGCAACCAACCCGTGCGGAAGATCGTCGCAATGAAAAGGCCGGCGCAAAGCAGTGCGATGACCGCCAGGATCTCCTTCGCGGGCAGCACCGCGTGCACGTCGGTGTACGACGGACCCTGCACCACACCGCGGCTCGAGAACGCGAGACCGAAGCGGTCGAGGTAGTACGCGATTGCCTTGCAGACGACGAAGACGAACAGCAACAGCGCGAGGTGCGTGCGCGCACCGCGGGTCACCCGCTCCCCCGGCGTCCGGAATGCGACGCCGCCGAACGCGTAGTGCGTCACGAGCGACAGCAAGGTGCACACGACGACGAGTGCCATGACGTAGCCGAGGATGAACCGCTGGAACGGGTAGATGAAGGCGAAGTACGAGACGTCGCGGTGGAACTGCGGATCCTTGTGGCCGAACGAGGTGGCGTGGCTCCACATCATCCAGGTACGCCACTTACCGGACGCGGCCAGACCGAAGATCAGCCCGAACAATGCGGCGAGTGCGCCGAACAGCAGCCGGCGACGTGGCTCGATGACCGTGCGATACCGGTCGAGGAGAAGTTGCTCGATCGACGATGCGCGAAACGACGGTCGCAATCGGTAGGCGAGGTAGACGTTGCCGAACGTTGCGCCGGCCATGAACAGCCCGAAGCCGAGGAACAGCAGAATCCGGATCCAGATCTGGGTGGTGAACACCTTGCCGTAGCCGACCGAGTTGAACCACTGCTTCTCGGTGTCGATGCTGACGAACAAGGCGACGGCGATGATGAACGCGATCAAGACGGCGATCGTGATGAGGAGTGGCTTTCCCCACCGAGGAAACTGCGGCCGCGGGAAAGGTGGCCGCGTCGGCCCGTCGCCGGAACCGTATGGACGACGCTCAGGGCGGGGAAACGTCAAGCGGACCTCACGATGTCGCACCCGGCGTGACCACGCGGACCGGACGGCCGAGATCGGCACCGGAGCGGATCGCACCCGGCGGCAGCGCCGCCGTGCACACAACTTACCTAAAGCGCCGGGCGCAGCGGCGCAGCGACGTCCGGCAAGATGGCCGCATGGCAGCTGCGGATCCCTTGGTCGAGGCAATGGCGGAGGTTGACCGCCACCTCGCCGAAGGAGGCTGGGACCACCCGGTCAGGCTCTACGCCATGGTGCGAACGGCCGACCTGCTCGCATCCGAGCCTGCGCTCGCCGACACGTTAGGGCTGCCGAAAGCGCCGGCCGCCGACGCTCTCACGGCCGTCGAACAGGACCCGCTCCCCGACGGCGTCGCCCTCGACGAGTGGCTCGCCGGCATCGCGTGGCCCGACGAGGTGCTCGGCTGCGCCTTGTCACAGGAGGTGTTGACTCTGCCGCCGTCGGTCGAAGCCGACCTGCCGGACGACGGCGACGCTGTTGCGTGGGCGGCCAGTCACCCGCTGCGCCGCGAGGTGCGGATGCTGGTCGGCGTCCTGCGTAACGGTTCGCGCAACGCGACGCTTCGAGTGCGCAGCAATGACGCCACCGCAGACGACGTAGTGAGTGGTCCTGACCTGGTACCGCTGCTCGCCGATGCGCTGGCCGCGACTCTCGCCGAGTAGAGCGAGCAGGCCCCGCAGCTCGCTAGGAGGACGGGCAGCCCGGCACGATCGCGGCGCCGTCGCGCAACTGCTTCATGGCGTCGATCGCACCGGTGAGGGTCGTCATAGGCACCAGCCGAAGACCGTGCGGGACGGCGGTGAGAGCCTCGGCGCAGTTGTCCTTGGGGAGGAAGAACAGGGTCGCGCCCTTGCGCCGCGCGCCGGCCATCTTCTGGATGACGCCGCCGATGGCGCCGACGTTGCCATCGGAATCGATCGTGCCGGTGACTGCGATGGTCTTGCCGCCGGTGAGCAAGCCATCGCTCAACTTGTCGACGATGCCGAGGGCGAACGCGGTACCCGCGCTCGGGCCGCCCACGTCGGCCAGGTTGATGTCGATCGCGAACGGCTTGGTGAAGCTGTCAACGACGCTGATCCCGATCGTCGGCGACTTTCCGCCGTTCACGGGCGGCTGAAGGGTCACCGGCACGTCGACCTTCTGGGTACCCCGCACCACGTGCAGGGTGATCTGGTCGCCCGGCTTGTACGCGGTGGTCACCTTGAGCAGAACGTCGCGGTTCGGCACCGTCGTAGCGTCGACCCCGATCACGATGTCGTCGGGCTTGAGCTTGTCCTTCAGCGCAGGCAGGCTCACGGCCGCGATGTCGACGCCAGGGGTGAGCGGGTAACCGAGGTAGCGCAGCGCCGCGACCTTCGCTTCCTCTTGCGACGCGATCATGTCGTTGTTGTCCTGCTGGGCGACCTGCTGGGGAGTGACTTGGTCGCTGTACAACAGCCGTCGCGGGATCACCGCGTCACTGCTGTTCCACCAGCCTTCGATGACGTCGAGGCTCGAGATGCTCTTGCGCGGGCCGCCGTATTCGCTGACGGTCAGCAGGTATATCCGGCCGATCGGCGTGGCCGTCGGGTGCGCGATCGTGATGAGCTGCTTGCCGTGGTCGGTGCCGAGCGTGTCTGTCACTGGGCCAGGTACCCGGCGCACATACGGCGCCGGCAACTTCGCCGCAAGGAGCACAAGCAGCAGCGCGAGCACGCTGGACACGGTCAACGTGACTGCCTGCCGTCGCATCACATCAGCCTAGTTGCGGCACAGAACACGCGAGCCGTGGCCCACATCGGGCCACGGCTCGGAGTCTGACAAGACTGCTCAGCGGGCGAAGTACCCGATCCCACGGTCACGGCGACCACCGAAGGCGGGCTCAAGGATCTGGCCGCCGGCCGGTGCGCGCTCGTCGACGGGCTGCAGGTCCGGGCGCTGCTCGGCGACCAGCGCGACCGGTGGGGCGAACGCGAACTGGTCCTGCGCGACGAGGTCGCGCTCGGGGACCAGGATGCCTGTCGCCGAACCAGTTGTCTCGGGCAGTTCGACCTCGCGCCCGTTGAGCGTGGCGGACTCGTGCGAGTAGCTCTCGATGGCCTCGGCGATCGTCGTCGGAGCCGGAATCTCGAGATGTGAAGGCAGCTCGACACTCGTCGCCAACTCGGCGTCCTGAGGCAGTTCGACGCGGTACCAGGCCTTGAAAGCAAGCGGCACTTCGGTCAGCGCGTGCACCGAGGCTTCGCTGACGTTCTCGACGTTGCGCAGGTGCTCGACGAATCGAGCAGCGTCGTCGAGGCTGGCAAGCCGACGGAAGGCAGGGGTGCCGTCCGGCGCGGGGAAGAAGACGACGTGTTCCACGGTGCCTCACTCAGACGACTGGGGCCTACGGCATACGCGACAGACCCGGGCTACGGACGTTGACAGTGCATTGATCGGCATCCGTACCAGTGCATCTTGAGCCGGGCGGCCCACGGCTATATCGGCAAACGGGGGATTACTCCGGCGGCAGCGCGTGCTTCGAACGCTTCGCACCGGACGCCGGAGGGGTGGCGAGCGCGCTCCTGAAGCGCGAGAACGAGTCCATGGAGTCCTGCATTGCGGCCGGCCGCGGTGGCCGGCTGAGGAAGTACGCCCAGACGATGCCGATAACGAGGGCGACCAGCGGGATCACCAGCCACAGCAGGACGTTGCTCATCGCTAGCCGTGCATTCCTCTCGTCACCGTGCAATCGCCTTCAGCCTAGCCGCCGCCAGGTCAGACCGACGCCCCTTCGATGCCGACCCATTCGACCGACCCGTCGGTGAACGTCTGCCGCTTCCAGATCGGGACTCTCGCCTTCACCTCGTCGATCAACTCCCTCGCCGTCGCGATGGCCTCTCCGCGATGTCCGCAGCCGGCGGCCACGACGACCGCCAGGTCGCCCACCCCGAGGAGACCGACCCGATGAACGCAGGCGACCGCGATCGCGTCGTGCTTGGCGGCCACGTCGGCGGCAACATCACGCAGGGCTTGCAAGGCCTCGGGGTGCGCCTCGTATTCAAGCGACTCGACCGACCGGCCACCGTCGCTGAGCCTGACCGTTCCGACAAAGAGGCCGACCCCGCCTACTCGCGGATCGGCCACGGCCGCCATCACTGCGTCGACCGAGAGCGGCTGCCTGCTGATATCTGCGAGCCGGACGACGGCGGGGGCCGACTCAGCCACGACGGCGCCGCCTGGCCCGCCGCACGAGCGCGGCCGTACCCACGAGAGCGACGGTCGCACCGACCGCTGCCCCGGCGGCCGCGTCTCGGCGTCCGAGCCGGTGACCGCCGATGGCGAGGCTTCCCGAGGATTCAGCCATCGCCGCCCGCAAGGCGGCCTCGTTGTCATATGCCGGTCGCCAGCCACCCGCGGCGAGGCGACGAGCGTCGACAACCCACGGATGCACGAGGTACTGCAGGTCGCTCGATGCCGCTGGCGTGACGCCGAGCCGGTGCAGCCGCTCGGCGGTGCCGAACGCAACCGACGCAGGCAGCTCGATGTGCCGCTTGCCGGTGATCCGCTCGACATCGGCTCGCTCGAGCCAACCGTCGCTGCCTACGGCCGCCACGACGAGCCCGGGTGTCTCGGCTGCCTCGGCGTCCGCGGTCAGGCCGAGAGTCGCGACCAGCTCGAGGGCGGAGACCAGGTCGTCGGCATGGCAGAACTGCCATCGGGTGCTCAAACCCTTCACCGCGAGCAGGCGTGGCGCCTCGAAGTGACGCGTCAGGATCGTGTCGACGCCGCCGCCGACGAGCGCTGCAGGGCGCAGGACCGTGACCTGCAGACCAGGATGCGTGCGCGGTGCCTGCGCCGCGAGCCGTTCGATCTCCAGCAGGTCGCCGAGCGAGTCACTGTCAGCGGCGGCCTGCAACTCGGCGTCCTCGGAGAGGGGCACCGGATTGTCGACCCGCGCGCCGTAGACCATGGCGCTGGTCACGAGGACGACGTGCTTGACGCCGGCCGCAGGCGCTGCGGTCAGTACGGCGGCCGCGGCGCGGACCGTCGACGCGTGGTACCCGGGGTTGCCGTGGTCGAGGGCGCTGTCGACAACAAGATGGACGACGACGTCGACGCCCGACAGCCGGTCGACCAGCCCAGGGTCGCGGACGTCGACCAGCCGCCACGTCGCCTCGGCGACATCGCCACGGATGGTGTCGATCGCGATGACCTTCTTCACGCCGTCGGACGACGCGAGGCGACGCACCAGAAGTTCGCCGAGGCCGTGCGCCGCTCCGGTGACTGCCACGACCGGCCGACCGCGTTTCGCAGGCGCGGCCGCGCGCTCGGTCGACGTCCCCTCGGTTGTCGTCCCCTCGGCTGTCGTGCTTTCAGCCGGGGACTTACCGGCCGACTTGCCGGCCGCGGACTTGCCAGCCGCGGACTTGCCGGCCGCGGCTTTGCGCGGCGTCCCCTTGCCTGCTGCGGTCTTGGCAGCCGTCGACGCTGCGTCGGGCAGCTCGACTGACGCCTCACCGGCGGCTCGAACATCGGACTTGCCGGACGTTGTCCTGCGCCGTGGGCGAACCGACGGTTCGTCGTTACTCATCGGGTCTCCGGCACGGTTACGTTGGTCAGCATGGGGTTCATCGCTCCGAGTGTCGCTGCATGCAGTGTCGCTGCATACATCGCTCGTAGCGTCATTCCCCGAATAGTCCCCGTCATAGTCCCTATCCTGCCCGAGGAGTCGCCGTGAGCGAGTTTCCATTCGGCTTCGGCAAGCCTGGCGATCCCGACGACCCGGGCGGTAGCGGCGGGCCGGGCGGCGCCGGCGGCCAATTCGGACCCGGCGGGTTCGGCTTCGGAGNNCCGCGGCTGCCGCCGGTGACGATCCCTCGATCGGCGCATCGGAACGAAGCGCGGTTGCCGACGCCATTCGGCTAGCCGAACTGTGGCTCGACCCGACGACATCCTTCTCCGCGGCGACGACGTCCGCAACGGCATGGAGCCGAGCGGAATGGATCGAAGCCACCCTGCCGACGTGGAAGACGCTCGTCGAACCGGTGGCGGCGAA
>PLCK01000003.1 GCA_003134755.1 Actinomycetota bacterium | reverse complement strand
CTGGCGGAGCGCAAGCCCCTGTCAGCCGTCATGTGCCTGAAGGTGTCCCGCCTGTTTGGCAGCACGCCGGAATTCTGGATGCGGTTGCAGGCAGCCTCCGACCTGAAGAAGGCTGAGCAGAACAAGAAGGTCATGGAACGCGTCGCGCGGATCGTGCCTGTAAAGCCCGTCGAGGAAGTTCGGGCCTGAGATGGCGTCATGCCTTCCCTGCTTTGTCCTTCAAGTCACAGATTTCGTTTTCGTCGATTTTGCGGAATTTATCTCGCGTGCTTTTCCAGCACGGCGGCCATGCGGGGTCTGGTAACCGCGGCCGCCAGCCTTGTACGCCTCCCTTGCCCCGCTGAAAAAATTGGTGCGCCCGGAGAGACTCGAACTCCCAGCCCTGTGATCCGAAGTCAGATGCTCTATCCGTTGAGCTACGAGCGCTTGCGACCGGCACAGCGTACCGGTTGCCCGGACGGCGCCGCGAACCGCGACTGCCGCGCGTGACGGGTGCGCGGCCGTCACTCGAACCGCAGCGAGGAGTCCTCGAGCCGCAACTGCCGAACGTGGGCGGAGGCTCGGGGATTTGAACCCCGGATGGGCTTTAAGACCCAAACCGCATTAGCAGTGCGGCGCCATAGACCGGACTAGGCGAAGCCTCCCGGAACCCTCGCGAGTCCCCTGCTGTACCGGAGCAGGCTATCGGGACGCCGATGAGCGCGCCAAAGTATGTGGATCTAGGGTGAGACTGTCGCCCGGAGCAGCCCCCCGGAGCAGCCCGGAGGTGTGTCGTGACCGAGCCCGTCCGGCCGCACGCGCGCGCCGATCTCGCCGGCATCCCGGTGTACAAACCCGGACGCCGCCCGGTCGGCGGCCAGCGCAGCTTCAAACTGTCGTCGAACGAATCGCCGTACCCGCCACTGCCCAGCGTGCTGGACGCCATCGCCGATGCGGCGCACAACACCAACCGCTACCCCGACCTGGCGGCGTCCTCGGTTGTCGACGCACTCGCCGACAGGCTCAGCGTGCCAGCCGAGCATGTCGTCGTGGGGTGCGGATCTGTCGGCGTGGCCACCCAGCTGGTCGAGGCCTTCGCCGGAGCGGGCGACGAAGTGGTGTTCGCCTGGCGCTCGTTCGAGGCCTACCCCATCATGGTGCAGGTCTCCGGTGCGACAGCGGTGACGGTGCCGCTCGACGCCGCTGCGACGCACGACCTCAAGGCGATGGCGGCTGCGATCACGTCGCGCACGCGGGTCGTGTTCGTGTGCAACCCCAACAATCCGACCGGGACGGCGGTCCGTCGGCCCGAGCTCGAGGAGTTTCTCGACCAGGTGCCAACCGACTGCCTGGTCGTCCTCGACGAGGCCTACCGCGAGTTCATCCGCGACCCTTCGGTGCCCGACGGTGTCGAGCTCTACCGCGACCGCCCCAACGTCGCCGTGCTGCGCACGTTCTCGAAGGCTTACGGCCTGGCCGGCCTCCGGGTCGGCTATGCGATCGCGCACGCCGAGGTGGCCGATGCCATCCGGATGACGAGCGTGCCTTTTGCCGTGAGCTCGATCGCGCAGGCTGCCGCCGTCGCCTCGCTGCGGCCGGCCGCCGAGAAGGAGCTCTTTGAGCGCGTCGACGCGACCGTGAGCGAGCGGTCCCGGGTCACCGGGCAGCTCCGCGACGCCGGTTGGGTCATCCCCGAGAGCCAGGCGAACTTCGTGTGGCTCGAAACCGGCGCGGGCACGGTCGCCGCGGCCGCGGCGTGCGAGGCGGCAGGCGTCGTCGTGCGGCCTTTCGAAGGTGTTGGGCTGCGAGTCACGATCGGCGAGACCGAGGCCAATGACATCTTTCTTGCGGTCGCGCGGCAGCTGCGAACGACCGAATCGCCCGTTTCCTGACGCCTCGCGGGAGTTCGAGCGGGAATTGGCACGAAAGCGAGCTACTCCAAGATGCCCCATGTCGGGGATGTACGGCGCTCTTGATGCTCCCTAGGCTGCGGCCTGACCTTGCAGAAACCCTTTGGTATCGACCGCCACCTGCCGAGGTGAAGGTATGTCAACTAGGCCGTTCGGCTCGAATTGCGACGCTGAGTGACCTAATGGGTACGGTCCGTATAGAGTAGTCAATGAGTGCTATCCCGCGCTCGCCAAAAGGCCTACGCGGCCGGCACGACGGAAGAAGCGGAGGTGCGGCCCATGAAGTTCGGGCTCGTGTCACACCTCCCTTCCGCGCTGGGCGCAACCGCCACCAAGACCGTGATCGCCGCGGTGTCTCTCGTCGGAATCACGACAGTCGCCACCGCCAGCGTGCTCGTGCTCGGCTCTAACGCGGTCGTCACACCGCCTTCGCAGCAGCCCATCGCTGGCTCCTACTTCGGCTCGACGACCCAACCGGGCGGCGGCGCCGTCGTTACCGTGCCCACCCGCAAGGCCGCGCCGAAGCCGGCGCCGACCCCCAAGCCGGAGCCCACCCCGAGCGGGCCTGCATCCGTACCGGCCAGCCCGTCGCCGTCCGCCAGCCCGTCGCTGACCGTCGTACTGCCTGCGGTGCACCCGACACCGTCGCCGAAGCCTCCGGTCATAGTCGTGATCGACAACCCGCTGCCGGTCGTGGTCGTGGTCGTCACGCCCACGCCCACGCCGCCGCCGAGCGTCGTCGTCGAGTCGCCCGCCCCAAGCCCGAAGCCCGACCCGAGCCCGAAGCCCAAGCCCAAGCCCAAGCCCAAGCCGAAGCCGAAGCCCGACCCGAAGCCGACCCC
>PLCK01000218.1 GCA_003134755.1 Actinomycetota bacterium | reverse complement strand
TCAGCGATCGCCGCGATGCCAGGATTGCCGGGGTCGCATACGAGCCGGTCAACGTTGGGGTCATCGCGGAGCGCGCGGCAGATCGCGTGCTCACGCGCACCGCCGCCGATGACAAGAACGTTCACGACTTGGCGTTCACTGTGTGAGCGGGCGCAACAACAAGGACTGATCGCGGGCCGGACCCACGCCGATCACGCTGAAAGGTGCGCCGGACATGTCCTGCAGCGCCTCGATNNATTTGCGGGCGTTCTTCGGCAGGTCGTCGAACTCCCGCGCCTCGGAGATGTCTTCGCGCCAGCCAGGGAACTCCTCGTAGACCGGGTGCGCGTGATGGAAGTCGGTCTGCGTCATCGGCATCTCGTCGATGACGCTGCCGTCCGGCAGTCGGTAGCCGACGCATACCGGGATCGTGTCGAAGTCCGACAGAACGTCGAGCTTGGTCAGCACGAAGTCGGTGACTCCATTGACCCGCGCGGCATAGCGCGCTATGACCGCGTCGTACCAGCCACAGCGCCGTGGCCGGCCAGTTGTGGTGCCGAATTCCGCTCCGATGGCGCGCAGCTTCTCGCCGTCCGNNCGCCGGAACCGGTGCATGCACCGCCGGCGGTCGTGTTGGACGAGGTAACGTAGGGATAGGTGCCATGGTCGACGTCGAGCAGGGTTGCCTGGCCGGCCTCGAGGAGAACGGTGTCACCGCGGTCGAGCGCATTGTTCAGCAGCAGGCTGGTGTCTTGCACCATCGGCTGAAGACGCTCGGCGTACTCGAGGAGTTCAGTAACGACTGCGCTGGTGTCGATGGCCGCGCGGTTGTAGATCTTTACCAGCAGTTGGTTCTTGGGCNNCGTAGCAGGGGCCGATGCCGCGGCCGGTGGTGCCGATCTTCGCCTTACCGAGAAAGCGCTCGCCGACCTTGTCGATCGTGCGGTGGTAGCTAGCGATGACGTGGGCATTGGCGCTGACGATGAGACGGCTGGTGTCGATGCCCCGCTGCTGGAGCATGTCGATTTCACCGAAGAGCACACCCAGGTCAATCACAACCCCGTTGCCGATGACCGGCGTGACCGATGGCGTGAGGACGCCGCTGGGCAGCAGGTGCACGGCGTACTTCTCGTCCTCGATCACGATGGTGTGGCCGGCGTTGTTGCCGCCGTTGAACCGCACGCAGTAGTCGATCTGGTCGCCGAGCAGGTCGGTGGCCTTGCCCTTACCCTCGTCACCCCACTGGGCGCCGACGAGCACGATCGCGGGCATGTGGGTGGCCCTTCTCACGACGAAGACCCCGGGACGCAAGTGTGCGCCGGGGCCTCTTGCGGACAGAGGCTACCGGAAAATCCCCGCGGGTCGATCTCGCGGGTCGATCACGTTTACGTGATCGCACCCCCCGAGGACAGGCGTGCGTGCCCCTTCTCGGGGGGTGGCGCCCATTGAAGCGCGGCATGAAACGCCCAAACGACCCGGGCCGGACGCCGAGGTGCCGGCGAGCAGCGGGTCGGTCGGGATTCAGTCTCCGAGCGCCGCCACTGCAGCGGGGCTCGAATCGCGGAGGAATTCGGCACAACGGGCGGCCTCGTCGTCCTCGCCGATCGCCGCCGCGGCCAGACCTAGCGCGTTCAGGCTGCGCAGGAATCCCTGGTTGGGTACATGTTGCCAGGGCACCGGGCCGTGACCCTTCCAGCCGGCTCGTCGCAGCTGGTCGAGTGACCGGTGGTAGCCGGTGCGGGCGTATGCGTACGCGGCCACCGGTTCGCCCGCGGCGAGGGCACGGTCGGCCAGTGCTGCCCACGCGGCGGCGTAGCTCGGGTGTGCGGCAGCGACCGCCGTGGGGTCGGTGCCGGCCTCGAGATCAGCGCGGGCGATTGGGTCGTCGGGAAGGAGGGTGGGCGGGGGCTCGCCGAACAGATTTGTCATGCCGCCATCGTGCGACACCTTGCGGGGACGATCACGTGCGGGGTTCGTCCTGGTCAGCCCGGCTACTCGTCGTCCGACCGCTGCTTGATTCGTAGTGTCGGTTGGACGCCGGAGAGAGCGGCCCTTTCGAAGGCGGCGAGTGCCTTCCGGCGGATTGATTTCGAGCGGGCCAGCGACTCCGCCCAGTCGATGCGAAAGACCTCGACACCCGCCGCGCGCAGGCGGTCCTCACGCTTCTTCTCGTTGTAGAGCACCTCGGGGTCTGCGTACTTCCCGCGGCCGTCGAACTCGCCGACCGTCCGATGTTCCTTCCAATAGAAGTCGCAACGCGCGATGAATCCCCAGCGGTCATAGATCTCGACCTGTTGGGACGGCGCCGGGAGTCCGAGGGCCTCGAATGCGATCCGCGCGATGGATTCGCCGGGTGATTCGGAGTACCGCGACGCGAAGGCGACGACGCGACTCGCGTCTCGCGAGCCTGGCCAGTCGACGCAGTAGTCGAGGATTTCGCGCAACTCGGCCAATGTCGTGAGCCCCTTGTTCAACGCCGATTCGGCCGCGATCAGCCCGGCCTCGAAGCGCGCGCCGCGCGCGAGGTCGAGAACCGTTCGTGCGGGGGCCGTGACGAGAAGACCGTCGACCTTGGTGAGCTGCCAGCCCGGTAACCCGGCGTCGTGATGGTAGACGCCCGCCTCGATGCGCGACGAGCCGGCGCAATCGCGAGTGATGTGGACGAGTGAGTAGTTGGGATCGAGCATCGCGATCCGGTGCAAGGTCGCGCTGGTGACGTGACTCGCGACGACTGGGTGCTTCAAGCAAAGCAGGACGGCGCGCAGTGGCAGCAGATGGCGGCCTTCGTCGTCGTCGGGCACCACGACGCGCTCGGCGTAGATGCCGCGCCGCAGCCTCACCCAGCTGCCCGACCTGATGAGCCGATGAATCGTGCGCTCGTCATAGCCGGCGACGAGCGCCTGGGCTGTGGTGAATGGGCCTGCTTGGGCGGCGGCCAAGGCGGCAAGTTTCGGGGGTAACGGCATGCCGAGAAGCCTGGCTGCTGCGCGATCGCCCAGGGGGCGCCGTCCACAGCCCTGTGTTGTGTCGTGGCGTTGTGCACAGGCCCTTGGACAGGCTTAACCCCCCGAGGACAGGGTTGCAGGCCCCTCTTCGGGTGGGTCGATCACGTTTACGTGATCGACCCACGGGCCCTACTTTGTGCGGGTGCCGGTCGAGCGGAGGTCGGTGCAGGCTTCGACGACGCGGGCGGCCATGCCGTTCTCGGCCAGCTTGGACCAGGCCCTCGGGTCATAGGCCTTCTTGTTGCCCACTTCGCCGTCGATCTTCAACACCCCGTCGTAGTTCTTGAGCACGTGGTCGACGACCGGACGCGTGTACGCGTACTGGGTGTCGGTGTCGACGTTCATCTTCACGACGCCGTAGTCGAGGGTCTCGCGGATCTCCTCAAGCAGTGATCCTGAGCCGCCGTGGAACACCAGGTCGAACGGTTCGGTCCGGCCGTACTTCGCCCCGACCTCGTCCTGGATCTCCTTGAGCACCACCGGCCGCAACTTCACACCGCCCGGCTTGTAGACGCCGTGCACGTTGCCGAACGTCGCGGCGAGAAGGTAGCGGCCGTTCTCGCCGAGCCCGAGCACCTCGGCCGTGCGCAACGCGTCTTCAGGGGTGGTGTAGAGCTTCTCGTTGATGTCGTGGGAGACGCCGTCCTCTTCGCCGCCGACGACCCCGATCTCGACCTCCATGATGATCTTCGCAGCCGCACAGCCGGCCAGTAGGTCGCGTGCTATCGAGAGGTTCTCCTCGAGCGTCACGGCCGAGCCGTCCCACATGTGCGAACCGAACAGCGGGTCCTGTCCGCGGGCGACCCGTTCCTTGGAGATCTCGATCAGCGGCCGCATGTAACCCTCGAGCTTGTTCGGCGGGCAGTGGTCGGTGTGCAGCGCGATGTTGACGTCGCACTTCGCGGCGACGACGTGGGCGAACTCGGCGAGCGCGACCGCTCCGGTCACCATGTCCTTCACCCGCTGGCCGGACGCGAACTCGGCGCCGCCCCATGAGACCTGGATGATGCCGTCGCTCTCGGCGTCGGCGAAGCCCTGAATCGCGGCATTCACGGACGACGACGACGTCACGTTGATGGCCGGGTACGCGAACTTGCCGGCCTTCGCCCGGTCGATCATGTCGGCGTAGACCTCGGGGCTGGCGATCGGCATCTCGCGCTCCTGACAACTCGAAAATGGGCGGACGGCGACAACAACTCGCCGCCCGTGAAGTATCCCGCATCGAAGCGAGCGGCGGGACGCCGAGGTGCGCACGCCGACCCGCGAGCGGCCCGTTAAGAGTTCGAAGATCTCCGGCTGGGTAGCCTCGGACAAATGACCCACCACCTCGCCGCGCTCGCGGCCCGTGTCGCGACGACCACCGTGACGAGCCCGGCGGCGCACGCCAGCAAGTTCAACCCGCTCGATGCGAAGTCGCTCATCGTGACGTTCGGGCTGGCCGGGGTCTTCGTGATCTTGTTCGCCGAAACCGGCCTGCTGATCGGCTTCTTCCTGCCCGGTGACACGCTGCTGGCGCTGGCCGGCGCGTTCGCCGGTCCGCACACGACGAACAGCACCGTCCACCTGCCGCTCGCCGGGCTGCTGATCGGCTGCCCCATCGCCGCGATCGCGGGCGCCCAGGTCGGACACCTGCTTGGCGTGCGGGGAGGTCACGTGCTGGCGAAGCCGGGCTCGTCGTTCGAGCACTCGATGCGTCGTATCGAACCGCTGCTCGACAGGTTCGGCGAGGGCTGGGCGGTCTTTCTGTGCCGGTTTATCCCGATTCTGCGGACCTTCATCAACCCGGTCGTAGGCATTTTGGGGATGAGCGCCCGGAAGTTCGCATTTTGGAATGTTCTTGGTGGAATCATCTGGACCGAGTCGATCATTCTCGCCGGGCGCTTGGTCGGCGAGGAGCTGCACATCGACCGTTACGTGCTCCCGGTGGTGGGCTTCGTCGTCCTCGTGTCGATCCTGTCGATCGTCTTCGAAGTGCGTCGCAACCGGAAGCGCCAGGCGGCAAGCGGCGCGTAGTCAGCGGGCTAGTCGGCCGAGTAGTCGGCCGCGGAGCGCCAGGAGCTCGATCCACTCGTGCCCGAGCGGCTCCAGTAGTTAATTGGGTTTACTATTACCGTGCTGGCGTCGAGAATCGACGGTCGAGCCCGAGCTCACGGGAGCAACCTACGGAGGTCTGACAGCGGTGAGCGACGCCGACTTCGCGATCGTGACCCGCGATCTCACCAAGACCTTCTCGGTCGCCCGCCGACACGTCGGCCGGTTCGCCGCCATCCGTTCCCTGTTCGACCCGATCCGCGTGCACCGAACCGTCGTCGACAAGCTCACTATGAGCGTGGCCAGGGGTGAGCTGGTTGCCCTGCTCGGACCCAACGGCGCCGGCAAATCGACGTCCATCAAGATGCTCACGGGGATCTTGACGCCCTCGAGCGGCGAGGTCTTTGTCGACGGCCGGGTGCCGCATCGCGACCGGGTCGGCAATGCCCGCAACATCGGCGCTGTCTTCGGCCAGAAGACCCAGCTGTGGTGGGATCTGCCCGCCAAGCAGTCGCTGGCGATCCTGCGCGACATCTTCGACGTCCCGAAGAGTGTCTACGACCGGCAACTGGCCGACTTCGACGCGATCCTCGAGCTCTCCGAGTTCTGGGACACCCCCGTGCGCAACCTCTCGCTCGGCCAGCGGGTGCGCTGCGAGATGGCCGGTGCGATGCTGCACGACCCGTCGATCGTCTTCCTCGACGAGCCGACCATCGGAATGGACGTCGTCGTCAAGGAGCAGACCCGCGAGTTCTTGCGCGCGCAGGTGCAGGAGCGCGGTCGCACGATCGTCCTTACGACCCACGACATGACCGAGGTCGCGCGGCTCTGCGAGCGGGTGCTGCTCATCAACCACGGGCGGCTAATGTTCGACGGAACCCTCGAGCAGCTGAAGAGCAAGTACGGCAGCGGTGCGCTCGTCAACGTCACCTTCTCCGAGCCTGTCGGCGCACTTGAGGTACCGGGCGCGCGCGTAGTCAGCCATGACGCCATGCAGGCGGTGCTCGCGCCAATGGGTGTGACGACTCCGGAGGACATCGTCCGCGCGTTGATCTCCCGATTCCCTGTCGTGAACCTCGCCGTCGACGAGACCAACATCGAAGACCTGATGCGCGACGTCTATCTGACGACCGCGGACGAGCTGGCGCACAAGCGCGACAGCCCTGACAGCGATCGGGACTCGGCATGACCACAGCCGTGCTGGACGCCGACAGGCGGCGGCTGCATCGTTCGTGGCGGCTGCTGCGGGTCGGCGTCCTGAACGAACGCGCGTACCGCATCAGGCTGGTCATCGCGCCGGTCATGCTCGCCGTCCAGCTGTATCTCTACGATCGGCTCTGGACCGCGGTCTTCAGTCACACGAAGGTGACGGCCGGCTTCACGCTGCGGCAGACCTTGACGTATTCGCTCATGGCGTTGCTGCTCGCGCGCGTCCGATGGAATGCGCGCACTGTGAACGTGCGCGACAGCATCAGTGTTTCGGTCCGCGAAGGCACCATCGCGTATTGGTTCCTGAGGCCGATCTCACCCGGCCGCTTCTACATGTGGCGTCAGTCCGGCGACATCGCCTACGGCGCGGCGTGGGCGACCTGCGGCTACGCCGTGCTGCGAGCAGGAGGGGTCATCGACGGGCCGCATGGCGCCGCCCGCGGATCGGTGTTCGCGGTGAGCCTCGTGCTCGGCCAGATCGTGTTGTACTACCTCGGGCAGATCGTCGACATCGCGATGTTCTGGATGCTGAGCAACAACGGCGTGGTCCGGATGTACTACTTCGTTCAGGATCTGCTTTCAGGCGTATTCGTTCCGCTGTGGTTCATGCCGGCGTTCCTGTTGGTGGCCGCGACGTGGCTGCCTTTCAGCAGCGGCTTGAACGTGCCGCTCTCGCTCTACGTCGGCCGCATTCCGATGAAGCACGCCGCGTTCGAGCTCGCGCTGCAGGCCTTCTGGGTGATCGTGCTCGCGCTGTTCACGAAGTGGATGTGGTCGCGGGCCGCGAGGCGCGTGACGGTTCAGGGCGGCTGATCGATGACGACGATTGCCCAACTGCCGGTGTGGTCGCGTGCACACCGCCTCGCACACACTGTCCGTGTCGCGCGGAAGGTCAGCGTGCTCAATCTGCGGGCCCGCATGGAGTACCGCGGCGACTTCGTCATCTCGGTCTTCTTCGGCATCATCTGGCAGACATCGACGCTGATGTTCGCGAGCGTGCTGCTCACCAGGTTCAAGGGCGGGCTCGGCAACTTTCCCGGCAGCGGCGTGCTGCTCATCATCGGCATGCGACTGCTGTCACATGGGCTCTACGTGCTGTGCTTTTCCAACCTGGGCTACCTGCCCCTGCTGGTCGACGAGGGTCGCATGGAGGGGTACTTCCTGCGCCCCCTCTCGATCTTCACCCAGCTGCTCCTGAGCCAGTTCAACGTAAACGCGATCGGCGACATCGCCGTGGGTGCGACCACGCTGGGGTTCGCCGTTGTCCTCATCCATATCCATTGGGCCATCGGCACCATCGTCTATCTCGGGGTCGCGGTCATCGGCGGCCTGCTCGTCGAGGGCGCGCTGCAGCTCATGCTTGCGTGCCTGCTGTTGCGGTCGCCCGGATCAAGAGTTCTCGGCAGCTGGATCGACGAGTTGATGTCGACGTTCGGCAACTATCCGTTGTCGATCCTGCCGAAGGTGGTCGTCGGACTCTTTACGTTCCTGTTGCCGCTGGCGTTCGTTGCGTACTTCCCGGCCGAGGTGATCTTGGGCATCGCGCCAAGACACGGGGTGATGTCGATCGTCACGAGGTGGTCACCGCTCGCCGGCCTGCTGCTCTTCATGCTTGCCAAGAGGGTGTGGGCGTACAGCTTGCGGCACTACCACTCGGCTGGCGGCTGAGCCCGAACCTCAGTGCCGGGCTACCCGAGACCCAGGTCGGCGAGCGAGTAGGCCGCACGGTAGTCGAGACCCGCGGCGGCAATCGCCGGCGCCGCACCGCGTTCGACGATGACGGCCACGGCCACGACCTGCGCGCCGGCTTCCCGCAATGCCTCGACGGCAGCTAGCACCGAGCCGCCGGTCGTAGAGGTGTCCTCGACCGCGAGTACGCGCCGGCCCTCGACGTCTGGCCCTTCGATGCGTCGTTGCAGCCCGTGCGCCTTGCCCTCCTTGCGGACGACGAAGGCGTCGAGTTTGCATCCGCGGGCGGCTGCCGCGTGCATCATCGCGACCGCGACCGGGTCGGCTCCGAGCGTGAGGCCGCCGACCGCATCGAAGTCGAGATCGTCAGTCAGCTCAAGCATCACAGAACCAACAAGTGGCCCCGCCGTGCCGTCGAGCGTCACCCGGCGCAGGTCGACGTAGTAGTCGGCCTCGCGACCCGAGCTCAGCGTCACCTTTCCGTGCACCACGGCCTTCGAGGTGATCTCTTTGAGGAGTGCTTCGCGGTCGCTCATGACCGCAGAGCCTATGTCCCCTAGTCAGTGGCGCTCAGCGACGCCGCTTTAGCGTGCGCCCGGCGTCGCGCGCCCTGGCCACGACTCCGCGCGGCAGGACCCGGCCGGCCGCGGTCAAGCCCTTGTAGCGCAGGCTTGGAATGCTCACCGCCTTTCCGCGGCGCAGATCGCGCAGGCATTCGGTGACGACCTGGTCGACGTCGAGCCAGAGCCAGTCGGGCACGCGCGAGACGTCGACATGTCCGCGCTCGTGGAACTCGGTGCGGACCAGCCCAGGACACAGGGCGAGCGCGCCGACTCCTGTGCCGGCAAGGTTGAGGGACAGTGCCTCGCTGAAGCGAACGGCCCATGCCTTGGCTGCGCCGTAGCTGCTGTGGTTTACGAACGCGGCGACGCTCGCCACCGTGATGATGCTGCCCCGGTCACGGGCCAGCATCCCGGGCAGCGCGGCTTTGGTGAGCCGCATCGGCGCCCGGACCAGGACCCGGAGCAGCTGTTCTTCGGCGTCGACATCGGAGTGCAACAGGTCGGCTCCTAACGTGAAGCCCGCGTTGTTGACCAGGACGTCGATGGGCCGGCCCACATCGGCGGCCCGGGTCTCGACGGCGGCACAGCCGTCATCGGTGCCGAGGTCGGCGGGCAGCACCTCGACGTCCACGTGCCATCGCGCCCTGAGCTCGGTGGCCTGGTTGCGCAGTCGCTCGGCGTTGCGCGCCACCAGCACGAGGTCATGACCGAGCTGCGCGTATCGCTTGGCGAATGCTGCGCCGATGCCCGAACTCGAGCCGGTGACGAGAGCAGTTGGCATGACCATCAGCTTTGCAGAGGCAGCCGATCAGTAGGCTGGCGCGATGCCGGCCAACCCGCTGGTGCCGCGCCTGCGAGGGCTCGGCACGACCATCTTCGCGGAGATGTCGGCCCTCGCGCTGGCCACCGGTTCGATCAACCTGGGCCAGGGCTTTCCCGATGTCGACGGTCCCGACCAGATCAAGCAGGTCGCGGTCGACGCGATCTGGGCCGGGCGCAACCAATATCCGCCCGGCATCGGCGTCCCAGAACTGAGATTGGCGATCGCGCACCACCAGCAGCGGTTCTATGGCATCGACCTCGACGCCGATTCGCAGGTGCTGGTGACTGCCGGCGCCACCGAAGCCGTCGCGGCGGCAATGCTAGCGATGGTCGATACGGGTGACGAGGTCATCGCGCTCGAGCCGTACTACGACTCCTACGCTGCGTCGATCGTGATGGCCGGCGGGTTCCGGGTGCCGGTCACGCTGCGGGCGCCCGACTTCCGCCTCGACGTCGATCGCCTGCGGGCGGCCGTCACACCGCGTACGAAGCTCATCCTGCTGAACTCACCTCACAACCCGACCGGCACCGTGTTGAACCTTGCCGAGTTGCAGGCTGTCGCCGACGTGGCGATCGAGCACGACCTCATCGTCGTGACCGACGAGGTGTACGAGCACCTCGTATATGACGGCCTGCACACGCCGATCTCGACGCTGCCGGGAATGTGGGAGCGCACGCTGACGATCTCGTCCGGCGGCAAGACGTTCGCGTTCACCGGATGGAAGGTCGGCTGGGCGACCGGTCCGGCCGAGCTGGTCGGCGCCGTCCGGACGACGAAGCAGTTCCTGACCTACGTCAACGCGGCGCCGCTGCAGCCGGCGATCGCCGTCGGCTTGTCGCTCGGCGACGACTACTACGCAACGCTTGTCGCCGACCTACGCCGCAAACGCGATCTGCTCTGCGCCGGGCTGGCCGACGTCGGCTTCCGGGTGTACCGGCCGGCGGGCACGTACTTCGTCACGACCGACGTGACACCGCTCGGTTACGACGACGGCGTCGCGTTCTGCCGTGAGCTCCCCAAACGCGCGGGTGTCGTCGCCATTCCGCATTCGGTGTTCTACGACAATGTCGACGCCGGCCGCTCCCTTGTGCGTTTCGCGTTCTGCAAGCGCGACGACGTGCTGCACGATGCGGTCGACCGTCTGCACAAGCTGACATGACGCCCGCTCGCCCCCCGGAGGGAACATGATCGTGGTGTGCGGGGAGACCCTGATCGACCTCGTGCACGTCGACGGCGAGTTCTGGCGAGCCCTGCCCGGTGGCAGCCCGGCCAATACGGCGGTTGCGCTGGCGCGGCTCGGTACGCCGACAGCAATCCTCGCCAGGGTGTCCGCCGACGCGTTCGGCGCCCGGCTGCGGGCGCGGCTGCGGGACAACGACGTCGACCAACGCTTCGTCGTCGAGGCCCGGGAGCCCAGCACCGTCGCCGTGGTCGATGTCGACGACGCGGGCGTTGCGCGCTACAGCTTCTATCTCAAAGACACCGCCGACTGGCAGTGGTCGACCGACGAGATACCGGCGACGTTCGATCCATCTGTCGCTGCCATCCATGCCGGCTCGATGGCGCTGCTGGTTGCGCCGGGCGGCGAGTTGCTCGAAGCCATGCTGCGCCGTGAGCGATCGCAACGCGTGATCTCCATCGATCCGAACGTGCGCGCGGCGATCTGCCCCGACGTCGACACCTATCGCGACACCGTCGAGCGCTGGCTGACGGCCGTGCACATCGTGAAGGCCAGCGCGGACGACGTCAGCTGGCTGTATCCGGACCGCTCGAGAACCGACGTCCTCCTCGATTGGAGCACCCGCGGTCCTGCCGTCGTCGTGATGACACTCGGCGTCGAGGGCGCGCTCGCCCGCACGGCGGCCGGCGAACTCGTGCAGGCTCCCGGCATCGAGGTCGACGTGGTCGACACGATCGGTGCCGGCGACACCTTCACGGCCGCCTTCCTGTACGCGCTCGAACAACTGCACTGTCTCGACATCGAGACGCTTGCCACGTTGAACGGCGCTCGACTCGAGAGCGCGTTGCGATATGCGGTGCGCGCCTCGGCCATCACCTGCTCGCGGGAGGGTGCAGATCCTCCCTACTCGCAGGATCTGCCCCCGATAGGCGGCTGACCGCGCCTACCAGGCGGACAATCCTGCGGCGCCGAACCTCCAGCAGGACCGAGGTCGCGTCGATAGCCGAGGAGATGTCCAACCGTTTCGGCCTCCAGGGCGGCGTCCAATCGACAGCCGGCCTATCGGCACGCACCGATCAGCAAGGTCTGGCCGATCCGGCGCGCACAATCGTGCCGATGAGGCCCCCGAGACACCGGCGGAGTGCCTCGCTGCCGCCGAGCCGCACGCTGGTCACAGGTCTGCTCGCGTTTGTGCTGCTCGCCGGTGCCGGCGTCGTCGCATCAAAGGGCCGACGCAGGCCGGACGTCGAGAGCATCCTTCGACGCCGACACATCAACGATCACAGTGTCGCCTTCGTGGATGTCGCCCGACAGCAGGCCCTTCGCGAGCTTGTCGCCGATCGCCGACTGCACGAGTCGCCGCAGCGGCCGGGCGCCGTACAGCGGATCGAAGCCGGTGATCGCCAGCCACTCCTCTGCCGCCGGCGTCACGGACAAGGTGATGCGCTTGTCGGCGATCCGCCGTTGCAGGCGGCCAATCTGGAGATCGACGATCCTTGTCAGCTCCTCGGTGCCCAGGGCATCGAACAGGATCACCTCGTCGAGCCGGTTCAAGAACTCCGGCTTGAACGTGGCGCGCACCAGCGCCATCACCGCATCGCGGCGGCCATCGTCATCGAGCATCGGATCGACGAGGTACATCGACCCGAGGTTCGACGTCAGGATCAGGATCGTGTTGCGGAAGTCGACGGTACGGCCCTGGCCGTCGGTCAGCCGGCCGTCGTCGAGAACCTGGAGCAGCACGTCGAACACTTCGATGTGCGCCTTCTCGCATTCGTCTAGCAGCACGACGCAATAGGGACGGCGCCGGACGGCCTCGGTCAGCTGCCCGCCTTCCTCGTAGCCGACGTATCCCGGAGGTGCGCCGACGAGGCGTGCCACCGAGTGCTTCTCGGAGTACTCGCTCATGTCGATCCGCACGATCGCGCGCTCGTCGTCGAAGAGAAAATCGGCAAGCGCCTTCGCGAGCTCGGTCTTGCC
>PLCK01000150.1 GCA_003134755.1 Actinomycetota bacterium | reverse complement strand
AACGGCGCCGGCAAGAGCACGATGGTCAAGGTCCTCGCGGGTGAGATCGGCTGGGACGAGGGCGAGATCCTCGTCGACGGCGTCGTCACCAGCTTCAACGGCCCGGGCGAGGCGATGGCCGCCGGCATCGGCATGGTCCATCAGCACTTCATGCTGATCCCGGTCTTCACAGTCGCCGAGAACGTCATGCTCGGCCGCGAAGACACCCGCGGTTTCGGTGGGTTCCTCGACCGGCGGGCCGCGCGCAAGAAGGTCGCCGACGTATCGAGAAAGTTCGGCCTCGCCGTCCCGCCCGATGCGTTGATCGCAGACCTGCCGGTTGGCGTGCAGCAGCGCGCCGAGATCGTGAAAGCGCTGGCGCGCGACGCCGAGGTGCTGGTGCTCGACGAGCCGACCGCGGTGCTCACTCCCGGCGAGATCGAGGAGCTCATGACGGTGATGCGTCGGCTCCGCAACTCGGGCACATCGATCGTCTTCATCAGCCACAAGCTCAAAGAGGTGAAGGCGATCGCCGACGTCATCACCGTCATCAGACGCGGCCGCGTCGTGGGTCAGCCCGAGCCGTCGACGTCCGAGCAGGAGCTTGCCTCGATGATGGTCGGCCGACCGGTGCGGTTGACGGTCGACAAGTCGGTCGCGAAGCCCGCCGACGTCGTGCTGGCGGTCGAGAACCTGCGGGTCGTCGATGCTGCCGGCGTCGTCCAGGTCGACGACGTCTCGTTCGCGGTGCGGGCGGGTGAGATCTACGCGATCGGCGGCGTCCAGGGCAATGGGCAGACCGAGGTCACCCAAAGCTTGGTGGGGCTGGTCGCCGCGACTGCGGGGGCGGTGCGCGTGCTCGGCCACGACGTCACCTCGGCGTCGGTTCGCGACCATCTCGATCTCGGTATCGGCTACGTGCCCGAAGACCGCTCGCACGACGGTCTCGTCGGCACGTTCTCGATAGCGGAGAATCTGATCCTTGACCTGTACGACAGCGCGGCATTTGGCGGCCGGTTCGGTCTCGACCTGGCCGCAATCGCCGCGAACGGTGTGCAACGCGTCGACGAGTTCGACGTGCGCACTGGGTCACCGGACGCCGCCGCGAACACGCTGTCCGGCGGCAATCAGCAAAAGGTAGTGCTGGCTCGCGAGCTGTCGCGACCGCTGAAGCTTCTCGTCGTCGCGCAACCGACTCGCGGGCTCGACGTCGGATCGATGGAGTTCGTCCACAAGCGCATCGTTCGTGAACGCGACCAGGGCACCGCCGTCGTCCTGGTGTCGACCGAGCTCGACGAAGTGCTCGGCCTAGCCGATCGCATCGCAGTGATGTACCGCGGCCGCATCATCGGTGAGCTGCCGGGTGGTAGTTCAGCCGAGGAGGTGGGGTTGTTGATGGCTGGTTCGGTCGCCACGCACGCGCCCGCGGGTGGTGAAAATTGAGCGGGACGACCGCACCGCCTGCTCCCGACTCGATACAGACGAGCGAAGAGCCTGAGCCGTCGGGTTTCACGGTCGGTCCGCTGCTCGTCGTGGCACTGTCCTTCGTCGTGTCGATGGTTGTCGGTGCACTGCTGATCGCAGTCACCGACCGGCCGACCCGTAAGGCGGCCCAGCACTTCTTCAGCGCGCCGGGAACTATGTTCTCGAGGGCCTGGCATGCGGTGTCACGCGCCTATGTCGCTTTGTTCCAGGGCGCGATCGTCGACCCGCACACCTTCGGCCACGGCTCAGTCTGGCGCGACTTCAATCCGCTCTCGGAAACGCTGCTCAACGCCACGCCGCTGATCCTCGTCGGACTCTCTGTCGGTCTGGCCTTCCGCACCGGGCTCTTCAACATCGGCGGCCAGGGCCAGATCATCATGGGCGCGGTGCTCGCGGGCTACGTCGGCTTCGAGTGGCATCTGCCCCCGGTCTTGCACGTCGTCGTTGCCGTGCTCGCCGCCGTCGTCGGGGGAGCCGCCTGGGGCGGGCTCGCGGGCTGGCTGAAGGCGCGTACCGGCGCGCACGAGGTCATCTCGACCATCATGTTGAACTATGTCGCGTTCAATCTGCTCGCTTACTTGCTGAAGACAGGTGTCTTCCACCGGAAGGGTTCCAACCAGGCGATCTCACCGATCGTGCACGGAACCGCGCGGCTACCGCATCTGTTTCCTGCACCGTTGCGCCTGCAGTTCGGATTCGTGATCGCGTTGGTCGCCGCGGCCGCGATGACCTGGCTGCTGAATCGCAGCAAGACCGGGTTCTCGCTGCGTGCTGTCGGCGCGAGCCCGAACGCGGCTCGCACGGCCGGCATGGGCGTGGGCCGTGCGTACATCGTCGCGATGGTGATTGCGGGAGCTCTCGCCGGCCTGGCCGGCGCCAGTCAGATCCTTGGTACGAGCTTCGCACTCACCACCTCGATCGATGCAAACTTCGGCTTCGACGGCATCACGGTGGCTCTGCTCGGTCGGGCCAAGCCGTGGCCGACCGTCGCCGCAGGCGTTCTGTTCGGAGCGTTGCGGGCCGGCAGTGTCACGATGCAGACCCGTACCGGTACCTCGATCGATCTCGTGACGGTGCTGCAGTCGCTGGTCGTGCTCTTCGTCGCGGCACCGATGTTCGTTCGACATGTGTTCAGGCTGCGCGCGGCGGGCGATGCGGGCTCGCAGCAGCTGGCGAAGGGATGGAACGGATGAGCGCCGCGACGCAGGACTTCGAGCTCGACGCCCCCGTCGTGGTCGGCGTCTTGGCTAGTCGCCGCACGCGGATCATCTCGGGCTCGGTGCTCATCGTCGTCGGTGTCCTGTGTGCGCTCGCCTTCGGTCTTGGCTCCAAGACGGGCTACGACGCGCGGTTCGGCTTGTCGACACCGGGCACCGGTGTGCAGGTACCCGACCTAGTAGTTCCGGCGCGAATCTTCGGCCTTGCGTTCGGCGTCATCGCCGTCGCCATGGGCTGGTGGCGCATCAACCGGGACTTCTCGAACCGCGCGATGAGATGGGTCGTTGCCGTCACGATCTTCGGCGTCGTCTTCGCGTTTCTATGCTGGTCGGCGACAGGCACGAAGGGCACCCGGCTCCCGCTCACCACGCCCGACGGGCTACTCGGTCAGACGATTTTCCTTGCGCTGCCGCTCATCTTGGGGGCGCTCGCCGGTGTCATGTGTGAGCGCTCGGGTGTCATCAACGTCGCCATCGAAGGACAGATGCTCGTTGGTGCGTTCGCCGGCGCAATGATGGGGACCCTCGCGCACAGCGCCACCGCCGGCATTGTGGGCGGCATGTTGGCTGGTCTTCTGATCGGCCTCATTCTTGCCGTGTTCGCTATCACGTACTTCGTCAATCAAGTCGTGCTCGGCGTCGTTCTGAACCTCTTCGCGCTCGGGTTGACAGGTTTTCTCTACGACGAGGTAATGGCGCCGAATCCCGACACGTTCAACTTCCCTGGTGCGCTGACGGCTATCCATGTGCCCGGCCTCGGCAGTATCCCGATCATCGGGCCGCTGTTCTTCGACCAGAACATCATCGTCTACCTCACGTACGCGTTGGTAGTCGCCGTCGACGTCCTGCTGTTCCGTACCCGCTGGGGATTGCGCACGCGAGCAGTCGGTGAACACCCGAAGGCTGCTGACACGGTCGGCATCAACGTCCGCCGGACCCGCTACATCAACGTGTTGATCGGCGGACTGCTCGCCGGCCTTGCTGGCGCGTCTCTGACGATCGGAAACAGCTCGGGCTTCGTGAAGAACATGACAGGGGGCAGAGGCTTCATTGCCCTCGCCGCGGTGATCTTCGGCCGTTGGAGTCCGCGTGGTGCGGTCGGTGCTGCGCTGCTGTTCGGATTCGCCACCGCACTCCAGAGCGTGCTCTCGATCGTCGGCACCCCTGTCAAGATCCCGTCGGACTTCCTTGCCATGCTGCCCTATCTGGCAACTCTCTTCGCAGTTGCCGGCCTCGTCGGCCGGGTCCGTGCGCCGGCCGCTGACGGCGAACCGTACGAAGGCCGATGACGGAGTCTCGAACGGGCGACGGGCCGGACGTCGACTGGCCGGCGCTACGGGCAGCAGCACGGGCCGCTATGGAGCAGGCGTACGCACCGTACTCACACTTTCCGGTAGGTGCCGCCGCGCTCGTCGACGACGGGCGCGTGGTCGTCGGCTGCAATGTCGAGAACGCGTCCTACGGCCTGACGTTGTGTGCCGAGTGCGGCGTCGTTTCGTCGCTGCAGACGTCAGGAGGCGGCTGGCTGGTTGCCTTCGCGTGCGTCGACAGGGAGGGCGAACCGCTCATGCCGTGCGGCCGCTGCCGCCAGTTGTTGTGGGAGCACGGCGGCGCGACGCTGCTGATCGACCATGCCGCAGGGCCGCTGCCATTGGCCGAATTGCTGCCGCATGCTTTCGGACCCGACGACCTCACGAGTGATCTCCCCGACCCTGCGGGGCGGTGACCATGGATGTCGTCGATGTGATCCGTGCGAAGCGCGACGCGGAAGTGCTGACCGACGCCGAGATCGACTGGGTCATCGATGCCTACACGAACAACTTGGTTGCCGAAGAGCAGATGTCGGCGTTGCTGATGGCGATCTTCTTCAACGGAATGACGGCACCTGAGTTGAACCGGTGGACCGCGGCGATGATTGCGTCGGGCGAGCGGATGAGTTACGCGGGCATCGGCAAACCGACGACCGACAAGCATTCGACCGGCGGCGTCGGCGACAANNCACACCGGCGGCACCCTCGACAAACTCGAGTCGATACCAGGATGGCGAGCGTCGGTGTCGAATGCCGAGATGTTGGCGCAGCTACGCGACGTCGGTGCGGTCGTGTGCGCGGCGGGCGCCGGTCTTGCACCCGCCGACCGCAAGTTGTACGCGTTGCGCGACGTCACCGCGACAGTCGAATCGATCCCACTGATCGCGAGTTCGATCATGAGCAAGAAGATCG
>PLCK01000136.1 GCA_003134755.1 Actinomycetota bacterium | reverse complement strand
ACCACGTGGTACGGCCCGGCGACCACCGACGTCACATAGGTCGAGAGCGGGGGACTCGGCGGGAAGTGCCAACGTCCCGTCGCCGTCGTGTCAGGGTCGTCGGTGGGGTTGTCGGGGACGACGTCTGGCGCCGTCACCGAGACGACCTGCCAGTCAGCCGGCGCGGTGACCTCGAGCTCGAATGTCGTCTTCAGGTCGGGTTGATCGAAGCAGGCGAACACCCGGTGGGCGTCGGCCGTCTCGAACTGGGTGTAGAGGTAGACGCGGGNNNCGGCACTCGGCGACGATCTCGAGTTCGTTCTCCGCCTGCAGGTCGGCGAGCTCGATGCGATCGGCCTCGCGATTCGTCGCAGGCTCGATCGAGACGCCGTTCAGAACGATCGACCGGATCTCGTCGGCGACCAGGTCGATGAAGGTCTGCGCGCCCGGTTCGGCGCAGCTGAAGCGAACGGCGGTCGTCGACAGGAAGAAGTCGGGTTTCGTCGCCCCAGGAGTCAGGTCGAGATGGACCTTCGTCTGCAAGGCCGGCAGGGCATCCGCGGTCACCCCGGTCGGCCCGATGAGGCGTGCCCTCGCGGTCGCCTCGTCACGGCTCAGGTTGTTGCCTGGCACCCGTCGCGAGCCTTTCTGTCTGCTGCGCCTCTGTGCGGCCGGGATCGACCGGCGCCGCCGTGCAGACATCGATCCTCGCACGACCGACCGGTGGGACGCGGACTGACCGGCCGACCTGCTCGCGGCGGCTTTGCGGTCACCGTGGCAGACTCCGCGGCATGCGCGTCTATCTTGGGTCTGACCACGCCGGACTTGAGTTGAAGGCCCACCTGATCGGGTGGCTGTTCGAGAACGGCCACGAGCCGGTCGACTGCGGTCCAGCGTCCTACGAACCCGACGACGACTATCCGCCGTACGTCATCGCGGCCGCGCTGCGGGTGGCCGCCGACCATGACAGCTTCGGAGTCGTTATCGGCGGTTCGGGCAACGGCGAACAGATCGCCGCGAACAAGGTGAAGGGCATCAGGGCTGCACTGGCCTGGAACGACGACACCGCCACGCTGGCCCGGCAGCACAACAACGCGAACGTGGTGAGCATCGGCGCCAGGCAGCACACGCTCGGCGAGGCGACCGCGTTGGTCGAGCTGTTCCTGGCGACCGACTTCAGCGGCGAGGAGCGGCACGTTCGCCGGCTCGAGTTGGTTGCGAGCTACGAGGAGACCGGCGTGGCGCCGTCGCTGCCCGAACCCGGGATCTCCTGACGCACCGCCGGCCGCGCGACCGGTTCCGGCTTTTCCAACGCCAGCCGGACGTCGTCCGGTGTGGGTCTCGAGACATCGCGGGCCCGAAGCCCGCCGACGACACCCACCTGTGAAGGGCCGGCGCCAACGAGTCCGCGGAGCGCGCCCGATCCGGTATTGCTTCCGGGGTCTGGACGTCGTGGCATAGAGCTAGCGAATCACACCCTGCTGTGCCGCTGGAGGGTTGGACCGATGACACGTCGATGGATCGTGCTCGCGGGCGTCGCTGCCGTCGCACTGGTCGCGGCCGCCTACGCGGTGGGCCGGGTGACCGCGCCGATTCACGACCGAGGGTGGGTGCAAGGGAACGCGGTCGGCTACGAGTCGGGCGTGGCGGCTGGGCGGGCGCTCCAGATCGGCGACCCGCTCGCGCCCGGTGACCGTGACGTGAGCCAGAAGGCCTTCCGGGCGGGCTATCGAGCGGCCCAGGCCGATGCCTACGGGAGCTATGACGGCGGCTGGAGTATCGGGCAGCCGTACATCGTGATCCTTGCGCGCGGTTTGGGTGGCGCGCCCTACCGAATCGACCAGCGCGAACTTCTGGTGCCCGGCACCACGTACGTGCTGTGTTCGGGCGGCAGGGCGGTCTGCCACCAGTAGCGCCGGCACTCGGCGTCCTGTCGTCTGGTGGTTTCGGCTGGTCCCTCCCGTTACGCTCCCCGATCATGGCTGTGCGGCGTCCCACCGAGAGTCCGCGCCGAGGCCCGATGAGTCCCGTGGCGGACGCGGGCACGACGTCGCGCCGGCGAACGTGGTCGAGGGTCCGGACAAGTCGCTGGATGACCCCGGGCATTGCCATCTGGTGGCTGGCGGGGTCGGTCGTCGCGATCGGGGTTCTCAGTCCGGTCACCGGGCCGAACTGGGTGCCGCCGGGCCTTGTGGTGCTGCCCATTCTGGCCAGCGGACTGCTGGTGCAGCGGCGCGCGCTGTTATTCGTCATGGCGGTGACGACGGCGATGATCGTCTACGACGAGCTCCTGATCGGATGGCGCCAGATCAGGGTCGGCGAGGTGATCGTGATCGCGGCGACCTCGGCGTTCGCGTACCGGCTGGCCCGAACCCGCGAGACGCTCGGTGTGCAGGGCTTGCGCGGCGAGTCGATGCTGCTCGAACTTCGAGACCGGCTGGGCGCGCAGGGTGAGATGCCCGTGTTGCCCAAGGGCTGGGAAAACGAGGTTCTGATCCGCTCTGCGGGCGCTGCTTCGTTCGGTGGCGACTTCCTCGTCGCGGGACTCACCGGCGAGGGTGCCTTGCTCGAGGTTGCGCTCGTCGATGTCTCCGGCAAGGGCATCGACGCCGGCACCCGCGCGTTGCTGCTGTCCGGCGCCCTCGGTGGTCTGCTCGGCGCTGTCGCGCCTGAGCGTTTCCTGCCGGCCGCAAATGACTATCTGCTACGCCAGGGTTGGACTGAAGGGTTCGCGACCGCCGTCCATCTGGTCGTCGATCTGGCGACCGGCCGCTACGTGCTCGAATCGGCGGGGCATCCACCGGCGGCGCACTTTGTCAGCGGGAGCGGCCGATGGCGGGTCATCGACAGCGAGGGGACCGTACTTGGCGTCCTTCCGGAGGCTAGTTACACGTCGGTGACCGGCGTGCTCGGGCAGGGCGACGCGATGCTCCTGTACACCGACGGCCTTGTCGAAACCGCGAATCGGGAGATAGCTGTCGGTATAGACAAGCTGATCGGCGAAGCAGAACGCCTGATCACCCAGGGGTTTCGCGGGGGCGCGAGCCATCTGATGGAACGGGTCGCTCCGGGTGGAAGCGACGACCGCGGCATCGTGATCATCTGGCGCGAGTAGCTAGCGCCGACTGCCAGCCCTACTTCGACTTCGACGCCGAGACCGACGGCTTCGGGTGCGCCGAGACCGACGGCTTCGGGTGCGAGTGACTCACTTTGGTCGGAGTGGGCTGCGGCGGGGGACATGTGGTGGGCGACGGCGTGACCGGTGCGGATTGGCAGGTTGCCAGCGCCGTGCGCATCGCGTCCTTCTCGGCCGGCAGCACCGACATCGTGTACTTGACCTTTACCTCGATCTGGTCGATCACATAGGCGCATTTGAACGCGCCGTCAGGTGGCAGCCACCCTGAAGCGTCGCGGTTTGCCTTGGCGGCGATGGTCGCGGTAGCAGCCGCGTGCAGTTCGAGCGGGTCGTTCGCGAACGCGTTGCGAATCGTGGCCCCCCAGTTTGCTGCCCCGGTCTGCCACGCGTTTTGCAATGGGACGACGTAGTCCATGTCGACCTGATTCAGGGTTGCGGTGCGGCTGAACCAGGCCCATTTCGCCATGTAGGGATCGAAGAGCACGCCTGACGAGACTCGGCACGTAGAGCCCGTCGAGAAGACGATGTTGCGCAGATCGCGACTCAGGATGACGTCGTGCGACGTGCACGACGCGCCGCCGACCTTTTTGGTGGTGCCGAAGGCCGCGGCGGGCATCGGACCGGCCGACGGGGTCGACTGAACGGCGAGGCGGTCAAGATCCTCGAGCGCCTGGGCGGCATCGGTCGGCATCGAGTAGGTGGGCTGCGGGCTGAACGCCGGCGCACTGTAGAGCGAGAACGTCTGGAAGGGGGAGCCGGCGACCGCAACATGGCCCGCTTTGGCGCACCCGCCGAGCGCAAACAGCAACAGCGCGGCGCCCATGGCGACCACACACCGCGTCGCATTGGTCGCCGGACGTGCCTGATGGATGATCAACGAGCCCCCCTCAAGGATCGACGCCTCGTCTCGAACGGGAGCCGGGGTGTCCACTCAGCTTCGGGCGGGACCACCCTTTCGGCCGACAGCCGCGATGGTCGTTGGTCGGATCAGGGGCATGACGACTTCATCGAGAACGGCGTCGATGTACGCCTCTTCGAGCGGCGGACCGTTGGTCAGGAGCCGGTGCACGAGCAGAGCCGGTCCTGCCTCGGCGATCACCGGGTTGAGTGCTTCTGGGCGCACGTCGCCGCGTTCTACCCCGCGTCTGAGCACTTCGATCATCGATGCCTTGCGTGGCGCGAGTACTCGCGCCTTCACCACCTCGATGAAATCGTGATTGGGATCGAGTTCGCCGAAGAGGGCTCGCATGGCGCAGCCGGCCGGACTGGACATCGTTTCGGCCATCCGGCGGAAGACCTCTGCGATGTCACTGCGAACGGTTCCGGTGTCGGGCGGCGGCGACGCCGGAGGAAGGACCAAGTTCAGTGTGTCGGCGACCAGATCCTCTTTGCTCGGCCATCGCCGGTACAGCGCTGCCTTCCCTGTGCGCGCGGATGCAGCGATGCCTTCCATGGTCATCGCAGAGAATCCAACAGCGCTCAGCTGCGTCAGCACAGCGTCGTAGATCGCTGATTCGAGCGTCAGCCCGCGACGTCGGCTCGGGGGCAGCGCCGCAATCGGCGGAAGCGCCGGGACTGCCTTCGACAACCCGCGCCCGGTCTTGTCGGTCCCACTCGATACGGTCGTCGTTGGTCCCGAATCGGCGGTTTGCACTGCTACTCCGATTGTTCGCTAAAGAACGGTTGCGTTCCCTATCTGTGACACTGTAGCGTCCGTTCCGTAGTGAACGGAAGCGTTCACTCGACGGAACCCCGTTCACCGGACTAGCCCAGGAGCACGCATGACAACCTCGACGAAGGCTCCTGAGACCACGCCGGGTGCGGCACGACGCGGCCACCATCCGGGCATGGCCCTCGCCGTCATCGCCGCGAGTCAGCTGATGGTGGTCCTCGACGTCACGATCGTCAACGTCGCGCTGCCGACCATCAAGACGGCGCTCAAGTTCTCTTACACCGACCTCACCTGGGTGTTGAACGCCTACACGCTGACCTTCGGCGGGCTGTTGCTTCTCGGCGGGTGTGCCGGCGACATTCTCGGCCGCCGCAGGGTGTTCGTTTTCGGCATCCTGCTGTTCACTTTTGCATCATTCCTCGGCGGTCTGGCAACGGCATCCTGGTGGCTCCTCGCCGCCCGCGCACTGCAAGGTGTCGGCGGCGCGATTGCGTCGCCCACGGCACTGTCGCTCATCACGACGAACTTCGAAGAAGGGCCGGAGCGTAACCGGGCGTTCGGCGTCTTCGCCGCAGTGTCGGGCTCCGGTGCGGCGATCGGCCTACTCGCGGGCGGAATGCTCACCTCATGGCTGTCGTGGCGGTGGGTGCTCTTCGTGAACGTTCCGATCGGCATACTCATCGCGTCGATCGCGCGCCAATACATCAATGAGTCGGAGCGCGTTCCGGGCCGATTCGACCTGTCCGGCGCCCTCACCTCGACCCTGGGTATGACATCACTCGTCTATGGCTTCATCCGGGCATCCGGAACAGCCGGCTGGGGCGACACCTGGACCGTCTTGTGCTTTGTCGCGGCCGCGGTCCTGCTCGTCGCGTTCGTACTGAACGAGATGCGCAGTCCGCAACCCATCACGCCGTTGCACATGTTCAGAAGCCGAAATCGCTCGGCCAGCTATGTGATCATGCTATGTCTGGCCGCAGCGTTGTTCGCGATGTTCTTCTTCCTTACTGTCTTCGTGCAACAGATCCTCGACTACAGCCCGCTGAAGACGGGGTTCATCTTCTTGCCGGTGAGTGGGGCCGTCATCGTGAGCGCGCAGGTCTGCGCCAAGCAACTGTTGAAGGTCGGTCCGAAGCCGTTCATGGTGGCGGGTGCGGTCATGTCGGTCGCGGCGCTGTGGTGGCTGTCGCTCGTGACGGTCCACAGCGGCTATGTCGACAGCCTGCTCGGTCCGCTCGTCATCTTCGGCCTCGGAATGGGCTTCCTGTTTGTGCCGCTCACGATCGTCGCGGTGTCCAACATCCAGGCGCACGAGTCCGGTTCGGCGTCCGGGATGCTGAACGCCATGCAGCAGGTCGGCGGATCGCTGGGGCTTGCCATCCTGACCACCGCGTTCGCCACTGCGCAGCGGCACGCATCGGCTCACGGTGCGAAGGGAGACGCTGTGCTGGCGCACGGTATTTCCACGGCGCTTCAGGTCGCGGTCGTCTTCGGTGTCGGTGCCCTGATCGTCAGCATCTTCGGCATCAACGCGAAGGCGGGCGAACTCGATCCAACGTCTGTTCCTGGTATGGGATAACGCAGCCCGCAATTATCGATGATCATGCAGTTGTTGTCTCGACCGTTACGCGGGTCGCGACAACAACTGCATGATCACGGCGCGATTAGAAGTTTGCCAACGCTTGCTGGGCGAGCGTGACCATGTTGCTCTTGACCGCGGCGGGATTGGCCGTGAGATTCGCGAACGAGGGCAACGAGAAGCTGAACGCTCGGCTGCCCTTCTTCACGAAGACGGTTCCGAGCGTCGGGTTCCAGAACGCGTCGTCGCCGAGGCCGTCGACGTGGTCGCTGCTTTCGGTCTCCAGTTGTGTCATGGTGACCATGCTCGCGTCGTCGTTGTAAATCGAGATGGCCATCGCGAAGCTTGCGTCATCGACGGCGGAGAAGACGCAAATGGTATCGCCCGCTCCTCCGACGCTGTGCATCGGCTTGCCCGCGGCCGTGGAGATCTGCGCCGCCGTCACCAATTGGCACGCCTTGCCACCATCGGTAGCTCCCGCCGCACCGGCAGCCGGTGCGTCGCTGGTTGCATCGGTTGGGGCAGTCGCAACTCCCGTCGCCAAGTCGATGCCGCAGGTTCCTTTGATGTAGGCGGTCAGGTGCTGTTCGGCGGCCGCCACCTGTGGAGTCGAGAACACAGCCATGTCGGCGGGCGTGAGCTTGCTGTAGTCATAGCCGGCCTTGGCGAGCGCGCTGTACATCTTGTCCGAGACGTCGACCAGCAGGGCGACGTCCTTCTTGATCTCGGACGGCGCGATGTTGAGCGCCTGGTGAGCGTCGGAGCGGGCCACCTCGATGAGCGCCTTCGTGTCCTCGGGTGCCGTGCCCCCAGTGTGCTGGGTTGCGCTGTTCACGGACGCCGCGTAGAGCTTGCAGAAGCTGCCGCCGCCGGTCGCCTTGACCGGTGCCGCTGCTGGTGCGCTGTCGGCGGCCGTCGTGTCGCCTGCGCCGACTGCACTGCCGGATGCGCCCGCTGCGGCGACCTTTGCCTTGGCACCTCCACATGCGGTCGCCATGACAGCGATCACCGCGATTCCGACCACCTGAGCGAGTTGTGAGTGTCGTGACTTCATTGTCTTACCTTCCTGATGCTGATGGATGACACGCGATTGCTGACGGGTCGGGGAGTTGGGTCAGACCTTGCATCCGGCGGTGTTGGGCTGGCTCTCGCCACCGTTGATGATGGTTTCGAAGTGCTCCGTTCCGCCGGAGCTGTTGATTGCTTTGATGTTGAGCTTCGACAAGATGAAGTTGATGGCGTCCGTGACGACCTGCGGCAGCGAATAGCCGAGTCCGACACCCATCTGCACGTTGAGCGTTCCGAACTTGCAAGGAACTGCGGCTTCGGCGGCGGTGTTGGTGACGCCCATCCTCGTGACAAACGTGAACGACGGACCGGCGGCGAACCCGAAGGCACCGATACCCACGACCATTCGCAGCTGGTAGCCGAGAATGAGGCCGTTGACGCCAACGGACTCGCCGTTGATCGAGCTGACGAAGTCGTGTGTGCCCGAGAACCCCATCGGCCCGGTGAGGCGCAATGCTCCGTTGGCGTAATCGACGCCGAATCCGCCGTTGAACGTGAAGTCACCGCTCGCGCCGACCGTCGCCTTCCGTGCGCCGAACGCCGACTTGAAGAGCAGGGTCTGGCGGATCGTGATCGTGAGGGGGGTCGGGCCGCCGATCGGGATGCTGATGTCGACCGGAATCTCGACGCGTTGGTCGAGAGCGTATTGCGACGCGGCGTCGATGCCGGCGTCGAACGACAGCGTCAGTCCCGCAGCGCCTTCGAGTCGCATTGATGCGCTCTTGACGCCGTGGTCGATGACAATGTGGAAAGCGACGGTCGGCGCCTGCAGGTGCAGCAGCGCCTGCCCCTTCAGGATGATGCCGCCGTGGTTGTAGTCGAACTGCACGCCGAGCCCGGCCGCGCTCGCTGTCGGTGTGAGCGCGAAGCCGCCTACTGTCGAGGCGGCTGCCGAACCGAATGTCGGCAACGGCAGTACCTTGCCCACGCTGTCGGCCATCAGCGCGACCGCTGGCAGCACGATGACGCCCGGCTCGGCGCCATCGGCCAAAGCCGATGCGGCAGCAGACGGGTCGGTGCTGGCGACCCCGGCGTCGCTTGACACTGGGCTTTCGACCGGCGCGGGGCTGTCGACCGGCGCGGGGCTGTCGGCCGGTGCGGCGCTGTCGGCCGGCGCCGGGCTGTCAGTCGGTGCGGCGCTGTCGGCAGCCGTCGGGGGTACCGTTCCGGCACCCGGGAGGTCAGGCGCGGAGTAGAACATCATCGACTTGAGATCCAGCGGCTTGTTGTACGAGATATCGGCCTTCTGGATCACGTCGGCGAGGTCGACGGGCCCGATCGTCACGGCCAGGTCCGCGCCGTCCGGCTCTACCGCTAGTACTCGCCCGGCACTTCGCGAGGTGACGAAAAGGATCTTCCCGACTGCGAGTTCCTTCGCATGGCCGGCGTTGCCTTTGATGATCCAGGTGAGGCCGTCGGAGCTGACCGATCGCACCGCGTCTGCGCCGCCGTCGACGATGACGACGTCGGGTTGATAGGTGACCGCCGAATTCCGGGTCGGGATGGCGCCGTAACGCAGCTGCTGCACACTCGCTGCACTTATGGCGCCTGCACCTCCCGCGGCTCCCGAGGCACCTCCGGTCGACTGAGCTGCCTTGCCCTGTGCGCAACCCGCGACGGCGCAGATGACGACGAGGCTGCCGGCGACGATCGGGAACCGCTTCACAGTGACTCTCCTTGCAATGAGGTGTCGGTGTCGGATGCGCCCGGAATGTGCGGCGCACAGTCGAAGAGGACGAGCGCATGCGTGATGCGGTCGAGAGTGAAATGCGCGGCGTCGTTGAAGGCGCGGCCGGCGTCCCTCTCGACCAGGAACGCGGCTGTGCCTGGTCGGTCGAAGACCTGAGCTGTCGGTGGGTTCACGCTCAGGACGGTAGGAGCCGCGACCGAAGCCGGGCATCGGTGGAACCACGCAACTTTGCCGGGCTACACCACTCAGTTTTCCCGCGCTGCGAGGGCGGGCGATCATACGTCTTGACCGGTACAGACGACGGCGTTACTGTACCGGTCAAGAACAGGAGGTGGGCCGTGGGAAGCACCGTGACGTTGCAGACGATCGCCGATCGTCTCGGCGTGAGTCGCATGACGGTGTCCAACGCGTTCTCACGCCCCGACCAGCTGTCGGAGGCGCTGCGCGAGCGGGTGCTTGCCGAGGCCGAAGCACTCGGATACTGCGGTCCCGATCCCGCGGCTCGCACGCTGTCGAAGGGGCGCAGCGGCACGGTCGGCGTCCTGTTCACTGATCGTCTGTCGTACGCGTTCACCGACACGATGGCGACCACCTTCCTGGCTGGGGCCGCTAGCGCGCTCGAGCCGCACGAGCTCGGCCTGACCGTGTTGTCGTCGCCCCGTGGTGAGGGCGCCGGCGCCGTAACGCGCGCCGTCGTCGACGGCCTTGTCGTGTATTCGGTCGACACCGATTCGCCAGGCCTCGCGGCCGCGCGGCAACGCGGATTCCCGTTGGCGTTCGCTGACCAGGAGCCCGAGCCGGGCATCGGGTGCGTCGTCGCCGATGACCGAGGCGGCGCCCGGTCCGCGGCCGAACATCTGATCTCGCTCGGTCATCGCAACGTCGCTCTTGTACTCGAAGCGGTCGGCACCGAGCTCCACATCGTTTCGCGGACGGCGAGGGCGTCGCACTACGTCGTGCGCGAGCGGCTGGCAGGCTGGCTCGAAGGATTGGCCGGCATCGATCCGCTCATCGTGAACGTGCCGGTCAACGAGCGGCATCAGGGCGTCGCGGCCGGACAGCTCTTGCTCGCCGCGCGCACCCGACCGACAGCTGTCCTCGCGCTCACCGACGAGCTCGCCCTCGGTGTGATCGACGCGGCGCGAGTACTCGGGCTGCGAGTTCCCGATGACCTGTCGGTGATCGGCTACGACGACGCACCATCGGCCGGCGCGGCCGAGTTGCCGCTCACGACGGTGCGTCAACCGCAGCGCGAAAAGGGCCGCCTCGCTGGCGAGCTCCTCGCCCAGGCACTCGCCGGCGAGCACCCGGTTTCACCAGATCCGCTCCCTACGGAACTTGTCGTGCGGTCCAGCACGACACGTCCACCCGATTCGAGGAAACGATGAATGACATGGCGATCGGATACATCCTTGCGACCGACGCGGCAGCCCGCTCTGCGCGCTCAGCACTTCCGGACGCACCGACCTTGCCCTACCGCGTACGCACCGAAAGCCGGACTCGAATTGCGTTCGCCGGCTGGTTGCACGCGCTCGCAGATCGGATGATGCCGAGCCCGGCATGCTCGCGCGCGACCTGCGGGACCGTTTCATAGTCTCCGGATGCACATGGCTGGATAGGGTTCACGCTCGTGCAGAACCGAAGCAGAACGTGAAGCGCATCGCGCCGATCTTGCCCGTGCGTGACATCAACGCGTCCCTTGCGCACTACGGCCGGCTCGGATTCAAGACGCGGGCGTACGCGGGTGGTGGGTACGGTTTCGCCACGCTCGACGGCGTCGAGATCCATCTGGGAGTCGCCCCGGACGTCGATCCCGCTATCCCGCGAAGCGTCGCCTATCTCTTTGTCGAGGACGCCGACCAGCTGGCCGAGACCTGGCGCGCGGCGGGGGCGGACGTTCACGTCCCCCAGGACACCGAGTGGGGTCAGCACGAGGGTGTTGTCATCGACCCCGACGGCAACATGATCCGGTTCGGATCGCCCATGACCTCGGCGCACCACGGCGACAGGTAGCCCGACTGCAGCCGACCGCCAGCCGGGCCGACCTGGTAGCCCGAAGCTGTTCACGCCCGCGGTACTTGACGCGACTCGACACCTGGCTCATTATGAACAGACGTTCATGAACTGTCGTTCATAAGGAGTCAACAGGTGACCAGCATCGAGATCGAGAACCTCCGCAAGACGTTCGGTGCCATGACGGCAGTCGACGATCTCAGCCTCCGAGTGCCAGCGGGCGCGATCACCGCCTTCCTCGGCCCGAACGGTGCCGGCAAGACGACGACGCTGCGGATGGTGGTCGGGCTGGTCCGGCCGACTACCGGTTGGGCGCTGGTCGAAGGCAAGCCGTACGCCGAGTTGCGCGACCCGCGCCGCACGGTAGGCGTACTGCTCGGACCCGACGGCTTCCACCCGGGGCGAACTGGTCGCAACCATCTACGCGTCGTCGCGCGAGCAGCGAACATCTCCGACGTGCGCGTCGACGAGATGCTCGACCTTGTCGAGCTGACAGCCGCCGGACGGCGTCGGGTCGGCGGCTACTCGCTGGGCATGCGGCAACGCCTGGGCTTGGCGACCGCGCTGCTCGGTGATCCTCGGATCCTGATAGCCGACGAACCTGCGAACGGCCTAGACCCCGAAGGCATCGTCTGGCTGCGCGGATTCCTGCGACGCCTCGCCGATGAAGGTCGAACGGTACTTGTGTCGAGCCACCTGCTCGCCGAGGTGACACGCACCGCCGATCGGGTGGTGATCATCAGCCAAGGTCGCCTGCGGTTCGACGGCGAGCTTTCCGCACTTGCAGGCCCCAATGGCGCGGGCGCCGACCAACTCGAGTCTGCGTTCATCCGACTGACCGCGGAGGTGGCGGCATGAACGGGTTGATCCACTCAGAGATGGCGAAGATTCTGACGACCCGGGTCGCAAAGTGGGTCGTGCTTGCCGAGTTGTGCCTCATCGCGCTCGCCGAAAGCGGCGCGGTGGCATCGGGCACCTTGTCCAAAGCGAAGCTGGCAACGCCGTCCGGGGTCAGGCTGCTGCTCGAGCACGGCGGGCTAGGCGCGATCATGTCGCTGGTCCTGGGCATCTTGATCTCGGCCGGTGAGTTCCGGCACGGCACCATCGCCGACACCTTCCTTAGCGTGCCGCGGCGGACGCCGGTGCTGGTCGCCAAGTTGTGGATCGGTTTCCTCGCCGGAATCCTGGCCGGAATCCTCAGTTCAGCCACTGCGCTCGTAACCGCGCTCATCTGGTATTCGGCCAAGGGCGTCTCCTTCGATCTGACGTTGGCGGCCGTGATCCGAAGCCTCATCGGCATCGTGTTGTGGCACGCGATGTACGCCGCCATCGGCGTCGGCGTGGGCGCGCTCGTTCGGAGCCAGGCCGTGGCGATCGTGCTCGCGGTCATCTGGATCTTCGTGGCCGAGACGGCGGTGTCACAACTGGTGGTCTCGCTAGGCCGCTGGCTGCCGGCGACCGCGGCGAAGGGGCTCGGCAATAGCAGCGATTCCGGCTTGCTTCCTCAATACGGCGCCGGCCTGGTGCTCGCCGGATGGGTCGCACTCGCCGCGGTCGCCGCCATCGCGGCCACCAAACGGCGCGACATCGTCTGACCATCTGGTTGTATCGCTACTCATGTCGCCACGCCGAGCCCGCGCCGTCCAAGGTCATTCTGATCCGGATCCGGCGCGGGCGCTGCGGCAGCACCTCATCGACGTGACCCAGCGACTGCTGCAATCCCGTGGACTCGCGGGCCTTACGATCCGCGAAATCGCGCGCACCGCGGATGTTTCCGACGGCGCGCTGTACAACCACTTCAGCGACAAGGACGACCTGATCATCGCGGCTCTCACCGAGCAGTTCGCCCTGCTGGCAAAGACATTTCGGGACGCTTACCCGGTGCCAGGGGCGGCCACGCTGGAGGAGAACCTAACGGTGCTGGCTCGCGCGTGCGTCGCGTTCCAGGTGTCCGCGATGCCGCTCATCACCGGCCTGCTCGGCCGCCCCGACCTCTTGCACCGCCTGTTTGACGACCTCCACGCGCCCGGTCCGATGGACATGCATGGGGTATTCGATGCCATCACGCAGTACATCGTCGACGAACAAGAACGAGGGCGTGCTGCGCCGGACGTCGATCCGCAGGCGGTCTCGGGCATGCTTTTCGGCACCTGTCTGAACCAAACCCTGGCCCTCCAGCTCGGCCAGCTAAGCCCGGCCGAGGTCGATGGCGGCACTGCCGCGGCGGTAGAAATTCTCGTGCGAGGCATGCGGTAGACGCTGCCAGCTGCGCCGAATTACCGAGACGTTACGGGCTTCCCCTGCGATGGGCTCAGCACGCTGCCGATCACGAGGAGAGCTCATGCCCACGTCAGCCCGACTTACCGCCATCGCGCTCGCCGCAATTGGCGGCGTTGTCCTGGGCGCATGTTCCTCAGCCAAACACCCGCAGACGGCCAGCCCGTCGAGCGCCGGTTCGGTGGCGGCGGCGGCGGTGACCGGCCAGCAACCGGCGAGCAGTGGTAGTGCACCGGGCGCGGGCAGTGGCACGGACCTGGCCGCGAAGGGCTGCACGGCAATCAAGATTGCCGACGTGCAGCCGCTTGTCGCTGCGGCCGTGACGAAGGTCGAGTTCGACCCGGGTGCCGCGGCGCTCGACCCGACCCACTCATTCCAATGCAACGTGAACAACCCGACGATGCTGATCAAAGTGCACCCGGAAGACACGTCCGAGCAGGTCTACGACCAGGACGTCGTTGCAGAGAACGTGCCCGGTGTGCCGCTGCCCGGCATCGGCGACGTTGCGGTCTGGACCGCGGTCAGTCTCACAGCGGGCACGTACACCAGCGCGCCGAGCCTCTTTGCGCACAAGGGATCGATGACCTGCGAGATCAGCGACAGCGGTGAAGGGCTGACCATCCCGATCGAACCAGGCGTCGCCGCCAGCATCACGCAAGCCAACGAATCAGCCTTTGCCGCGAAGCTCGGCATCCTCTGCAACGACGTGTTTGCCGCGCTCGCCTGAGTTGCCGAGTCGGTGGCGAGGGTGCACTTAGGTGGTGTCACGTCGGGCATGTGAGCCTCTGCTGCTGCACCACAGTCCCAACAGCCGCCGTGGCGCACAGGGCAGGACGCAACGCGGGACGTTGGGCCCTAGCAGCCCGAGGTCCTCAGCAGGAGTGTCGCGGTGGAGGCACTCATGGACAACAGCAGCGAGATGATCCTGCGCGTTGCCGGGTTGCAGTCGCTGATCGACCTGCTCCGCGCGCAGGCGTGGGTAGTTGTCGGCCCGACCGTCAGGGACGGGGCGATCGTGCATGCCCCGATCGAGTCGGTTGACCAACTGCCGCGCGGGATCGGGGACCTCCAAGACGGCGGCAGCTACCGGTTGCGGCAGCGCGGTGACGAGGCACTGTTCGGCTATTCGGTGGGGCCCCAAGGATGGAAGTCGTTGTTGTTCCCCTCTCGCGAGCTGCTGTGGAGCGGACAACGCGACGGCGCCGACGTTGCGGTGGAGCCTGCGGTAGTCGACCCTCCGCGGCTGGCCCTGCTCGGCGTCCGATCGTGCGACCTGCACGCGATCGCGATCCACGACCGAGTCCTCACGGAGCGGGCTGTGCCCGATGCGGCCTACGCCGCCCGGCGCGACAACATCTTCGTCGTCGCGGTGACCTGCTCCGATCCCGGAGGCACCTGTTTCTGCGTGTCGATGGGCACCGGGCCGGTGCCGGATCGGGGCTTCGACCTTGCGCTGACCGAGCTACTCGATCCGGCGGGACACCGCTTCCTCGTCGTACCGGGGACTGCGCGCGGCGCGCAGGTCCTCGACGAGTTGAGGGCGCTCGCGGCCGACGAGGCGGCCATGCCTGCCGACGAGCCCGACCGCCTCGCTGCCCGGGATGTCGGGGCGCAGGCGGCCCTGCGCATGGGGCGGGCGCTCGACGTCGACGGGATTCGTGACCTGCTGTACGCGAACACAGAGCACCCGCAGTGGGAGGACGTCGCGAGCCGCTGTCTGGCTTGCACGAACTGCACGCTTGTGTGCCCGACGTGCTTCTGCACATCGGTCGACGACGTCGGCGACCTCACCGGGAGCACGACCGAACGCTGGCGGGTGTGGGATTCCTGCTTCAACACCGACTTCTCCTACCTCCACGGCGGCAGCGTCCGATCCTCGGTGAGCTCGCGTTACCGCCAGTGGGCGACGCACAAGCTTGCCTCCTGGGTGGACCAGTTCGGCACGTCCGGTTGCGTCGGCTGCGGTCGCTGCATCACTTGGTGCCCGGCAGCGATCGACATCACGGCAGAGGTAGCCGCAATTCGATCACGGGAGGACTGATGCGCACCATCGAGCAGTACTTGCCCGACCACCCCTTCTTCGCCGGGCTGGGCGCGGACGCCATGTCGCTAGTTGGCGGCTGTGCGGCGAACGTCAGTTTCGCCGCTGACGAGTTCCTGTTCCGCGAAGGGGAGCCGGCCGACCGGTTCTTCGTCATCCGGCGCGGCCGGGTCGCCATCGAGGTGCACGCGCCCGCCGCCGGCACGGTGGTGCTCGACACGGCCGACGCCGGCGACATCGTGGGCTGGTCGTGGCTCGTGCCCCCCTACCGCTGGCTGTTTGACGCTCGCGCGGTCGAGGCCACAGGCGCGGTCACCTTCGACGGGCGGTGCCTGCGCGACAAATGCGAGGAGGACCCACGGATGGGGTACGAGCTCACCCGGCGCGTGATTCAGGTGATGTCCGACCGGTTGGTGGCCTCACGCGTACGGCTGCTCGACCTGTATGGCGCCGCAGGTGCCGGCCATGCAGCGCCTCGCTGAGCCGCCCGCCTCACCTTCGGTGGGAGGGGGGATGGTTCCCCGTCCCTTCAGGCTGGTCGGACGGAGGCAGGACACCACCGACACGTTCACGGTGTTGCTCGAGCCGACCGAGGGCGACCCGCTCGGCTTCGTCCCGGGCCAATTCACGATGCTGTCGGCGTTCGGCGTCGGCGAGGTGCCGGTCTCCGTCAGCGGCGCCGCACATGTCGCCGGACCGCTGCAACACACGGTGCGCGATGTCGGCGCCGTCACGCATGCCTTGTCGCGCGCATCCGTTGGTGACGTCCTAGGCGTACGTGGCCCGTACGGCACCGGCTGGGACGTCGCCCACGGTCACGGCAAAGACGTCGTGTTCGTCGCCGGCGGCATCGGGCTGGCGCCGCTGCGGCCGGCAGTGCTCGAGGTGCTCTCCCACCGGGACAGGTACCGCCGGGTGGTCGTGCTCTACGGCACCCGCAGCCCCGACGACCTACTCTTCGCCGATTCGCTGGCGGACTGGCAGGGCCAAGGGGTCGAGCTCCTGGTCACCGTCGACTACGGCCCGCCGTCGTGGGCTGGTCGCGTCGGGCTCGTTACCACTCTCATCCCGCGGGCCGGGTTCGATCCCAAGTACACGCTGGCTTTTGTCTGCGGACCCGAGGTCATGATGCGGCGCTCGGCGATGGCGCTCGTCGAGCGCGGCGTAACACCCGACAGCATCCGGGTCTCACTCGAACGCAACATGCGCTGCGGGGTCGGCCTATGCGGGCATTGCCAGTTCCGAGAGCTCTTCATCTGTGTCGACGGCCCAGTCCTGTCATACGCCCGGGTCGCGGGCCTGCTCGGATACAGGGAGGTGTGACGTGGCAGACCAGAGCCGCCCGAAGCTGGCCGTCTGGAAGTTCGCGTCCTGCGACGGCTGCCAGCTCACCCTGCTCAACTGCGAGGACGAGCTCATCCCATTGGCGGGGGAAGTGGAGATCGCCTACTTCCCGGAGGCCACCCGCGCGGTCATCGAGGGCCCCTACGACGTCTCGCTCGTCGAGGGCTCGGTGACCACGGACGCCGATGCCGAGCGGATCCACGAAGTACGCCGCGTGTCTCGCCGGCTGATCACGATCGGTGCCTGCGCCACGAGCGGCGGCATCCAGGCTCTGCGCAACTTCTCCGACGTCGCCGAATACCGCTCCGTCGTCTACGCCCACCCCGAATACATACAGACGCTCGCGCGCTCGACGCCGATCGCCGCGCACGTCACTGTCGACTTCGAGCTGCACGGCTGCCCGATCGACTCCGGCCAGCTCCTCGAGGTCCTCGCAGCCGCCGTCCAGGACCGCCGCCCCCGCATCCCGTCGTACAGCGTGTGCGTCGAGTGCAAACGGCGCGGCGCTGTCTGCGTCGCCGTCGCCCACGGGACGCCATGCCTCGGGCCGGTCACCCAGGCTGGCTGCGGCGCCCTCTGCCCGGCGTACGCCCGCGGCTGCTATGGCTGCTTCGGCCCTCAGGACACGCCGAACACGCAGTCCCTGGCGGACCGGCTGCATGTCCAGGGCATGACCGAACCCAACATCCTCCGCTTCTTCCGGAGCTTCAACGCCGGCTCCGAGCCATTCCGGCACGAGAGCGAGCAGCATGAGGAGGCGGCGCTGTGACGCACAAACTCACTCAGGGCGATCAGGTTCTCCACGTGGACACCCTCGCCCGGGTCGAGGGTGAGGGAGCCATGCACGTCGTCGTGAGCGACGGCCTCGTCACCGACGTCGAGCTCCGCATCTTCGAGCCACCGCGGTTCTTCGAGGCGTTCCTGCGCGGCCGGGCGTGGACCGAGCCCCCGGACATCACCGCACGCATCTGCGGGATCTGCCCGGTGGCCTACCAGATGAGCTCGTGCCTCGCGATCGAAGAAGCCTGTGGCGTGACCATCCCGGACGAGCTACGGCTACTGCGCCGCCTGCTCTACTGCGGCGAGTGGATCGAGAGCCATGCGCTGCACGTGTACCTGCTGCACGCACCCGACTTCCTCGGCTACCCGGGGGCGATCGAGATGGCCGCCGAACGCGGTGACCTCGTCGAGCGTGGCCTGCGCTTGAAGAAGGCCGGCAACGCCCTCATGACCGTGGTCGGTGGTCGCTCCGTTCACCCCATCAACGTCCGCGTCGGCGGCTTCTACCGCCTGCCGACCCGGCATGAGCTCAACGGTCTCCGGCCCGCCTTGGAGCGCGCGCTTGAGGACGCCGTCGAGACCGTTCGCCTCGTGGCCGGCTTCGACTTCCCCGACATGCGGCAGCCCCATGAGTACGTCGCGCTGCGGTCGGACCATGGATACCCCCTGGAGAGCGGGTCGGTGGTCACGAGCACAGGCCGCGCCTTCGGAGTCGCCGACCTCGCCACTCACGTCGTGGAGGAGCACGTCGCGAGGTCCAACGCGCTGCACGCTCGGCTCGACGGCGTGACGCCCTACGTCGTGGGGCCGTTGGCGCGCTACACGCTCAACCACGACCGACTCTCCCCCCTTGCGCAAGAGGCCGCGCGCGACGCGGGCCTTGGAGTCGAGTGCCGCAACCCGTTTCAGTCGATCGTTGTCCGTGCCGTCGAGCTCGTCGACGCGACCGTCGAGGCCCTGCGCATCATCGAAGGTTGGGACGGCGCGTCCGCACCGTCGGTCGACGTCCCTCCACGAGCAGGCGTCGGACACGGCGCCACCGAGGCGCCGCGCGGGCTGCTCTACCACCGCTACGAGCTTGCTGAGGATGGCACGATCCTCGATGCCAAGATCGTCCCGCCGACCTCGCAGAACCAGCCAAGCATCGAGGCCGACCTGCGGGCGTTCGTTCAGGAGCGCCTCGACCTTCCGCGCGACGAGCTCATCCGGCAGTGCGAGCAAGCGATCCGTAACTACGACCCTTGCATCTCCTGCGCGACCCACTTCCTCGACCTCACCGTGGAGGAGAGATGAGGGTGCGGGCGCTCGTCATCGGGCTTGGCAACCCCGAACGCGGCGACGACGCCGTGGGGCGTCACGTCGCCCGCCTCGTGGCGGCCCAGCACGTCGACGTCCGAGTAATCGAGCTCGACGACCCGAGCGAAGCGCTCGAAGCGTGGGGTACAGCCGACACCGTCGTCGTCACGGATGCGGTGACGTCCGACGGGGACCCCGGCGAGATCCGCGTCGTCGACGCCACCGCACGGACGCTACTGGCCGGGAGCTGGGCCTCCAGAGGTACCCACGCGTTCGGGCTGGCCGCCGTCGTGGAACTCGCCCGCGCTCTCGGCCAGCTGCCCCGACGGCTGCTGCTCGTCGGCGTCGAGGCCAAACGCTTCGATCACGGCACCTCGATGTCCGACGCCGTCGCGGCCGCCGTGCCGGCCGCAGCCGCTGCAGTTCTCGCTGCGATCGAGAACGAGGGAGAGGATGCTTGACGTGCCCTCGCACGGTCGGCTTCTACTGGTTGGCATCGACGGATCGGGCGCGAGAACTGGATTGTTGCCGACGCCACTGACCGCAAGCGCCCTGCTCTGTCAGGGAAACTCCGCTGGAGCGGGTGACCGGGATCGAACCGGCATGGCCAGCTTGGAAGGCTAGCGGGACACGTTCGCGATTGAGCGTGAAAATGGCCGCTGACCTGCCCGTATCTGTTTTTGATCTTGACCGCTGGTGTCCCTGACGGACCCGATTTTACCGGCCGTACGGCCCCGCTACGGCCCCGCTGTGCGCGTTTCCAAGTCCGCGTCGTGGGGATCGGATCCGGGTGATCACGTGGCTGGGAATCCCGCCGGGGAAAGAGAATCGCGTGAACAGCCTCCCCTGCTGCTACAAGCTCCCCTCCCTGCCCGGAGTTCTTCAAGCATCGCTTTCCGTGCCTGTGGGTTCGGGTGTCTGGCGGCCACGACCCGGGTGCCCCGACTCCGAGGGTCGCGAACCCCGACGTCGAGATTCTGACCGTGATCCGCTCGACGGACCCGCTAAGACGCCGGGTCCGGTGTTGGCAGGGCCGGGCTGGTGTCGGCGTTGTCGGTGTGCAGGGCAGTGACGGCCTCGTCGACGGATGGGTAGAGGTGGTCGTCACCGATACGTTGGAGCAGCGCGCTGCGCGCCAGGCCGGTGCGGACACGATCGCCGGTTCTGGCCATGGCGAAGGTGACCCCGTTGCGGTCGAGTTGGTCGAGTATCTGGCGCAGTGCACGTGAACCGGTGTAGTCGATGTCGCTCATCCCGATCGTGTCGAGCACGAGCACCTTGAGCGGGTGACTGGCGGAGTCGACGGCGGCGCTCAGTGCGGTCCTGAAGTGGACCGCGTTGGCGTACCAGATTGGAGTCGCGAACAGCACGACGAGCACCCCTGGCAGTTGTGTCGCGTGGTCGGTGCCGTTCAGCGGCGCCCAGCTGGTGGTCGAGGGGATGCGGCCCAAAACGTGCAGCTGCGGGCGGGCGCTGAGCCGGGTGCGGTCGAGGATGGCGAGCGCAACCGCGACGGCGATGCCCTGCTCGACGCCCACGAGGGAGACCGTCAACAAAGTGATGAGGGCCAATGCGAACTCGACCCGGTCGTAGCGGGCGATGTTGATGAGATCGCGGACGTGGAAGATCCGGGTCGCGACGAAGATCAGAACTGCCGCCAGGGTCGCCAGGGGCAGGTTCTTCAGCAAGCCTGCGGCGGGGATCAGTACCACGACGGCGCCGGCCGCGGCGAGACCAGCTGCTTGGGTTCGCCCGGACGCCGCGGCGACGGCGGCGGTCCGGGGTGGGCTCGCGTTGACCGGGAAGGCCCCGACGAGGCCGGCGATGATGCTGCCGGCCCCGACGCCGAGAAAGTCGCGGTTGACGTCGACTTGGTAGTCGCCCTGGTCGGCGAAGGCGCGGGTCGTGGCCGCGGTCTGGCTGACGACAACCAAGGCGACAACGCCGGCGAGTGGCGCGACACTGCGCAGCACCGACCACGACAGCCCGTGCAGGCCGAGGTGCGGCGCGCCGTGGGCCAGCGCGCCCAACACCGCCACGCCGTGCGTGTGCAGATGCAGCGCGCCAACCAAAATGATCGAGGCGATCAGTCCGATCAGCGCCCCCGGGAGCCTGCGGTCGACACGTTCCGCAATTGCCACGACGGCGAACACACCGATCCCGATGCCCAACGTCCACCCGTTGAGCAGGTTCAGGTGGGTGACTGCGTATCCGATGCGGCGCAGCGTGCTGCCGCCGCCACCTGGCAGGCCGAGCAGGTCGGGCAGCTGGTGTACGACGATGATCACCGCAACCCCGGCCAGAAAGCCGCTGGTGATCGGCGCGGACAGGAACTCCGCGATCCACCCCAGTCGCAGCACGCCGATAAGCGCAACGAGGACTCCCACCATGACCCCAAGGATTCCGACCAGCGCGATGTAGTGGGGCGAGCCGGTCGCTGCCAAGCCGGCGATGCCGACCGCGAACAACGGGGCGATGGTGGAATCGCCGCCGACCGACATCTGCGGATTGGACCCCAGCAACGCGAACACGACACTGCCGGCCACGAACGCATACAAGCCGGTGATCGGCGGCATACCGGCGAGCCGGGAGGTGGCTAGCTGCTCGGGCACGGCGATCGTGAGCAACGTCAGCGCGGCCACCAGGTCGCCGACTGCCCACGACGCGTGGTAGTGGCGCAGCGAAGAGAACAGCACCGACCGCACCCGCAACAAGTGCGCGGCGAGCCCGGTTGCTGGAGTCACCGGCCCATCATCAAGCCTTCGACCGTGACCCGCCATTCTCCGAAGGCGTCACGCTGGTGTCGGGCTAGGTGTGCCGGGGTGCCGAATGGGTTGGTTGCTTAGATGTGGCCGGCCTGCATGCAACTGCAGGGCGCTGGTCACCAACGGGAAGTGGCTGAATGCTTGGGGGGTGTTGCCGAGCAGCCGGCCGGTGGTGGGGTCCCATTCCTCGCTGAGCAGCCCGACATCGTTGCGCAGGGTCAGCAGGCGTTCGAAGAGATGCGTGGCGGCCAATTGCTGGCCGACGAGGTGTAGGGCGTCGACGAGCCAAAACGAGCAGGCGATGAACAGGCCTTCGCCGCCGGGTAGCCCGTCGTCGGAGTCGGTCGTTTGGTAGCGCTTGACGAGGCCGTCTTCGGTGAGCCCGTTTTGGATTGCAGTGATGGTGCCCAGCACCCGAGGGTCGGCGGGGGGAAGAAATCCGACTCGCGGAATCATCAGCAGGCTGGCGTCCAGCGGGGTCGCCCCGTAGGACTGTACGAAGGTGTTGCGTTGCGCGTCGTAGCCGTGGGCGAGCACGTCGGCGTGGATGGTGTCACGCAGTTGCTCCCACCGCTGCGCTGGACCGTCCAGATTCGGATGCGTACGGACGGCGTGTGCCATGCGGTCGGCCGCGACCCATGCCATCACTTTGGAATGGGTGAAGTGGCGGCGGGCACCGCGCATCTCCCACAGCCCGTTGTCGGGTTGGTCCCAGGCGCCTTCCAGGTGGTTCATGAGGGCGACTTGAAGGTCCCACGCATCATCGTTCGCGGCGATGCCGGCCTCGCGGGCGAGCGCGAGCCCGTCCAGGGTCTCGCCCCACACGTCGAGCTGAAGTTGGTCAGAGGCGGCGTTGCCGGTGCGGACCGGGGTGGAGTGTTCATAGCCGGCCAACCACGGCAGTGCGGCTTCTGGTAGCCGCCGGGTGCCGTCCAGCGCGTACATGATTTGCAGCTTTGCCGGATCACCGGCGGCCGCGCGCAGCAACCATTCCCGCCACGCCTTGGCTTCCGTCAGGTAGCCAGCTGCCAGCAAGGCCTGCAGTGTGTACGTGGAGTCGCGTAGCCAGCAGTACCGGTAATCCCAGTTGCGCGGACCGCCGAGCTGCTCCGGCAACGAAGTAGTGGCAGCGGCGACGATCCCACCAGTGGGTTGGTAGGTGAGCGCCTTCAGCGTCAGCAACGAGCGCTTGATCGCATCCCGGTAAGGGCCCTCGACCGACGCCCCCCGGTTTGACCATTCCGCCCAAAACGCCAACGTGTCAGCCAACGCGGCGTCGGCATCCACCGGCGCCCGCAGCCGAAGGTGGCTCGGACCCCAGGTAAGTACGAACGGCAACCGCTGCCCGGCGCTGATGGTGAAGTCCGACACCGTCGACCAGTCCTCGCCGCGTACTTCGACCGGCGTACGCAGCCGGACCATGTCGGGTCCGGCCACGGCGATCATCTGGTCACCGTGGCGGCGCACCCACGGCACCACCCGGCCGTAGTCGAACCGCATCCGCAACTCGGCACGCATCGCGACCGTTCCGGCGATGCCCGACACGATGCGGACCACGTCTGGGGCGTGACCGCGCGGTGGCATGAAGTCGGTGACCCGTGCGGTGCCCTCGGGCGTAACCCACTCAGTTTCCAGCACCAAGCTGTCATCGACGTAGCGCCGCCCTGTGCAGGTGCCGCCAGCGGCTGGCGCGAGCAGCCAGTGCCCGGCGTCGGGAGTGTCCAACAGCGCGGCGAAGCACGCCGGGGAATCAAACCGGGGCACGCACAGCCAGTCGATTGACCCGGCCGTGCTCACCAGCGCTGCGGTTTGCAGATCCCCGAGCAAGGCATAGTCCTCAATACGAGCCACCCTGCGATCGTGCCACCTGCAGGGGCCGCGCCTTCGTGCGGTGCCCGCTTGCTGACGGCCGACGAGGTGCTGGTGGTTGGCGATCCGAACGGGCACACCCAGCTGGGGCTGATGTTTGAGGGACCCGCCCCGGGCTGAATGGCGCCGGGGCATGCGGGGTCGACGGTGGCGGCGGCGCGATCAGGTCCGCCGTCGCTATCTTATTCCGCTCCGCGCACCTCGACGGCGAGCAGCGCGATGTCGTCGTCGGTGCGGCCACCGGCGTGCGCCCGCAGCCGCCGCAGCAGTTGCTCCACGATCGCGTCGACGGTGTCCGCGTCGCGTATCAAATCGATCTGGTCGTCGAGCCGAAAGAAGTCCCCGCGGCTGTCGCGGCATTCCAGCAGTCCGTCGGTGTACACCAGCAACCGATCGCCGGGACCCACGTGGTAGGTCTGCGTCAGCGTGTCAGGTGACAGTCCCAGCGGGGTGGTGTAGCTGCGTGGTTCCAGCAGCCGGGAGCCGTCCGCGGTGACCAGTAGCGGCGGCGGGTGTCCGCAGGAGATCACCTGAAGCCAGCCCTGCGGGCTGAGTTCGCAAAACACAGCGGTGATGAAGTCCTCGTCGCCGGCTTGGCGTTGAACGGTCGCATCGACGTTACGGACGACCTCGGCCAGGTCGGTGTCGCTACGGCTGGCGATGTCGCGGAAGGTGTTCAGCGCCGCACTTGCCAGCTGCACCGCCGGTAGTCCTTTGCCTTTGGTGTCACCAACGACCCACCGGGCGCGATTGCTGAGGGCAAGGACGTCCAAGAGGTCACCGCCCACTTGGCTAACAATGGGTGTGGTCGACAGCCGCGGGTCATAGCTACGCGACGTCGGGGCGCAGGGCGACGCGGCGGCGGATAGCTTCACGCGCTTTGGAGCCGCCCCAGAGCAGTCCGGCGGCGACCGCCAGCAGGACGGGTTGCCCGGCCCAGTAGACCCACCAGTGGACAGTGTCGAGGCCGTTTTTGCCGCCAAAAGCGGTCCGCCCGACGTGTGCGATGTACGCCGTTTGCCAGGCGAGGGCGCAGTACCACACCACGCCAACGGCGAGCAGTTGTCGCCAGCCTCGCCCGAATAGCAGCCCGAGGAGCAGCGCAAGGGGTAGTCCGATCATTGCTGTCATGGCCAAATTCCCTTCCATTAGGTACTCTGTGGAGCAGAGTCACTGGGTACTAACTCTGCACCACAGAGTCAGATTTGTCGAGGAGTCCGAGTGGATCCGCTTGCGGCTGAGCTAGCCCTGACCGAAACGGCCGCCGCGAAGCGTCAGGTCGACGGGCTGGTGCGCACCGCGATGGCGGTGCCTTTACGGTTGCTTGCCCTCGCGTGGATCGTGCTCTGCCCGATCGCGCTGCTGGTCGGACGCAACCACCTCGGCCCCGCAGCCGGGATAGCGCTGCTCGCCGTCA
>PLCK01000127.1 GCA_003134755.1 Actinomycetota bacterium | reverse complement strand
GCGTTGGCCGAGTAACACAACTTCGCTTCTTTGCCCGCTCCCTTCTTCGCCAGCTTCGCTTCGGGGTCGCTGGTCGATTGATGAGTCGCGTTGCTGCGGCGCTCGCCGTGGAAGTTAACCGTCGGGTTGCCGGGGTCGTCGGGCGGCTGAGTCGGCCCCTGGTGCCTGGGCTTGAAGCTCTTGAGCGACGCCCNNAGCAACTGCAGACTGCGGGCCTGCGCCACCACGCGGGTGAAAAACTCGCGCGCCAGGTCGTGCTCCAGCAGCCGCGCCCGGTTGCGCGAGAAGGTCGAGTGGTCGAAGCTCGGCTCGGCCACATCCATATCGAGGAACCAGCGGAACAACAGGTTATAATCGAGCTGCTCGCAGAACATCCGTTCGCTGCGCACGGTGTGGAGCGCCATCAGCAGCGAGGCCTTCAGCAGCCGCTCGGGCGGGATCGACGGCCGCCCGATCGCGCTGCTGGCGAACGACTCGACGGTCAAGGCCGGGTCGTGGGGTGCGCGAACGGTCGAGAAGATGGTCCGAATCATCGAATTCGCCTACACCGCCGGTATTCCGATGGTCTACCTGGTCGACTCGGCAGGCGCCCGAATCACCGATCAGGTAGCGATGTTCCCGGGACGCCGAGGGGCTGGCCATATCTTTCACACCCAGGTTCGGGCCAGCGGGTCCATCCCACAGGTCTGCGCGCTGTTCGGCCCGAGTGCGGCCGGTGGAGCCTACGTGCCGGCGTTCTGCGACATCGTCATCATGGTCGACGGCAACGCCTCGATGTATCTGGGCTCCGACCGCATGGTCGAGATGGTCACCGGGGAGAAGACGACGCTTGAGGAGATGGGCGGCGCGCGGGTGCACTGCGCGGTGTCGGGTGTCGGGCACATCCTGGTGAAGTCGGAGCACGAAGCGCTGGACGCCGTCCGCCGGTATCTCTCGTACCTGCCGTCGAATTGGGAGGGCTCACCGCCAGCCACGGAGACTCGCGAGCCAGAGCCGATCGATCTGCGTGAGGTCGTCCCTGCGAACGAGCGCCTGGCGTTCGACATGCATCGGTTCGTCCGCGGGCTCGTCGACGAGGGCAGCTTCTTCGAGCTGCATGCACTGTGGGCGCGTGAACTCGTTGTCGGGCTGGCCCGTCTCGGCGGCCAGCCCATCGGCGTCGTCGCCAACAACCCGATACACAAGGGCGGCGTGCTGTTCGTCGACTCCGCAGACAAGGCCACCCGGTTCGTTCAGCTCTGCGACGCGTTCAACGTTCCATTGGTGTTTCTCGCCGACGTCCCCGGCTTCATGGTGGGTGCGGCGGTCGAACGTCAGGGGATCATCCGCCACGGCGCGAAGATGGTCAGCGCGGTGTCGGAGGCGACCGTGCCGAAGTTCTCCGTGATCGTGAGAAAGGCTTACGGCGCAGGGCTTTACGCGATGGCGGGTCCGGGGTTCGAACCCGACGCGACACTCGCGCTGCCGACCGCGAAGATTGCCGTGATGGGTGCCGACGCGGCCGTCAATGCCGTGCACGCGAACCGATTGGCCCTCATCGGGGACGACGACGAGCGGGTGGCGATCGTCGCACGACTGCGAGCCGAGTACGAGGCGGACATCGACATCGTCAGGCTCGCATCGGAACTCGTTGTCGACGACATCGTCGAGCCCGACGAATTGCGCGCGCAGCTCATCAGGCGGCTGGCGGCCGTCAAGGGAAAGGACCGTGACTTCTCACGGCGGCGCCACGGTATTTCGCCCGTATGACGCAGGCCTTCTCTGCGGCCAGGCCGGCACCTGGCGACGAAATTCCTTCATGATCGAGCCTGTCGCGCCGCAGCAGAAGTGGCGGCGGAACGGCTAGACGATGGACGCTGAGGCGGCTTCTTCAGAGCGCACCTGCTCGTCGGGCTCGAGGAAAACCCAGCGCCGATAGGCCCAGAACCTGAAGAGGCTGCCGAGGAACGTGCCGATGAGGTTGCCCGAGATGTTCTTGGCCAGCAGCGAGTCCTGGTGCAGGCCGTACACCGCAGTCGCCAGGCAGACCTCGGCAATGCCGAGTCCGATGAGGTTGAAGACGAAGAAGAGCGTGTATTCGCGGCGTAGCCCCGATCGGCCGCGATGCCGCCAGGTCCAGTGCCGGTTCGCGAAGTAGGCGAAGGTCGCGGCGACCGCGGTCGCGATGGCTTTCGAGGTCAGCACCTTGTTGTGCAGCGGGCCCGAGCCGCTGTTCAAGAGGTTGAAGAGCCCGACATCGATCACGAAGGCGGCCGCCCCGACAGTGCCGAACTTCGCGACCTCGTGCGCGAGGTGCTCGACCCGCTCGTACAGCGACCGCATCACGCTCACGCCACCACCTTGAAACTGGCGCTCGATGTGGCGCCTGACCTAGCCGACCCGGTACCCCGAAAGTGCGTCGGCGATTCAGTCCAGGGTATCGACAGCTGATAAGAAGATGCTGAGCGGAGCACCCCGACCGGGCGCCCGCGACGGCCGTGCCGACCTCCCAGGAAGAGGTGGACCATGACGGCGAGGGTCACCGGTGCCTCCGAATTTGACTATTTCTTGGACGACGAGCACGAGGCGCTTCGTTCCACGGTCGAGGAATTCGCGCGCGATGCCGTAGCGCCGCGGGCGGCGGCGATGGACGCGAGCGGCGAGTTCCCCTACGACCTGGTCGCGTCGATGTCGAAGATGGGGCTCTTCGGCCTGCCGTTCCCCGAGGAGTACGGCGGCATGGGCGGCGACTACTTCGCGCTCTGCCTGGCGATCGAAGAGCTGGCCCGGGTCGACTCCTCGGTGGCTATCACGCTTGAGGCCGCGGTCTCGCTCGGTGCGATGCCGGTCTTCAGGTTCGGCACCGACGAGCAGCGCAAGGAGTGGCTGCCGCAGCTGACCACCGGCGAGGCGATCGGCGCGTTCGGCCTCACCGAACCCGACGGTGGCACCGACGCCGGTGCCACCCGCACCCGCGCCGTCCTGGACGCCGGCACCTGGCGTATCGACGGCACGAAGGCCTTCATCACCAATGCGGGCACCACCCTCACGAGGCTCATCACGGTGACCGCGGTGACCGGCGCCGGCGAAGGTGGCCGCAAGGAGATCTCATCCGTGCTCGTGCCGGTGCCGAGCCCCGGGCTGAGCGTCGCAACGCCGTATTCGAAGGTCGGCTGGCACGCGTCCGACACCCGCGAGGTGTCGCTCGCCGGGGTCGTGGTCCCGGAGGCCAACCTGCTCGGCGAGCGGGGCCGGGGATTCGCGAACTTCCTGTCGATCCTCGACGAGGGCCGCATCGCCATCGCCGCGCTCGCGGTCGGACTCGCCCAAGGTTGCGTCGACGAGTCGGTGAAGTACGCCTCGCAGCGACAGGCATTCGGCGCTGCGATCGGCACCTACCAGGCGATCCAGTTCAAGATCGCTGACATGGCAGTTCGGGCGCACACGGCTCGCCTCGCCTACCACGACGCCGCCGCCCGCATGCTCGCCGGGAAGCCGTTCAAGAAGCAGGCGGCGATGGCCAAGCTCTACGCGTCGGAGATCGCCGTCACGAACGCCCGCGAAGCCACCCAGATCCACGGCGGCTACGGCTTCATGAACGAGGCGCCGGTGGCCCGCTTCTGGCGCGACTCCAAGGTTCTCGAGATCGGCGAAGGCACCAGCGAGGTGCAGCGGATGCTTATCGCTCGCGAGCTGGGCCTGCCCGGAACCTGAGGCCCTCGCCTCGGTAGGGTGGCGCCGATCTTCCGGGCGTCTTTGAGGAGTGCGGACCATGAGCTCGACGGTTCCCAGAGTCGGCATCGTGATGGGCAGCGACTCCGACTGGCCGATCATGGAGGCCGCCGCGCAGGCGCTCGCCGAGTTCGACATCGGCTACGAGGTCAGGGTCTCCTCCGCGCATCGGATGCCGCACGCGACTCTCGAGTACGGCCAGACCGCCGAGGCCCGCGGGCTCCAGGTCCTGATCGCCGGAGCCGGCGGTGCGGCCCATCTGCCCGGCGTCCTTGCCGCAGTTACACCGTTGCCCGTCATCGGCGTCCCCGTGCCGTTGAAGCAGCTCGACGGTCTCGACTCGCTGCTATCGATCGTGCAGATGCCCGCCGGCGTGCCGGTGGCGACCGTCGGAGTCGGGGCAGCGCGAAACGCGGGCCTGCTGGCGGTACGGATCCTCGGTGCGGGCGACGAGGCACTGCGCAAGCAGATCGTCGAGTTCCAGGCCGGGCTGGCCGAACAGGTCGAGGCGAAGAACGCCGCGCTACAGCAGAAGTTGAGCGCGGGCAGCTGACCCGGTTTGGGCGAGCTCAGCCGGCGAGACCGAGCGGCGGCTCGACAGCGGGCGGCAGCCATCGCGGATTTGGCGCGACAACCAGGCCAGACCCTCGGCGGGCGCGGTCGGCGATCGCGAGCAGAGCGTCTGCGAGCGCGCCACCTGGTTCGACGTCTGCCTGAGTGACGAACTCGAACACCGCCTGCACACGTCCCGAGCCTTTGACTGGGACGCCGACGATGGCGGTCAAGCCGAGGGCGGCCGCGTGCTGCTCCCGGACGGTAGAGCCAAGACCTTCGATGCCGGGTAGGAAGCGGCAGGCCTCGAGGTAGAGGACCGCGGCGACGATGCCTCGGCCGGCGCCCATGTCGGTGACGACGGTCGCGGCTTTGAGGTCGGCGTATTCGGGCCCTGAATCGTGCCATGCGCCCGAGCGCCAGCCGGCGTCGCCGCGCAACCAGACGTGTCCGACCGGCCAGCCGGTCGCCTTACATACCAGCGCCAGCGCGTCTTCGTAGCTCAGCGGCGTCCGGACCGTCCGGTCGCGCTCGGCCAGCGCGGCTGTGATCGCAGCTGCATGGGACGTCGACAGGTCGGCCCGAGCCAAGTCGAGCCGCGCGGTTACAGCGGCCGACTTCGGCCTCTTGACCCACGGATGCCACGCCATGGCAGCCTCATCGGCAGGTGTGGTTGACGGCTGTACCGCCTAAGTCGGGCCGTGACGCGGCCATTCGATCTTCGGGCAGGTGTCCATCACGACGTCGAGCCCGGCCGCGGCGGCTCGTTCGGCCGCGGCGGCGTCGACGACGCCGAGTTGGAGCCAGACGGCCCGGGCGCCTCGGGTGATCGCGTCATCGACCGACTTGCCCGCCTCGCTCGAGCGGCGGAAGACGTCGACCACGTCGATGTCGATCTCGGCAGGGACGTCGGCGAGGTTGGTGTAGCCCTGTTCGCCGAGCACCTCCGCCGCCCGCGGATGAATCGGAATGATGCGCTTGCCGTGCGCCTGGAGGAAGGCGGCGACGTCGTAAGCCGCCCGTTCGGGGTCGCCGCCAAGCCCGATCACGGCCCACACGGACGTGTCGGCCAGGATCCGGCGAATCACTTCCGCATCGCGGAACCGGTCGTCGGCCATGCTGCCTCCGGTATCGCTACGGGCGACCGAGTGCGCGGTAGGTCCACCCGGCGTCGCGCCAGCGCTTCGGATCGAGGGCGTTGCGACCGTCGACGATGTGGCGGCTCGCGACCACGTCGGACAGCACGGCCGGGTCGAGGTCGCGGAACTCCCGCCACTCGGTGAGGTGCAGGACGACGTCGGCGCCGGCGCATGCCTCGATGACCGAGTCGGCGTAGTTGAGCTGCGGGTAACGCACCTTCGCGTTCGGCATCGCTTCGGGGTCGAACAGCATGACGAGCCCGCCGTCGCGATGGATCGTGTCGGCCACCTCGAGCGCGGGGGAGTCGCGGATGTCGTCGCTGTTCGGCTTGAAGGCGGCACCGAGCACGCCGACGCGCTTGCCGGTGAAGTCGCCGCCGACCTGTTCGCGGGCCAGGTCGACCATGCGGGCGCGGCGGCGCTGGTTGATGGCGTCGATCTCGCGCAGGAACGCGACGGCTTGGTCGACTCCGAGCTCTTCGGCCCTCGCCATGAACGCCCTGATGTCCTTGGGCAGGCAGCCGCCGCCGAACCCGAGCCCGGCGTGCAGGAAACGACCGCCGATGCGCGAGTCGAGCGCAAGCGCGTCGGCCAACAGGACGACGTCCGCCCCGGTCGTCTCGCAGATCTCGGCCATCGCGTTGATGAACGAGATCTTCGTCGCCAGGAACGAGTTCGCGGCGACCTTGACCAGTTCGGCGGTGGCGAAGTCGGTGACGATCAGCGGGATCTCGAGGTCGGTCAGCGGAGCCCAGACCTCGCGCAGCACCTTCTCGGCGTGCTCGGACTCGACGCCGATCACGAGCCGCTCAGGGCGCAGGGTGTCCTTGACCGCGAACCCCTCCCGAAGGAACTCGGGGTTCCACGCGAGTTCGACCGCGTCGCCTCCCGGCGCGAGCTTGGCGATCCGCGCGGCGAGAATGGCCGCCGTGCCCGACGGAACCGTCGACTTCCCTACGACGAGCGCCTCGCGGGTCAGCAGCGGCGCGAGCGAGTCGACCGCGGCGTAGACGTAACGGAGGTCGGCGGCGAAGCTGCCCTTCATCTGCGGCGTTCCGACACAGATGAAATGGACGTCGCCGAACTCGGCGACCTCGGTGATGTCGGTGGTGAATCGCAGCCGGCCCGACTCGATCTGCTTGGCCAGCAACTCGGGAAGGCCAGGCTCGAAGAACGGCACCTTGCCGACCCGAAGCATCTCGATCTTCGCTTCGTCGACGTCGTAGCCGATGACTTCGTAGCCGAGTTCGGCCATGCAGGCGGCGTGCGTCGCACCTAGGTAGCCGGTGCCGATGACGCTGAGTCGCCGAGCCACAATGGTCCTTTCGGGCGCCAAGGATCGCGGAGCTGGCGCGATCGGTCCGACGATGTTATCGGGCGGGAACGCGGGAGGTTGCAGAATGGCGGTCGCTGGCGGCGTCCCGGCCTTCGATGTGTTTGCACTGCCGCCCGAGTACCACGAACTGCGGGCGAGCGTGCGTGCGTTGGCCGACGCCAAGATTGCGCCCCGGGCGGCCCATACCGACGAGGCCGCCGAGTTCCCGTGGGAGGTGCACGCCGCGCTGGTGCAGTCGGGCTTCAACGCGGCCCATATCCCGGAGCAGTACGGCGGGGCCGGTGCCGACGCGCTCGCGACCGCGATCATCATCGAGGAGGTCGCGCGGGCTTGCGCGTCGTCGTCCCTGATTCCCGCGGTCAACAAGCTGGGAACGTTGCCGTTGCTGACCGTCGGATCGCAGCAGCTGCGCGACCGCTATCTGCCGCCGGTCGCGCGCGGCGAGGCGATGTTCTCGTACGCGCTCTCCGAGCCCGACGCCGGCAGCGACGCGGCGTCGATGACGACAAGAGCGGTGCGGGACGGCGACGAGTGGGTGCTGACCGGCACGAAGCGGTGGATCACCGGGGCCGGCGAGTCGTTGTACTACACCGTCTTTGCCGTGACCGACCCGCAGGCCGGCGCTAAAGGCATCTCCGCGTTCGTCGTCGAGAAGGACGATCCGGGTCTCAGCTTCGGCGCAGCCGAGCGCAAGCTGGGAATCAAGGGTTCACCGACCCGCGAGATGTATTTCGATTCCTGCCGCATACCCGAATGGCGATTGATCGGTGACGAAGGGACCGGGCTCGCGACTGCGCTCCGCACGCTCGACCACACGCGGGTGACGATCGCGGCCCAGGCCGTCGGCATCGCTCAGGGCGCGCTCGACGCGGCACTTGCGTACACCGGCCAGCGCGAACAGTTCGGCTCGGCTGTTGGGGAATTCCAGGGCGTGCAATTCATGCTCGCCGACATGGCCATGAAGACCGAGGCGGCTCGTGCTCTGACGTATGCGGCAGCAGCGAAGTCGCAGTCGTCGACGTCCGACCTCAGTTACTTCGGTGCGTCAGCGAAGTGTTTCGCGGCCGACGTCGCGATGGAGGTCACGACCGACGCCGTCCAACTGTTCGGGGGATACGGCTACGTCAAGGACTACCCCGTCGAGCGCATGATGCGCGACGCCAAGATCACCCAGATCTACGAAGGCACGAACCAGATCCAGCGCATCGTCATCGCTCGCGAACTTCGCAGAGGGTTCTGACTACTACCCGCAGCTCTGCAGGACGCGGGCCATTGCGTCATGCTCGGCCTTCGTCACCCATAGGTGGTACTTCGCCTTCACCGCGACCTGGATCGACACGTACCTGCATCTGAACGATTTGTTCGGGGGTAGCCAACTTGCGGCGTCTGCGTCGCCCTTCTGTTCGTTGCTTGGTCCGTCGACGGCGAGCAGTTCGGCTGGGTCGTTCGCGAACGTCTCTCGCTCGGACGCCGACCACGACTGCGCGCCGGTCTGCCAGGCGTCGCCGAGGGCAACAACGTGGTCGATCTGAACGGCGGCTGATTGCGGACCCCGGACGAAGTGGATGGTCGCGCTGGTGTACGGGCTCGTCAACGTGCCCGTCATGACCGTGCATGAGCCCTTGAAGGTGGTTGCGGCGAGGTCGCGGCGCAACACGTCGTTCCGCGCATCGCAGCCGTGTTCCGGCGGCCAGGCCGGGCCGAAGTTGGAACGGGCGTAGCCGGTCATTGGCGCGCGGCCTTTGATCGCCAGTGCGGCGAGCTGGGTGGTGGCTGCGGCGGTGGTTGACTGTCGCGGCGGCGTTTGCGCCGACTGTGGCGCCGACGTTTGCACCGACTGTTGGGCCGACGTTTGCGTCGACGTCTGCGCGTGCGTCGCCGGCCGGCACCCCGTGCCGATACCGATGCCGAAGACGGCGACGCCGGCGAGGACGCCGATCATCCGACAGTTTTTGACGATGACCCGACCCTAGACTCAGGCACGGCCACTTATAGTCGGTTCCCAATTCGAAGAGTGAGGTGCTGGCCGTGAGCTTGGACCTAGACCTTGTCGGCAACGCGATGCAGATGGCCGTGTGCCGGCTCGCCCCTGGGCAGACCGCCTTTTGCGAGGCGGGGAAGTTCCTGTTCTGCACGTCGGGTTTGACGCCCGAGACGAGGCTGTCGAAGCCACCCACGGGAGCGCCGGGCGAGGGCGCGGGCGGCATGCTGTCCGGGCTGATGCGTACCGCGGTCGACGCGGGCAAGCGGAAGCTTGCCGGCGAGAGTCTGGCGTTCCAGTACTTCACCAACAAAGGCAGCCAGACCGAGGTGTTGGCGTTCGCCGGCGTGCTGCCGGGCGAGATGCGTGCTCTCGAACTCGACGGTTCGCGCGGCTGGTACGCCGAGAAGGACGCCTTCGTGGCAGCCGAATCGACCGTCAACTTCGATATCGCCTTCTCCGGGCTGCGGCAGGGACTGCTTGGGGGCGAGGGCTTCATCCTCGAACGGTTCTCTGGGACGGGCACGGTGCTCATCGGCGGCGCGGGCAACTTCATCGATATCGACCTCGCCGACTTCGGCGGCATCCTCAAGATCGACACCGGCTGCATCGTGGCCTTCCAGGAGGGCATCAACTACGGCATCGTCCGTACCGGCGGGCTGAACATGCAGGGCCTGATGACCATGGCGTTCGGCCATGAAGGCCTGACGCTGGCCACCTTGTCAGGGTCAGGCAAGATCATCTTGCAGTCGATGACGATCGAGGGTCTCGCGACGGCCTTGCGCAAGAACCTGCTGAAGGGCGGCGGCGACAACGGTCGCACCGGCATCAGTTCGATCACCGGGCTGTTCGGCGGCAACGACTGACCTTGAGCCCTCCGGCTGCTGGGGCCGCGGAATCGCCACCCGCATCGTGGGAAAAGCTGGACGATCCCGGCATTCCTCGAAGCCATACGCGCTTGGCTCGGATCTTACGAGAGCGCCTGGACCAACGTCGGCGAGGTGCTCGTCGGTGCGGCTGAGCATTACATGGCCGTCCGCCGTCCCCAGCACCCATCGCGCAGGCGTTGAGGCTTTCGATCGCGTTGGTGGAACAGATCAAGCAGCGCGGCGATCTGGCGAACACCTTGCCCAGCTGCGCGAGCACATGCGATCTCTTCGCGTTCAGCCATCGATAAATAGCGGCCCGACACGGTCAAGCTCAACGGCGACATCCCGCCACTGTGGCGGAACCAGCCGTCGGCGACCGGGCGACTCACCCCCAGGACACGAGCAGCGTCTCGACTCGTCATGCCCTGCTGGATCAACCGCCAAGAACAGCGCTCCACCTCGCGAGGAACATTCGGACGACCCGCCATCGACACACCTCAATCGATCAGGTGTTGCGACGACCACATGAACCCAAGGGCGGTAAACGTCACGTTTGTAGGTCAGGCGCCGGGCGATAGTGCCCGAGCCGATCTGTTCAGCCGTGTCGAGGCCTGCCACGTTTGGGTGCCGCCGCGACGATGGCTTCAGCATCGATCGTGGCGATTCCTTCGCGGACGACGGCGAGTGAGCGCAGGAGCTGTCGTCGTTGCGGCTCACTGAGCTCGGCCATCACGGCCGTCTGTAGGGCGATGATCTCGGGGAGGAATGCGTCGACGATCGTGCGGCCCTCGTCGGTGATGCTGATGAGGAGCTTGCGTCGGTCGGTCGTGTCGGCTTGGCGCACCAGGAGGCCGCGCTTTTCCAGTGTGTCGAGCAACGACGTGACGGTCGCTGTCGTGACGATGAGTCGCTCGGCGATTGTCGTCGGCGAAAGCGGTTCGCCGGCACCCTCGAGAATCGCCAACGCCTGGCGCCCGGCTGCGGAGAGCCGATGGTGGCGTAGCGCTTGGTTGGTCATGGCCATGAACGCCTCACCGGTCTTGACCAACGCGATCACGCTGGCGTTGGCCGACTCGCTGCCGGCCGGAAACTCACCCTCGAAGCTGGTCGGAGCAGCCGAATGCGTCGAAGGGCCCCGCAGCGGGGAGCCCTTCGACGACGCGGCCGCGGACTTGCTCAGTACTGCGCCCGGGATGCTTCAGTGCGCACGCTGACGTCGGGGGCGCCTTGGACGCCGCCGTTGTGCATGGCGGTTGCGAGCGCCGGGTCGGACGTGAATGCCTGCGCGCTGGCGGCGTCAGGGAAGTCGATGAGAACAAGCAGGTCATTGCCGTCGCGCAGCACGCGGTGCCCGGTGGCGCCGTGGGTGCGTCGCGATGCCTCGTGGCCGTCGAATGCGGTCTTCCAGGTGTCGAAGTCAGAAACCGAGTGCCGTACCGCAAGTGTGGTCATGTGCCCTCCAAGCGAGTGGGTGTGCCGTCAGGCTTATTATTAGAGTTCTAACAACTAGATGTCAAGCTACCTTCGAAATACCTACGGCGGACGACTGGCTACCGCCGAGAACCCCAACCCCTCACGCCACCCCAACCGACCGTCACAACGCGCGTCATCGCGGCTAGCAGTGCGTTTGATCGAGCGGTGATTGAGACCACCACTGGATTTCGCCACAACAGCTGGGAACGCAACGACCTCAACTCGGCAGGATCAGGCCCGCCGGAAACGACCGTCTTCGCGGCAGATGTGTGCGTTGGGCGTCGCGCCCGATCGATCCATATGCGCGGTCACGCGGTCGCCGCCAGCCTGGTCGCCCAGTCCAGACATCTCCGGCGTTGGAGAGATGCACTGCGCGCGGCGTGAGAGCCCGACGGCGAGGGGAGTTTGGTCAGGCCAGGAGTGGAGGCCGCGACGAACGGCGTATCGAATGTCTATAGCCGAGCCAAGCGACACCGAGCAGTGTGACCGCGCCGAAAATGAGCGAGAGACCCGTGGCGAAGGCCGGCACAGTCCAAGGCGGTTGGTAGCGCACCCAACCCGGCGGCAGGTGCCGACCCGATAGGAGTTCCATGGCCCCAGCAGCGGTGCCCAGTACGCCGGCGCTCCCGGTGAGAACAGCACCGACGAGCGCAGACCGAACCCAGCGAGGACTTGCGGGCTGCCATCGATTGCCAGTCCAGGTCCACTGACCATCGTCGGAACGTGTACGAACCCAGTCAGTACCGGTCCACCACCACTGCCTATCGGGCGACAGTCGGCCGCCGGAAATAGTCACACCGAAAGTATGCGGTCACGACCGCGTCCAAGGGTATTGCGGCGATACCGCGCCCGATCATCGCGCTCATCTCGGCACGATCGTGCCCCGGGCGAAACGACCGTGTCAGCGGCAGAAGAGTGTGTTCGGCGCCCGAGCCCTGGTCATTGGCCGGGTACGACGGTTGTCCCGGTCGCTACGGTTGCTGGCATGCGCGTCTTGGCGGCAGTAGCGGTGCTTGCAGTCGGCATCGCATTCCTGCTGTGCGTTGGGCCGGTCCTACGCGACACCGGCGGACTGGTCTCGCCCTCGTATCGAGTCCACCAGAGGCTGCCGGTCATGCGTCGGCTGTATCGAACCTTCGACACCTACCGCTACGTCGTCGCAGTTCCGTTTCTCGCCACGGGCGGCAGCTTCGTAATCCTTGGTGTGGTGCTCGGCGCGCGCGCACTCCTGTGAGGTCGGCTCCCATACGAGCAATCTTCCAAATACCAATGAGCGACGATGTAAGTCCGGCCGCAATCGCGGCAAGCCCGCGCGTTCAGCTGAACGCGCAGAGCGGCAGATCCGGTTGTTGTCGGGACGACCTTCGGTCGGGCTTGCTCGCCCGCAGGCGAGTGGCCGCGGCGCCCTTGACATGTTGCCTATCAGCGATAGGTTCCCTATCATCGATTCGTAAGAACGTCGCCAGTCGGACTAGGTGCACAGCCAATCCCGGCCGACGACCACACACACCACCCGGCGCGAAACCGTTCGGCCGGATCAACTTAGGAGGCACATCATGGCCGCAGTGATCATGCAGACATGGGCCGGATTCACGCCCGACCAGTACGACGCGGTCCGCGACATCGTGGGCTGGGATCGGCACACGCCGGACGGCATGCGCTTACACGTGGCAGCGTTCGACGGCGGGGCGCTCAACATGACCGATGTGTGGGACTCCGAGGCACAGTTCATGACGTTCGTGCAAACGCAGATCATGCCGGCCGTCACGCAGCTGGGAATCGCCGGGCAACCAGAGATCGCCATCAGTTCGCTGTACGAACTCAATGACCTCACCGCTGCGCAAACCCCACCCGGCAACGGATGAGATCGCTCTGCCGGGTTGACCGATGACGACGGCTGGACCAGACCGCAGGAAAGTCCGCCACGAGGCAAAGCGTGCCGAGATCCTTGCGCAGGCTTGGCTGCTGGCGCACCGCGACGGTCTCGCAGCGATCTCGCTGCGAGACCTGGCTGACAGTGTGGGCCTTCGCCAACCGTCGCTGTATGTGTACTTCGAGTCGAAGCTGAACCTCTACGATGCCATGTTCGCCGACGGCTACCGGCAACTTCTGACTTTCGTTGCGGAACGCAGCTACGGCGGTGATCCGCGCCGTGCGTTGGCACGATTCCTCGGCGATCTCGTGCAGTTCTCCAGCGACGACATCGTGCGCCATCAAATGCTGTTCCAGCGCACCATCCCCGGGTTTGAGCCATCGGCTGAGACCTTCGCGTTGGCGCTGGAGTTCTACGAGGTCGCCCGGCAGATGCTGGCTGCCGCAGGCGTCACCGACCAACGCAGCATCGACATATTCAGCGCCCTGGCCAACGGGTTGGCCCACCAGCAGGTCGCCAACGAACCCGGCGGTCGGCGCTGGGTCCGGCTGGCCGGGCGTGTCACAGAGATGTTCCTCGCGGACATCGATCAACGACGCCGCACGTCACCAGCTAGGAAGGGATCCCGACGCCTATGACGACCACAGTTGACGTGAGCAGGATCCCGCGGATCATGCACGCCGAGGCGATGCGGATCGCCGTCGTTGAGGTCCACAAGGTCGCCGCGACGCTACGCAACTTCGAAGCAGGTGACTGGACCAAACCGACCGACTGCCCTCGCTGGGATGTGCGCGCGCTGGCCGCGCACATGGTCGGGTCCGCCGCTGGCCAGGTCTCGCCACGGGAGTTCCTCCGTCAAGTTCGGGCCGGTCGCCCGGTGGTCGCCGAAATAGGCGCAAAGCACTGGTGGGATGGGATGAACGAGATCCAGGTCCGTGAACGAAGCGACCTCAGCATCGAACAGCTCATCGCCGAATGGGACCACATCGCGCCGCGCGCGTTGAACACCCGCCGCAAGCTGCCCCGCCCCATTGCGAAGCTGCCCCTGGTCAAGCTGCCCGCCCCTGTCGGTCGCCAACCGCTCGCCTACTTATTCAACGTCGGGTTCACCCGCGACACATGGATGCACCGTATTGACCTC
>PLCK01000042.1 GCA_003134755.1 Actinomycetota bacterium | reverse complement strand
GGTTGCCGAAGATCGCGGCCCGCGCATTCAATCGGATCGCCTGGCCGGCATTCGGCGTCCTCATAGTCACCGGGGTGTGGAACGTCGCGGCGACCAACTCCGACGCAACGGGTAGCTACCGGTTAGTGCTCGCGGCGAAGGTGGCAGTCGTTGCCGCCTCTGGAGTAACCGCGTATGCGCACACGAAGGCNNTGACCGCGCTCGGAGCGCTGTACCTCGGCATCTTGCTCGCCGGCTGACCCGACCCGCCGCCGCTTGCGCGGCCGCTGGGTGCAGACGGGTGCGGGTGGCCATCGACCGTTGACACCGGGACTTACGGCCCGGGCTCGACCGGAGCCGTCGCTGGCACCCTGAGGGTGAGACGTAGTGTCGCTCCTGGGCGCTTTTCACGTTGACTCAGCGCTGGGAGGCGAACTTTCGTGGTGGCGGCGAACGGCACCCCNNCCTCCGACGGCCGCCGTTTCTGCCGGCAGCAGCCGGAGGAACCTGATGCTGGCGATGGCAACCGCCGGCTTCGCGGTCAACTTCTGGGCTTGGGCTCTGCTTTCGCCACTGGGGACCCACTTCAAGCAGGCCCTGCAGCTGAGCTCGTTCAATCAGGCGCTGCTGGTCGCCGTCCCGGTGGTGGTGGGCTCGCTCGGGCGGATCCCGGTGGGTGCGTTGACGGATCGCTTTGGCGGTCGCGTCATGTTCCCGATCATCACGGCGCTGACCATCGTGCCCGTGCTGTTCGTCGGCTACCTCGGCTACCGGTCGTTCGCCGGGCTGCTCGTCGGCGGCTTCTTCCTCGGCATCGCCGGGTCGACATTCGCGGTCGGCGTGCCCTTCGTCAATGCCTGGTTCCCACCTGAGCGACGCGGCGCCGCGATCGGCATCTTCGGCATGGGCATGGGTGGTACCGCGATCAGCGCACTGACCACGGTCAAGCTGGTCAACCATCACGGCATCCACACCCCGTTCGCGTTGGTCGCGATTGTGCTTGGCGTCTACGCAGTCGCTGCCGTCCTCGTGCTGCGCGATGCGCCGGGCCGCGTTCGGCCGACAGAGTCGGCGGTGGCGCGGGTTTCGGCCACATTTAGGCTGGCGGTCACCTGGCAGGCGTCGGCGCTGTACTCGGTGGGGTTCGGTGGCTACGTCGCCTTCAGCGTCTACCTTCCGACCTATCTCAAGAACGCCTACGCCCTGACCCAGGACGACGCGGCGATGAAGATGGCCGGGTTCGTGCTGCTGGCCGTCGTCATGCGGCCGCTCGGTGGTTGGCTGTCGGACCGGATCCCGCCGACGCGGGTGCTCGCGGTCGCGTTCGCCGTGGTGTCGGCCGGTGCCCTCGTTCAGTCCCNNTCGCCGTGGTGGCGGCCGGTGCCCTCGTGCAACCCGCGACGCCGGCGCTGCCACCGGTCGGCACCGGCGCGTTCCTGGCGATGGCCGCTGCGCTGGGCACCGCCTCGGGTGCGGTGTTCGCGCTGGTCGCCCAGCACGCCCCGGCGCACCGGGTCGGCGCGGTGACCGGGGTCGTGGGCGCCGCCGGTGGGCTGGGCGGTTTCATCCCGCCGCTGCTGATGGGCAGCATCTACGGACACACCAACTCCTACGCCGGCGGCCTGATCGCACTCGCCGTCGTCGCAGGCATTGCGCTCTGCTACGCGGCCTTCGCCGCGCGTGCGCGTCGGGCAATGGCGTAGCCCGGCAGGCTCCTCCGCGGCACGGGTGTAGAACATAGTCCGTCGATGCCGTTCGCAAAGGGGCCACATGTGGGATCCACCGACGGAGGGCACCAGGTCGGGCTCGACAGCGAACTGACCGAGGCGGTGCTGCGGACAGCGCGGCACTTTCGCAAAGGCGAAGCGTCGGCGGATCTTCGAACCTTGCATCAGATCGGTGGCCGCGAAGCGGACAGTTTCTACCGCGACCGTTGGAGCCACGACAAGGTGGTCCGCTCGNNAAGGACGGCATCATCACCTGGGAAGCCCAGCAGACTGACTACCCCTCGGTGGGCCCGGACCGACCGGAGTACGAGCCGCGCGGGTGCCCTCGCGGCGCGGCATTTTCTTGGTACACCTACTCACCGACCCGAGTCCGTTATCCCTACGTGCGCGGGGTCCTGCTACAGATGTTCCGCGACGCGAAGGCGCGTCGCGGCGGCGACCCGGTCGAGGCGTGGGCGTCCATCGTGTCCGACCCGGTGCTGGCGGCGCGCTACAAGAGCGCGCGCGGCAAAGGTGGTCTGGTGCGGGCGAGCTGGGACGAGGCGATCGAACTCNNGGCGAAATGGTCGGCGTCAACCTGAAATACCTCGGCCCCGACGAAGTACATTTCGACGTCCGCCAGAAGGGCTGGGACGAGGCGATCGAACTCGCCGCCGCCGCGCACGTGCACACCATCAAAGCTTTCGGCCCCGACCGGGTGGCCGGCTTCAGCCCTATCCCGGCGATGAGCATGGTCAGTCACGCCGCCGGCGCGAGGTTCTACGCACTGCTCGGCGCGCCGATGTTGTCTTTCTACGATTGGTATGCCGACCTGCCGGTGGCCTCCCCACAGGTATTCGGCGATCAGACCGATGTGCCCGAGTCAGGTGACTGGTGGGACGCGTCCTACCTGATGCTGTGGGGTTCGAACGTGCCGGTCACCCGCACACCCGACGCACATTGGATGACCGAGGCGCGCTACCGCGGACAGAAGGTGGTCGTCTGCTCGCCGGACTATTCCGATGCGACGAAGTTCGCCGACGAATGGCTAGCGCCCTCCCCTGGCACCGATGGCGCGCTCGCGATGGCGATGGGGCATGTGCTGCTGCGTGAGTTCTTCGTCGAGAAGACGACGCCGTATTTCGACTCCTACGTCAAGCGATTCACCGATTTGCCGTTCCTGATCACCTTGCAGGAGCGGGACGGCGCGTACGTGCCGGGCAAGTTCCTCACGGCCCACGACCTCGGTGGGGTGCATGCGGAAGCTGAGCAGGCGCAGTTCAAGACGGTCGTCCTCGATCAACGCAGCGGCGAGCCGTTCGTTCCCAACGGCAGCCTCGGCCACCGTTTCGGCGCGGACGGCGAAGGCCGCTGGAACCTCGATCTCGGCGAAGTCGAGCCCGCCTTGAGCATGGACGGCGCGGGCAGCGAGGCGGTCGAAGTCGCGTTGCCGCGCTTCGATGCAGCCGACGGATTCGGCCGCGTGATAAGGCGCGGCGTTCCGGCGCGCCGCGTTGCCGGCCACCTGGTGACGACAGTGTTCGACCTCCTGCTCGCGTCCTACGGTGTGGCCCGCGACGGCCTACCAGGCGAGTGGCCAACGGGGTACGACGACCCGAGCACACCGTGCACACCGGCCTGGCAGGAGGAAATCACCGGCGTTCCCGCAGCGAAGGCGGAGCGGATAGGGCGCGAGTTCGCCCAGAACGCGGTCGACTCCCACGGTCGATCGATGATCATCATGGGCGCGGGAACCAATCACTACTTCCACTCCGACCTCATTTACCGTGCGTTCCTGGCATTGACCACGCTGACCGGTTGCCAAGGGGTCAATGGGGGCGGTTGGGCGCACTACGTCGGGCAGGAGAAGGTCCGCCCGCTGACCGGGCATTCCACCTTGGCTAGTGCGAACGACTGGGGCCGGCCGCCGCGACAGATGATCGGGACCGCGTACTGGTATCTGGCAACGTCACAGTGGCGATACGACTCCTTCCAGGTCGACGAATTCGCGTCTCCGACGGCTGACGCCAAGTTCAAGGGCATGACCACCGCCGACGTGGTCGCGCAGTCGGCCCGGCTGGGCTGGATGCCGTCGTACCCGACCTTCAACTGGAATCCCCTCGACCTGGGCGATGCGATTGTGCGATCGGGTGAAACGCCGGCCGAGTTCGTCACCTCCGAACTGCGAGCGGGTCGGCTGCGGTTCGCAGCCGAGGATCCCGATGCGCCCGAGAATTTCCCGCGGGTGCTGACCGTATGGCGGGCAAACTTGCTCGGCTCTTCCGGCAAGGGCAACGAGTATTTCCTGCGTCACCTGCTCGGTGCCGACCACTCGGTGCGCGCCACCGAGGCGCCCGCCGGGCTCCGTCCTCGCGATGTCACCTGGCGCGAGCAGGCCGCCGAGGGCAAGCTCGACATGCTGTTGGCGTTGGACTTTCGAATGACCTCGACCACGTTGTTCGCCGACGTCGTGTTGCCCGCCGCGACGTGGTATGAGAAGCACGATCTGTCCAGCACCGACATGCATCCGTTCGTACATGCGTTCTCACCCGCCATCGCGCCGCCTTGGCAGACCCGCACCGACTTCGATGCCTTTGCCGTGCTCGCCGAACAGGTCAGCAAACTCGCCGCCAAACACCTCGGTATCCGCACCGACCTTGTTGCTGCGCCACTGACACACGACACGATCGACGAGATGTCGCTTCCGGGTGGTGTCGTGCGCGACTGGCGCGCCGACGGCAGCACGCCGATCCCTGGGGTGAACTTCCCGAAGCTGATACTCGTCGAGCGTGATTACACCCAGATCGCTGCGAAACTCGGCGCGCTAGGCCCGCTGGTCGACACACTTGGCGCGACGACGAAAGGCGTCCGTTACGACATGACCGGCCCAGTCGACTACCTGCGTGCCAAGAACGGCACCGTGCGCGGCGGCGTCGCGGACGGGCGACCCCGGTTGGACACCGACGTCCAGATGTGCGAAGCGGTGTTGGCGATGTCGGGCACCACCAACGGCCAACTCGCCGTCCAGGGCTTCACCACGTTGGAGAAGCGCACCGGAACGAAGTTGGCTGATCTTGCGGCCGAGCACGAAGGCAAGCAGATCACCTTCGCCGATACTCAAGCCCGCCCGACGCCGGTGATCACCTCCCCGGAGTGGTCCGGTTCTGAACACGGCGGACGCCGGTACTCCCCGTTCGTCATCAACGTCGAACGGTCCAAGCCGTGGCACACCCTGACGGGCCGGCAGCATTTCTTCGTCGAGCACGACTGGATGACCGCGTTCGGCGAGCAGTTGCCGGTCTTTCGGCCCCCACTGGATATGCAGCGGCTGTTCTCCGAACCTGTTCTGGGGTCTGTCGACGAACTCGGGGTGACGGTGCGCTATCTGACGCCGCACTCGAAGTGGTCGATCCACTCCGAATACCAGGACAACTTGTTCATGCTGAGCCTTTCGCGCGGCGGACCGACGATCTGGATGAGCCCGAAGGACGCCGACAAGGTCGGCATCGGCGACAACGACTGGGTCGAGGCCGTCAACCGAAACGGTGTCGTCGTCGCACGCGCTGTGGTGAGTTACCGGATGCCTGAGGGAACTGTGTACATGTACCACGCGCAGGAACGCACGATCGACGTCCCGATCGCCGAAACGTCGGGCAAACGCGGTGGTATCCATAACTCCCTCACCCGGTTGCTGATGAAGCCGACGCACCTCGCCGGCGGTTACGCCCAGATGACGTATGCGTTCAACTACCTGGGGCCGACCGGCAACCAGCGCGACGAAATCACCCGAATCCGCCGCCGCAGCCAGGAGGTGGAGTACTGATGCGGGTGATGGCGCAACTGGCGATGGTGATGAACCTCGACAAGTGCATCGGCTGCCACACGTGCTCGGTGACGTGCAAGCAGGCCTGGACCAACCGCACCGGCGTCGAGTACGTGTGGTTCAACAACGTCGAGACCCGACCGGGGCAAGGCTACCCGCGCACCTACCAGGACCAGGAACGCTGGCAAGGTGGTTGGACGCTGAACCGTCGCGGCCGGCTGACTTTACGCGCCGGCGGCCGGGTGAAGAAACTGCTCAGCATTTTTTCCAACCCGCTGATGCCATCGATCCACGACTACTACGAGCCGTGGACGTACGACTACGAAAACCTCACCACCGCACCGGTGCAACAACACACCCCGGTCGCCCGTCCCAAGTCGCTGCTGACCGGCAAGAATATGAAGGTTCGCTGGTCGGCGAACTGGGACGACGATCTCGGCGGCGGACCGGAGCTGACCAAAGACGACCCCGTGCTCAAGAAGGTCAGCGACAAGATCAAGCTGGACTTCGAGCAGACGTTCATGTTCTACCTCCCGCGGATTTGCGAACACTGCCTCAACCCCGCGTGCGCGGCGTCCTGCCCGTCCGGGGCGATCTACAAACGAGCAGAAGACGGCATCGTGCTGGTCGACCAGGACCGTTGTCGCGGATGGCGGATGTGTGTGACCGGGTGCCCATACAAGAAGGTGTATTTCAACCATCGCACCGGCAAGGCCGAGAAATGTACGTTCTGTTATCCCCGTGTCGAGGTCGGCCTGCCGACCGTCTGCGCGGAGACCTGCGTGGGAAGGCTCCGTTACATCGGGGTCGTGCTGTATGACGCCGACAAGGTCCTCGAGGCCGCCTCCGCGCCCGACGATCACGACCTATACCGCGCGCAGCGTGCGGTCTTCCTCGACCCGGCCGACCCGCAGGTGCAGGCAGCCGCAGCGGCCGACGGCGTTCCACGCGATTGGATACAAGCAGCACTTCGTTCGCCGGTATGGGCTCTGATCAACCGCTTCGAGGTCGCGCTGCCACTGCACCCGGAATACCGCACGCTGCCGATGGTTTGGTACATCCCGCCGCTGTCACCGGTTGTCGACTCACTCACCGAAACGGGTCATGACGGGGAGAACGCCGGCAATCTCTTCGGCGCGATCGACACGCTGCGAATTCCGATGGAGTACCTGGCGGAGCTGTTTACTGCCGGCGATACCGTGCCGGTGCGCAACGTTCTTGCGCGCCTCGCCGCGATGCGTTCGTTCATGCGAGACGTGAACCTGGGTCGCGAGCCCGACGTCGGAATCGCCGACGCGGTCGGCATGACGCCGCAAGACATCGAAGACATGCACCGACTACTCGCGATCGCCAAGTACGAGGAGCGCTACGTCATTCCCACCGCGCACACTGAGAGCGGTGACCCGGGGCAACTGGCTCACCAGCTGGAGGAGTTGGCGACGGAGTGCTCGTTGGACTACGACGGCGGCCCTGGCATGGGCGGGTCGGGACCCTTCGGTGAATCTTCGGGCGGTGTGACGCCGATCGCGTTAGAGAACTTCCACATGCTCAAGCAACGGCAGACGTCGGACACGATCGTCGACCCTGGCGACAAATCACGCCGCGTGAACCTGCTCAACTGGGATGGCAAAGGAGCGGCCGACGAGTTGTTTCCACCGCGCGCGGAGGAGCCGCAAAGCTCGTCTGAGGTACCGGATCCGCACGAGGCCGGCGACGGGGACCCGCGGCGGTGAGCCGCCGGTCCGGCCACGACACGTTGTCGCATGCGCAGCGGGCCACCGCCTTGCAAGCCGCGTCGCTGCTGTTGGACTATCCCGACGAACCCTTGCTTGCGCAGCTACCCTTGCTGAGCTCGGCAGCTGAGTTGGTTCCGAAAGCAGCGCGCGCCCCGCTGTTACGCATGGTCGCGCATCTCCAGAGAGCCGACCCGCAGCAGGCTCAATGCGACTACGTCGACACCTTCGATCTGCGGCGCCGATGCTGCCTGTTCTTGACCTACTACGCCTTTGGCGATACCAGAAAGCGCGGTATGGCGTTGCTGCGTTTCACCCATGCCTACAAGGCAACGGGATACGAGCTGCGTGCCGACGAACTGCCCGACCACCTTTCCGTGGTCTGCGAATTCGCGGCGACCGTCGACATGGAATCAGGCTTGAGCCTGCTGACCGAGCATCGGGCCGGATTGGAACTCATCCGGATGGCACTCGCCGACATGGGTTCGCCCTACGTCGACGCAGTCGACCTCGTCCGGTCCGTGCTCCCGAACCTGCAGCCAGGTGACCTCGAGCGGGCCATGGAGCTTGCCCACGCGGGACCGCCGGCCGAGGAAGTCGGGTTGGAACCGTTCGCCCCGCCGGAGTACATGGGGGGTAGCCGTCGATGAGCCCCGGAGATCTGCTGCTGTGGGTCGTCGTGCCCTACGTCGCCATCGCCGTCTTTGTCGGGGGCCACATCTGGCGCTACCGCTACGACAAATTCGGCTGGACCACTCGCTCCAGCCAGCTCTACGAGAGTCGGCTGCTGCGCGTCGGCTCGCCGCTATTCCATTTCGGCATTCTGCTGGTCATCGGCGGCCACGTGTTCGGTCTCCTCGTACCGGAGTCGCTCACCAAGGCGCTTGGCGTCAGCGAATCGAGGTACCACCTCGGTGCTGTCGTGCTCGGCACGATCTCCGGCTTCATGACGGTAGCGGGTATGGCGATCCTGATCTACCGTCGGCGCACCGTCGGGCCGGTGTTCTCCGCGACCACCCGCAACGACAAGGGAATGTACGTGTTGCTGGCAGCGACGATTCTCGCCGGGTTGACGACGACGGTCCTGGGCAATGCCCTGGGACACTCGCACGACTACCGTCTGACGGTCGCTCCCTATTTCCGCAGCATCTTCTACGCGCACCCGGACGTCGATCTGATCACGAAGGCGCCGATCGGATTCCAGATCCACGTCACGTTGGCGTGGGTGTTGTTCGCCGCGTGGCCTTTCACCCGACTCGTGCATGTGTTCAGCGCTCCAATCGGCTATCTCACCCGGCCCTACGTGGTGTACCGCTCCCGCGGGCCGACGGATCTCGGGTCGCGGCCGGAACGCCGCGGCTGGGAACACGTCGGTAGCTCATCCAGCACGGACAGGAGCTAACGACATGGACGCACCGACGACACTCTCGGCGACTGCAGCCGAGCTACTCGACACAGCGCGAGAACACGGAAGCTCCGGCCGGGCGGCGCACACCCTGACTGGTGGCGCCGACCGCATGCTGCGCCAGACGTTGATCGGCTTGACCGCCGGCGCAGCGCTCGACGAACACGAAAGCCCCGGTGCGGCGACGCTGCAAGTGCTGTCAGGGCGCGTTGTCCTGCGGGCGGGAACCGATGAGACGGAACTCTCCGCTGGCATGCATGTCGGCATACCCGACAGCCGGCACAGTCTCGCTGCGCTCGAGGACAGCGCGATCCTGCTCACTGTGGCCAAGACAATCTAGAACCGAGGGTGAACCTTACTGGTCGCTGCAAGCCTGCCGCGCACGCCAGGTCGTCATCGCGACGGATCTAGCCTGGCTACGTGAGCGCACCTCCCCGTACCGCTCGTGCNNGGCGATCGTGCATGCCACCGGCCACGGGTCGCTGTGGCTCGTCGTGCATCTGTTCTTGTTGGGTGCTGTCACGAACGCGATCGTGATCTGGACCGCTCACTTCACGGCGACACTGCTGCAAGCGCCCGCCTCGGCAACGCATACCGCCAGTCGGCGGCTGGTGGCGGTCAACCTCGGCGTCCTCGGCGTGCTGGTCGGGGTTACTACGGACACCTCGGTGCCGACAGTTGCCGGGGCAGCGCTGGTCGCTGGGGTCATCGCGACGCATGTCCGCGCGCTCGTGCGCACTGTGGGCATACGTCGAAACAGTCGGTTCGCGAACGCGGTGCGCTTCTACTGGGCCGCGGCGGTTGCTCTCCTCACCGGCATCGCCGCCGGGGTTGCNNGCACTTACGGTGCTCGGCACCGAGTTCACGCTGTGGCCGATGGTGCTGCACACTCGCGTCGTCGACGGCGTCGAGCGCGCGGCTCGTCGCGCGCTCCTCCTGTGCACCGCCGGGCTCGCGCTCACCGTCGCCGGCCTGCTGGCAGCGGCGCGGCCGCTGACGGCCACCGGTCTCGCCGTCTACACAGCAGGTGTGTGCTGCTGCCTCGACCCGTTCGTACGCACCGCCCGGCAGCGCCTACCGCGAAGCCCAGCCGCCTGGATGCTCGCCGCCGGCACCGGGTGGCTCGCTGTCGGCGTCGCACTTGACCTTGCGGCCGTTCTACACTCCGGTGACCCGATCGGACTGGCGCACCACATCGAGGACGCGATGCCCTGGCTGCTCGCCGGTTTCGCGGCCCAGACCCTACTAGG
>PLCK01000174.1 GCA_003134755.1 Actinomycetota bacterium | reverse complement strand
GAATTGTGTTTGCCATAAATTTTAGTGGGACAGGCAGCTTGCCTGTCCAGTTGTTTCTGCCTTCCCCGACTCACAGGCGGGACGCCTGTGCCACTACAGCGATTCGTGGATTTGACCGATACCTACAATGTCGGGTTGCGCAAGCTGTTGCTCCGCGCGGGCACGGCTTCCGAAATCAAATTGCGTCAGGGCGTTTATCTGGCGGTGAGCGGGCCGAGCTACGAGACGCCGGCGGAGATTCGCTATCTGCGCGCGATCGGCGCGGACCTCGTCGGGATGTCGACGGCGCTCGAGGCGATCGCAGCCCGCGAGGCCGGTGCCGAGGTTCTCGGCATCTCACTCGTCACCAACCTCGCGGCGGGCATGACCGGCGAACCGCTCGACCACAGCGAGGTGCTCGCGGCCGGGCGGGCGTCGGCAGCCCGGATGGGTACCCTGCTCGCCGACGTGGTCGCCCGCTTATGACCTCGTACGCCGAGGCGGCTCGGAGCTGGCTTGCGGAGGATCCCGATCCCGACACTCGCGCGGAGTTGTCCCAGCTGCTGACAGCCGGAGATGAGCAGGCGCTGACTGATCGCTTCGGCAGCAGGCTCGAGTTCGGCACGGCCGGTCTGCGCGGGGCGCTGGGCGCCGGGCCGAACCGCATGAACCGCGCTGTCGTCATCCGCGCAGCTGCCGGACTCGCGGCGTACCTGCGCGGAATTGGCGGCACCGCCGTCGTGATCGGCTACGACGCCCGGCACAAGTCCGACGTCTTCGCCCGCGACACCGCGTCGGTGATGGCGGGGCTCGGCATCACCGCATCGGTGTTGCCGCGGCCGCTGCCGACGCCAGTCCTCGCTTTCGCGATCAGGCACCTCGGCGCAGCCGCCGGCGTGATGGTGACGGCGTCCCACAATCCCCCGCAGGACAACGGGTACAAGGTCTATCTCGGCGACGGCGGCCAGATCGTGCCACCCGCCGACGGCGAGATTTCGGCCGAAATCGACGCCGTCGGCGCTCTGTCGTCGGTGCCGCGATCCGACGAGTGGACCGTGCTCGACGATGCCGTCCCCGAGGCCTACCTCGACGCGGTCAGTTCGATGCCGCTGCTGCGCGCGCTACCGCAGCGCGACATCGCGATCGCTTACACGCCGTTGCACGGTGTCGGCCGCGACGTGGTGGTCGCGGCGTTCGAACGTGCGGGTTTCGCGACGTTGCACGTCGTCCAACAACAGGGTTCGCCCGACCCGGACTTTCCGACAGTCGCGTTTCCGAACCCCGAAGAGCCCGGCGCTATCGACCTCGCGATGTCGCTCGCGCGCTCGACGTCCGCCGATCTCGTTCTTGCCAATGATCCGGACGCCGACCGCTGCGCCGTTGCAGTTCCCGACGCCGACGCCGAGGGCGGCTGGCGGATGTTGCGCGGCGACGAGGTCGGTGTGCTGCTCGCGGACTTCCTGCTCGAGCACGGCGTGGTCGGCCGCTACGCCACCACGATCGTGTCGTCGTCGCTGCTCTCGAAGCTGGCCGCGCGCCACGACGTCCCGTATTCCGAAACGCTGACCGGGTTCAAGTGGATCGTGCAGTCGGGCGCCGACCTGGTCTACGGCTACGAAGAAGCCCTCGGGTACTGCGTGGCGCCGACCATCGCACGCGACAAGGACGGCATCAGCGCCGCCTTGTTGTTGGCGTTGCTCGCCGCCACGTTGAAGGCACGCGGATCCACGCTTGTGACGCGTCTCGACGAGATTGCAATGACGTACGGCGTGTACGCGACCGACCAGCTCTCGGTGCGAGTCGCCGACATCGCCGACATCGCAGCCGCCGTGCAGCGGCTGCGATCCGCGAAGCCCGCTGTGCTCGGTGGCCTGCCGGTGATCGGAATCGACGACCTCTCCCTTGGCGGCAGCGGCCTCCCGCCGACCGAAGGCCTGCGTTACCACCTCGACGGCGCGGCACGCGGATACGGGGCCGCGCGCGTCGTCGTCCGGCCCAGCGGCACCGAGCCCAAGCTGAAGAGCTACCTCGAGGTCGTCGTGCCCGTCAGTGATTCCGTGTCGCAAGCACGCCTCCAAGCGAGGCGGCAGCTTCACGAGATCGGCGTCGACCTGACGCTCGCACTCGGGTTCGACACATCGTCGGGTGCTTGACGCCTCGGCATGCTGAGATTAGTGTTCCTAGGTATGACAGAACGTCTCAAGGGCAACCTCGACCTGCTGGTGCTCGAAGTGCTTGCCGCCGGACCGGCGCACGGCTATGACGTGATCAGCTCATTGCGCAGTCGCAGCGGTGGGGTGTTCGACCTGCCGGAAGGCACCGTGTACCCCGCGCTGCACCGCCTCGAACGAGGGAAGTTGCTGACCAGCGCATGGTCGACCGACTCCGGCCGGCGGCGTCGTGTCTACGAACTGACACCGGCCGGTCGGGCTGCGCTCGTCGCCGAGCGGCAGCAATGGCACAAGTTCGCGGGCGGCGTGCGATCGATCCTGGCGTACGCCACATGATCGACGACTACCTCGACGAACTCCTCAGCCGTCTTCGCGGCGCACCGAGCGACGTCCGGCGGATTCTGCAGGAAACGCAGGCGCACCTCGACGACGCCGTTGCGGTCGGCGTCAGCGAGGGTCTGTCCCGGCCCGACGCGGAGCGGCGAGCGGTCGCCCAGTTCGGTCCGGCGAAGGCGGTGGCACGCGACTGCAATCGATCGGGGCTCCGAACCGGCAACCAGCTGCGGTTGCTCGTGCAGCAATTGGTCGCGCTCGTCATCGTCGGGATGGTGTCGATTGGCGTAAGCGGCCTCGTTGCCTACGCGTTGATCGCCGCAGCCGGCAAGACCTTCGTGTTCGGCGACGCCCCTGGTACTACCTACAGCACCTCCGACTGCACACACTGGTTGTCCGTACAGCCGCAGACCCACACCTGTGCGCAGGCAGCCCTGGCCGAAGGAGTCGCTGACGGGCTCCTGCAGCGGCTCGCAGTGGGCACGCTCGGGCTCATCATCCTCGTCGTGTTCGTGGCGGCGCGGCGCCGGATCGGAACCAACCTGCGTCAATCGCTCACGTCGCCGTTTGCGGCACTCGTCGGCACCGGGGCGTTCGGGAGTGCGGCCGTATTTCTGATCGGTCTCGCGCTCGACTGGACCCGGACGCAGTCCGGCCATGGCGCGGGTCAGTGGCTGAGCGGCGGACTCGTCGCCCTGGTCGCCGCAGTGGTCTTCGGCGTCGTCTTGTTCAAGCGAATCCGCGACTACCCGGCCGTTCTGCGCGCGCCGATGGTGGCCGTCGACTGACGGCGGTCGACTGACGACGGCGGACGGCCCCGCACCGCCGCGCGGCGATATGGTGAATCAATGACGCTGACAACGTCGGCGATTCCGGCTGATGTGGCGAGTTCCGACTCTGCGCTGCGCCGATTCCTGCACGGTCTGCCCGGCGTCGACCAGGTCGGAGCCGAGGCGCGCGCGGCCGCGCTGGCGACCAGGTCGATCAAGACCGACGCCAAACGCTGGGCGATCGAGGCCGCGATCACGATGATCGACCTCACAACACTCGAGGGCGCCGACACCCGCGGCAAGGTCCGGGCGTTGTGCGCCAAGGGCGTCCGGCCTGACCCGTCCGATGCGTCATGTCCGAGCGTGGCCGCCATCTGCGTGTATCCCGACCTCGTCGCGACGGCCAAGGAGCAGTTGGCCGGCAGCGGTGTGAAAGTCGCGAGCGTAGCCACCAGCTTTCCGTCGGGGCGTGCGGCGCTGGCCACCAAACTGGCCGACGTGCGCGATGCCGTTGCGAACGGCGCCGACGAGATCGACATGNNTACGACGAGATCGTGCAGGTGAAGGCGGCCTCCGACTCGGCTCATCTCAAGGTGATTCTCGAGACCGGTGAGCTGGCGACGTATGACAACGTCCGTCGAGCGTCGTGGCTCGCGATGCTCGCCGGTGGCGACTTCATCAAGACCAGCAC
>PLCK01000169.1:12568-13276 GCA_003134755.1 Actinomycetota bacterium | reverse complement strand
TTGACGGCGTTCGCCCGGATAGCCGGCAACACGATCACGTACCCTGCTGCGATGGGCTAACCCTATGGCGGACGCAGATCTGCGCAGAGTAGTCCCAAAAGACGGTGCCGATTGCAGGTCCCGCGTTACCTCGCACCCGCAGATGTTGGACCGCTTGCGCGATCGCTAAACCCGTTGCGGTTCGGGAACGAACGTTGTGCCAGTTCGTCTGGACCAAACCCGCCGACGAAGTCGTCCCGCGCGCTACCCGCGGTCAAAGAACTTCAATGTCGCGACACTAGGGTTACGGCATGAGTGCTCTTACCCGGTGGGTCACCGATCATGGTCCAGAACATTCACAGTGGTACATCGACCGGTTCCGGACCATGGCGGCTGACGGCGCGGATCTGGGCGGTGAGGCTCGGTTGCTCGACGCCCTGCTCGCCCCGCGTTCTCGCGTTTTGGACGCCGGATGCGGACCCGGGCGGGTGGGCGCCGAACTCTTCGCCCGCGGTCACACTGTGGTCGGGGTCGACGTTGACCCGTTGCTGATTGCGGCGGCGGAGGCCGACCATCCAGGCCCGCGGTGGATGGTGGACGACTTGGCCGAGTTCGACTTGCCCGCGGCAGGTGTGCCCGAGCCGTTCGACGCCGCAGTGATCGCGGGGAACGTCATGGCATACGTCGCTTCGGGGACGGAACCGCTGGTACTTGCCCGCGTCGCCGCGC
>PLCK01000169.1:0-12533 GCA_003134755.1 Actinomycetota bacterium | reverse complement strand
GATCGTCGTTTCGGGGCATCATGGACCGGTGACCAAACCATCGGGGCTGGGTCGACCAGCCGCCTTCGATGGAGGCTCCGATCAGCCGCGACCGATCGAGGTCCTTGAGCGTTGGCAGAGTTTCGGTGCGACCTGGCGGGTCGTGTCACGGGCCGAGGGGTCCGTCACGGTCGCGCTGTGCCGCTGCGATGGTGGTGAAGAGGTCCAGCGCCTGACCTCGACCGACGCTGATCTGCTCGGGTGGCTCGCTGACAGAACGAGCAGCGAGCAGTAGGTGTCGGCTGTCGAGCCGGAGGCGTTGGGGAGCGCAGTTACGGCGCCTCGCTGGTGTCGGTTTCGTTTGGCCCGGGTGACTAGTCACGCAGCAGCGGCCAAGGGCAGCGTCGAGGTTGGTTGCCAGGCGTTTTGGTCGACGGCGCGGAGTAAGCCGGACCAGTGTCTCGAATTCCCACGGTGACGTTCAGTAGTCACTCGACTACCCCGCGTGTCCGAGGGGGGACTTGAACCNNCACCCGGACGTGGAGTCCTGCTGTGCAGGACCGGCGTACACCATATCAATCGGTCGCGGGCACAGGGCAGGATGGCTGTCGACGTCCAGCTGCATGGTTTGCCGCCCGAACCCCAGGAGTTCCGATGAGTCAGCCGCAGGGGAGCCCGAGCCTGACCGCGCAGGACGAGGTCGTCGATCTGTGCCGTGATCTGATCCGGATCGACACGTCGAACCCGATCAAGCCTGAGCGGCCGGCGGCTGAGTACGTCGCCGAGAAGCTGGCGGAGGTAGGTCTCAAGCCGCAGATCTTCGAATCCGAGCCCGGCCGGGCCAGCGTGATCGCGCGGATCGAGGGCTCCGACCCGGACCGCGGCGCGCTGCTCATTCACGGCCACCTTGACGTCGTCCCCGCCGACCCTGCGCATTGGAGCGTCGATCCGTTCGCCGGCGAGATCAAGGACGGCTGCCTGTGGGGNNACATGAAGGACATGGACGCCATGTCGCTCGCCGTCATCAGGCAATGGATGCGCGAGGGCCGCAAGCCGCCGCGCGACTTCGTTGTGGCGTATCTCGCCGACGAGGAGGCAGGCGGGGCAAAGGGCGCGCACTGGCTGGTCGACAACCATCCCGAGCAGTTCGAGGGTTGCACCGAGTCGATCAGCGAGGTCGGCGGCTTCTCCCTGCAGATCCGCGACGACCTGCGGCTCTACCCAGTGCAGACCGCGCAGCGCGGCATGGCCTGGATGAAGCTNNATCGGACGCTACGAATGGCCGGTGCGGCTGACGAAGACAGTCGAGGCGTTCCTCGACGAACTCGGCGGCGCCATCGGCGTCGAGATCGATCCGCACAACCTGCGACCGGTCGCCGAGAAGCTCGGCACGATCACCGCGTTGATTGCGGCGNNGGCTACAAGGTGAACGTGATCCCGCAGGAAGCGAGCGCGCACATCGACGGCAGGTACCTTCCTGGCTACGAAGAGGAATTCTTCGCCACCATCGACGAACTGCTCGGACCCAACGTCACCCGCGAGACCGTGCACGCTGATCCAGCTCTTGAAACAGAGTGGGACGGCGAGTTGGTCGACGCCATGAAGGCAGCTATCACTGCCGAAGATCCCCAGGGTAGAGCGGTGCCCTACTGCCTGTTTGGTGGCACCGACGACAAATCGTTTTCGCTGCTGGGAATTCGGGGATTCGGATTCTCTCCGCTGCGCTTGACTCCCGACCTCGACTTCGCCGGCATGTTCCACGGTGTCGACGAGCGGGTGCCACTTGAGGGCCTAAAGTTCGGCACCCGCGTGCTCGNNCCGACTCGCAAGACCCGCCGACGTAGTCGTACCCGGCGCGTCCCGTCGGGGTAAAGCCGCAGTCGGTCGAGTTCCCAGCCGTGATGTTCGGCCTGTTCGGTCAGCAGCCGCCAGGCCGATGTCCGCGACGTCCCACGTGGCAGGCAGAGCTGCCGGAACTCGTAGTCAGCCATGGTCCATTGTGCTCGCGCAAGGCGGTCGGCGGCGGCGGAAACACCGGGTTGGCAGATCGGCGTTGCGCTGGTCAGGGGGTAGGCCGGTAGCGTTCGTCCCCTGTCCGACGAGAGCGCCGCCACTCCAGAGCAGGTTCGTGCCGCCGTCGAGGGCCTGAAAGCTGCCCTTGATGCCCACCTCGCCGCCGTCGAGGCCCGGGCGGGTGAGAACGATCCGCACGTCCAGGCGGCCTACGACGCGCTGGCGTCGGCCGGCGAGGTCTACGACGATGCGCTCTTCTCGGCCTACGAAGAGGTCACCCCGTTCGGTCCGGTCGAGTCAGCTGATGACGTGGACGACGAGGACGAGCTCGAATGGGAAGCGCCCGAAGCCGAGTAAGTCATTCCTGCCCGGCGCCTCGTTCGGGGTAGCCAGTAGCAGGCGTGGACACGTCGTCGAGGGCATCGCGGATCTCGGCCGGTAGCACGACGTCGACTTCGGCGAGGACGCCGAGGAGTTGCGCGGCTGTGCGCGCACCGACGATCGGCGCGGCGACGCCCGGACGGTCGCGCACCCACGCCAGCGCCACCGCAAGTGGCGAGACGCCAAGACCCTCTGCGGCCGTGCACACCGACTGCACAACCCGCGCATGCGCTTCGTCGAGGTAGGGCTCGACGAAGGCGGCAAGGTGATCGCTCGCGGCACGGGAGTCGGCAGGGATCCCGGTGCGGTACTTGCCGGTCAGGACGCCGCGGCCGAGCGGCGACCACGGCAGCACCGACAGTCCTGCGTCGACGGCCGCCGGCACCACCTCACGTTCGATGCCGCGCTCGAGCAACGAATACTCGACCTGGGTCGAGACCAGCGGCACCCGGCCCGGCCACGACGCCTGCCAACCGGCGGCCTTCGCCGTCTGCCAGCCNNGTGCAGCTGCCACAGGTCGACGTGTTCGACGCCGAGCCGGTCTAGTGAATCGTCGAGAGCCTGCAACAGATGGCGTCGTGACATGTCGCGACGCCGTCCGTCGGCCCGCACGTCAGGTGGCACGCCGCCCGCCTTGGTCGCGATGACGACGTCGGCCCGATCGACGTTCTTGGCGACCAACCTGCCGATGACGCGCTCGCTGTCGCCGCCGGCATAGGTGTCGGCGGTGTCGAGCAGTGAGCCACCGTCATCGACGAATGCGCGAAGCTGGTCGGCGGCTTCGTGTTCGTCGGTGTCGCGTCCCCAGGTCGCGGTCCCGAGCCCGATCGACGAGACCGTCAGGCCGCTCGCTCCCAGCCTTCGCTGTTCCATGGACCGAACCGTACCGGGCGACTACGCGTCTCGACGGCCAACGAGGTAGAGCGCGCCGAGCAGGATGATCCCGGCGTACAGCGCGAGCATTCCGAGGCCCTGCCAGGGTCCGAGCATCTCGTGCACTCGGTTCCGGTTGAGGATCTGGGTGCCTGCATTTGCCGGCGCGAACTTGATCGCGTTTGCCCGCCACGAACTCGGCAGCAGATCGATCAACGCGGACGGAAGGAACAGGACGCCGAAGAAGGTGGCAAGTCCGGCCGCGGTCCGCCGAAGGAGCGCACCCAGGCCGAACGCGAGCATGCCGACCGTCGTGAGGTACAGACCGCCCCCGAAGACGACCCGGAACACGCCAGCGTCCGAGAGCGACACGCCGATGTGCTGCTGGTGCAGGATCGCCTGCCCGATTCCGAACGCGACGAACGACATGATCTCGCTGATGACGAGCATTGCCAGGCCGTAGACCAGCCCCTTCAGCGCTATGACGGAACGCCGCTGTGGCACCGATGTCAACGTCGTCCGGATCATTCCGGTGGCGTACTCGCCGGTTATCGTCAAGACCCCGAGCGTTCCGAGTGCGATCTGTGCGGCGTACAGGCTCTGCAGGCTGAAGTTCGCGGCATCGAACCCGTCGAGATGATCGCCTTCGCGGGCGAAGTTGTGCACCATCTCGCTGGCGGCCAGCACGGTGATCCCGATAGAGACGAAGAATGCGACGAACGCCGTCCAGTAGGTCGATCGGACGCTTCGCAGCTTGGTCCACTCCGAGTGGATGACGTTCGGCACGCCGAGGGTCGCCCGTACCGGGCGCGGCGCGGCAGCGGGCAGCGTCGAGGTGCTCACGACGACTCCATTCCGACGCTGACTTCTGTGCGGAAGTCGACGGTGTCCTTGGTCAACTCCATGAATGCCTCCTCGAGCGAGGCCGCGCGCGGCGACAACTCGTGCAGGACGACGCGGTGCAAGGCGGCGAGTTCGCCGACGGCGGCACTGTCGAGACCGGTCACGCGCAGGCTGTCGGCCTCGACGTGAACGGCGGCCCCGGCCGCGCGCAACACCGACGTCAGCCCGTCGGCGTCCGGCGTGCGGACGTGCACGAAACCCTGCGAGCTGCGTGCGATCAGGTCGGCCGTACTGGAGTCGGCGATCAGCCGGCCGCGGCCGATAACGACGAGGTGGTCGGCCGTGAGGGCCATTTCGCTCATCAAGTGGCTCGATACGAAAACGGTGCGGCCCTCCCCGGCGAGGCCGCGCAGCAACGTCCGGATCCAGAGAATGCCTTCGGGGTCGAGCCCGTTGACCGGNNCCGAGCCGTTGGCCCATGCCGAGTGAGAACGTCCGGGCCCGTTTGCGTGCCACCGCCCTGAGTCCGACCAGATCGAGCACCTCGCCGACGCGGCGTGGCGGAATACCGTTGCTCTGCGCGACGCACAGCAAGTGGTGGTACGCGCTGCGGCCGCCGTGCATCGCCTTGGCGTCGAGGAGCGCGCCGACCTCGTGCAATGGACGCCTGATCTCGTCGTACGGGCGGCCGTTGACAGTTGTCGAACCACCGGACGGGCGGTCGAGACCGAGGATCATGCGCATCGTCGTCGACTTGCCTGAACCGTTCGGCCCGAGGAACCCGGTCACCGAGCCGGGCCGAACCGAAAACGACAGCCGATCGACCGCGACGGTCGAACCGAACCGTTTGCTGAGTTCGCGAACCTCGATCATCGACACTCCTCTCGTACTCGAAGATGGCGGATGCGAGCTCGGCTAACCATCGGGTACAACCCTGGTTCGTCCCTGAGGACAGGGCCGTCGCTAGACTCGCCCCCATGTCCGCTAGGTCGAAGGGCAAGCCGCTCAGCAAGGTGCAGTTCTGGATCGTCGTCGTCACGATGGCGTTGTCGGGTGTCGCGGCCCTCGTCGTCCTGGCTCAGGTGGCAGGCCCGCACGGCACCTGCCCGACCCAGTCGCAGACCTCGCGCCCTATCGCTTCTCACTGCTCACCCGCCTACGCGAACCAAATCAAGACCGGCGTCGTCGGCTGATCGAGGCGCGATCTGCCGGCGCCCGCGGGCAACGTAGGGTCAGCGGGTGACCACGGTCCTGCTCGTGCGGCACGGCCTGACCGCGATGACGGGTCCGGTCCTCGCCGGGCGCACGCCGGGTGTCGACCTCGATGAGCGCGGCCAGCTGCAGGCGGCGAAACTCGCCGACCGACTTGCCGGCGTTACGATCAGCGCCATCGTGAGCAGCCCGCTCGAGCGCTGCCTGCAAACTGCGCAGGCGATCGCGGCGAACCGCGACGCGACCGTTGAGACAGATCCCAGGTTGATCGAGTGCGGCTACGGCGACTGGACCGGCCAGGAGATCAAGAAACTCACCAAAGATCCGCTCTGGAAGGTGGTTCAGGCACATCCGAGTGCCGTCACCTTTCCAGGCGCGGACGGCGAGGCGATGCGCGACGCCCAAGTACGTGCGGTCGACGCCGTCAGGTCATGGAACGACGCGCTGGGCAAGGACGCGACCTGGGTAGCCTGCTCACACGCGGACATCATCAAGTCGGTAGTGGCCGACGCGCTCGGCATGCACCTCGACACGTTTCAGCGGATTGTCGTCGATCCCTGTTCGGTGACGGTGATCACGTACACAGATCTACGGCCATTCGTCGTCCGGGTGAACGACAGCGGCACGGATCTTGCGACCTTGCTCGCACCCCCGAAGGGCTCGCGCAAACGAGCCAAACCAGCAACCAGCGACGCCGTGGTCGGCGGCGGCGCGGGCGGGAAATAGGCTCGACACCATGCCACGTCAGATCTTTGTCTACGATCCGCCCGACCGTCTCGTTGTCGGCACGGTCGGCCAGCCCGGCGAGCGAACGTTCTTCCTTCAGGCCCGCAGCTCCGGTCAACTGACCAGCGTCGTCCTCGAGAAGCTGCAGGTCGCCGCGCTGGCCGAGCGACTCGATCAGCTGCTCGACGAGGTCGTACGTGCATCGGGCGGGACGGCGTCGGTACCGGCGGTCGCACCGCGCGAACTCGAAGACACGTTGCCGCTCGAACAACCGATCGTCGAAGAGTTTCGGGTCGGCGCGCTCGGCCTCGGCTGGGATCCCGAAACTGAGCGAGTCGTCCTCGAGGCGCTCGCCGTGAGCGAGTCGACCGACCCTGAAGCCGACGAGGACGTCGACGACCCGGCACTGCTGAGCGACGACGACGCCGAAGGTCCCGACGTGTTGCGGGTGCGTATCACTGGCGGGGTGGCCCGGGCCTTCACGAAGCGTGCCCTGGCCATCGTCGCGGCCGGACGGCCGCCGTGCCAGTTCTGCGGTCAGCCACTCGATCCCGAAAGTCACGTCTGTGCACGCTCCAACGGCCATCATCCGCGTTGACGGTGAGGGCACACACATGACCGAGCAAAGCTTCGAGCTCGGCGCCCCGGAACTTCGCGAGGTGTTGACCGAGGGCGACCTCACCATCGAGGGTCGCCTCATCGACGCGTCGAACACGACGTTGTACGCGGTCGTCACGCGCGGGCCGGTGTCACTCACCTGCGTCTACAAACCGATCGCGGGCGAACGTCCGTTGTGGGACTTCCCCGACGGCACGTTGGCCGGCCGCGAGGTCGGCGCCTACCTGGTGTCCGAGGCCACCGGATGGGACGTCGTCCCGCCGACCGTGATGCGCGACGGTCCCCTCGGACCTGGCGCCTGCCAGCTCTGGATAGAGATCGACGAGGACGCCGACCTGCTGGCGTTGCTGCACAGCGACCACCCCGGCCTGCGCCGCCTCGCGGTGTTCGACGCGGTGGTGAACAACGCCGACCGCAAGGGCGGCCACCTGCTGCCGACCCCCGGAGGTCACGTGTACGGCGTCGACCACGGTGTCTGTTTCGCGACCGAGGAAAAGCTGCGCACGGTGTTGTGGCAGTGGCGCGGCACATTATTGCCCGACGACGCGCTCGACACCCTCGCCGCGTTGCGGGTCGACCTGGCCGGCGATCTGGGTGTGCAGCTGTGCGAACTGCTCACGACCCGCGAAGTTACAGCAACTCGGCGACGCGTCGACCGCCTGCTGCGGGAGGGCCGGTTCCCCGAACCCGGCGACGGCTGGCCCGCTGTCCCGTGGCCACCGTTTTGATTCGGGCTGGTTAGAGTTCCGAGCATGCAGCCCTGGCCGGAGCCGCCGTCGCGTGAATCCCGTGTCCTGCCGGGGCGCGGTCGCCTTCCCCGTGTGTGGGACACGTCGACGCAAGCCAAGATTGAAGTCGGCTCGCTGATCGGCGGTTCGGTAGCTGGCGCATCGATGTACGTCTGCGGGATCACGCCTTACGACGCGACCCATCTCGGGCACGCCGCAACTTATGTCGGCTTCGACCTCCTCAACAGGGCCTGGCGCGACGCGGGCCTCGAGGTCAGCTACGTCCAGAACGTGACGGATGTCGACGACCCGCTGCTCGAGCGGGCGATCGCGACCGGCGAGCCGTGGGAGCAGCTGGCGACTCGCGAGATCTCACTCTTCCACGAGGACATGACCGCGCTGAGGGTCTTGCCCCCTGCCCGGTACATCGGCGTGGTCGAATCCATCCCGATCATCGCGGCACTCGTTGCCCGGCTGCGGGAAGCCGGCGTCGCGTATGACGTCGACGGCGATCTGTACTTCTCGGTGCAGTCCGCGCCCGACTTCGGCGTGGTGTCGCATGACCACCACGCGACGATGCTTGCGCTTTTCGCCGAGCGCGGCGGAGACCCAGATCGGCCTGGCAAGAAGGATCCGCTCGACTGCCTGTTGTGGCGAGCCGAGCGACCCGGTGAGCCGGCGTGGGACACCGAGGTCGGCCGCGGTCGTCCTGGGTGGCACGTCGAGTGCACGGCGATAGCACTCGACAGCCTGGCCGCGCCGATCGACGTCCAGGGTGGGGGCAGTGACCTGGTGTTCCCGCATCACGAAATGTGTGCCGCACAGGGTTCGATCGTGACGGGTGGCCCGTTCGCCCGAACCTACGTGCACAGTGGCATGGTCGCCTTCGACGGCGCCAAGATGTCGAAGTCGCGCGGCAACCTGGTGTTCGTGTCGGCGCTGCGGAGCAGCGGCGTCGATCCCATGGCGATCCGGCTGGCGTTGCTCGCCCATCACTATCGCAGCGACTGGGAATACACGGAGGCAGACCTAGTGGCCGCGGGCGCACGGCTCGATGCGTGGCGCGATGCAACGTCGCTGGCCAACGCGCCCTCGGCTGACCGGTTGCTGGCGACAGTCCGCGAGCGGCTCGAGGACGATCTCGACTCTCCAGGTGCACTTGCCGCCATCGATGCGTGGGCAGCCATGGGGGCAGCGGTCGCGCACGATGCCGTGGGCGATGCCGACCCGACCGCACCCGGTCTCGTGTTCGCCATCGCGGACTCGCTGCTCGGGATCGCGCTCTAAGGTGTTCCGGATCGCCTTTGTCGAGCCGCGCATACCGCAGAACACCGGAAACGCGATCCGGATGGTTGCCGCGACCGGCTGCGAACTGCACCTGATCGGCCCGCTCGGATTCGACCTCAGTGACGCCAAGCTGCGCCGCGCCGGGCTCGACTACCACGACCTCGCGACAGTCGTCGTGCATGCCGACCTGGCGGCCGCCTGGCTGGTCCTGATGCCGGCCCGCGTCTTCGCATTCACTTCGCGGGCCACCGGGTCGTTCGCCGACATCTCGTACCGGCAGGGCGACGTCCTGATGTTCGGGCCCGAGCCGGACGGATTGTCGGACGAGGTGTTGTCTGATGAGCGCGTCACCGCGTGGGTGCGCATCCCAATGCTGGCCGGCCGCCGCTCGTTGAACCTGGCGAATGCCGCAACCGTGGCGGCCTACGAAGCGTGGCGACAGCACGGCTACGCCGGCAGCACCACCGCATCGCCTTCGAGTTCAGACCTCAGCAGCCCGTAGAGCACGCGGTCGTAGAACCGGCCGCACCGATACCGCGCACCGCGGACGACGCCCTCCCGCACGAATCCGGCACGCTCGAGTGCGCGCTGCTCGGGAATGTTGTCAAGGCCGGTGTCGGCCTCCACGCGATTGACGGTCGACGTCGCGAACAGTTCGCGCGCGAGCATCAACTGGGCGGCGCTGCCGATCCCTCGTCCCCGATGCTCCGGCAGGACAAGTGACGCCGATTCGCCACGCAAGGCTGCGAACGTTGGGGCCGTACGGAACCTGGATGAACGAAACGTCGCCTACCGGGCCGCGTTCGGCGTCGACGATGATGCGGGCGCCCCCGCCGAACGAACCGGCGCGCAGCAGGTCACGGGGCGGATCGTCGAAGTAGTCCCAGGGGCCGGAGACCGCCGGTGAGTGCAAGAGCCGCAGCAGCTCGTCGTCGTCCGCGGTGAGGGCGCGCAGGTGCAACGTCGGGATTTGAATCGGGGTCTCATTCGGGCGCGTGGTGCTCTCGCCGCCCCCGCTTTCAGTCATGGCCGGCAGTCTGTCAGGACCCGTCGCGGCGATGCCGCAAATACCGCTCGAACTCGCGCGCGATGGCCTCACCGCTCGCCTCCGGCAGATCGGCTTCGTCCTTCTGTCGCTCGAGGGTGCGCACGTACTCGGCCACCTCGGAGTCTTCTTCGGCCAGCTGATCGACGCCGCGCTCCCAGGCCTCCGACAGCTCGGCCAACTCCCCGTAGGGGATCGCGATCTCGAGCACATCCTCGAGGTTGCGCAGCAGTGCGAGGGTGGCCTTCGGACAGGGCGGCTGCGCGACGTAGTGCGGGACGGCGGCCCATAGCGAGACGGCCGGCAGGCCGGCCTGGATGCAGGCGTCGTTGAACACGCCGACGATGCCGGTGGGGCCTTCGTATCGGGATTGCTCGAGCCCGAGCCGTCGGGCGGTCTGCCCGTCGGCTGCACTGCCGGTGACCGGCACCGGACGGCTGTGCGGGGAGTCGGACAGCAGGGCGCCGAGATTGACGACCTCCTCGACACCTAGCCCGATCGCGGCGTCGATGATCTCGGCGCAAAACGATCGCCACCGCATGTTGGGCTCGAGACCGCGGACAAGCACGATGTCGCGCCGCCCCGGAACCGGTTCGGCGAAGGAGAGCCGGGTGGTCGGCCACGAGACCCGGCGACTGACGCCGTCGACCAACGAGACTGTCGGGCGGTTGACCTGGAAGTCGTAGTAGTCCTCGGGATCGAGTGCGCCGAGCGGCTTGGCTTCCCACGCCGCCTCGAGAGCTTCGATGGCGTCGGTCGCCGAGTCGGCGGCGTCGTTCCAGCCCTCGAAGGCCGTCACCATCACCGGATGGCTGAGTTTGGGGGCACCGGAGATCTCGATCACTCGAGGCTCCTCCCAACCGCTGCTCGCCATCACCGTCGCGGCATCGACTGTCGCGCCACGACCTCGTGCCAGCCTACGGCGTGCGACGCGTGGTCGCCCGGTTCCGTGCCCGACGCGACTCATCGGGCCATTAACAATCCGGACACAACCGGGCGGCGCGGTACCGTTTGAGCATGAACAGTCGGGCCGAACTCCTGCGTAGCGAGCTCGCGCGCCGCGTCGTCGTGGCCGACGGCGCGATGGGCACGATGCTCCAAGGATTCGAGCTCGACCTCGACGATTTCGAGGGCCTTGAGGGCTGCAACGAGATTCTGAACGTCACGCGCCCCGACGTCGTCCGGGCTATCCACGACGCCTACTACGAGGTCGGCTGCGACGCCGTCGAAACCAATACATTCGGTGCAAACCTGGCGAACCTGGCCGAGTACGACATCGCCGACCGCATCTACGAACTGTCCGAGGCGGGCGCGCGGCTGGCCCGCGAGGTGGCCGACGGCTGGGCGACTCCCGAGCACCCGCGGTTCGTTCTCGGTTCGGTCGGGCCAGGTACGAAGTTGCCCACTCTCGGCCACACCAGCTACGCCTCGCTGCGCGACGCCTACCAGGCCGAGGTCGCCGGTCTAGTCGCCGGCGGCGCCGACGCGATCCTGGTCGAGACCGCGCAAGATCTGCTCCAGGCCAAGGCCGCGGTCATCGGTGCACGACGCGCGCTGACCGAGGCCGGTTCGACGCTGCCGCTGATCGCACAGGTCACTGTCGAGACAACCGGCACCCTGCTGCTCGGCTCCGAGATCGGTGCCGCGCTGACCGCCCTCGAGCCGCTCGGCATCGACCTGATCGGCCTCAACTGCGCTACCGGCCCCGCCGAGATGGGCGAGCACCTGCGCTACCTCGCGCGGCACGCCCGGATCGGCCTTTCGTGTATGCCCAACGCGGGGTTACCGGTGCTCGGCCGCGACGGCGCGAGCTACCCGCTGACGCCCCTCGAGCTGGCCGACGCACACGACACCTTCACCCGTGAGCACGGCCTCGCGCTTGTCGGCGGCTGTTGCGGGACGACGCCGGCCCACCTGCGAATGGTCGTCGAGCGGGTCCGGGGTCGCGAACTGGCACCGCGCCGCTCACATCCCGAGCCAGGCGCGGCGTCCCTCTACCAGACCGTCGCGTTCCGGCAGGACACCTCGTACCTGGCCGTGGGCGAGCGCACGAACGCCAATGGTTCGCGGGCGTTTCGCGATGCCATGCTCGAGGCCCGCTATGACGACTGCGTCGAGGTCGCCCGTGAGGCAACCCGCGACGGCTCGCACCTGCTCGATGTTTGCGTCGACTACGTGGGTCGCGACGGCGTGGCCGACATGCGCGAGATCGCCAGCCGGTTCGCGACCGCGTCGACGTTGCCCATCGTGCTCGACTCGACCGAGCCGCAGGTGATCGAGGCCGGTCTTGAATGTCTCGGTGGCCGCAGCGTCATCAACTCCGTCAACTTCGAGGACGGCGAGGGCCCGGCGAGCAGGTTCGCGCGCATCATGCCGATAGTGCGCGAGCATGGCGCCGCGGTGGTCGCGCTCACGATCGACGAGACCGGCCAGGCGCGTACGCCCGAACACAAGGTCGCGGTGGCGGAGCGACTGATCGAGACGCTGACCGGGCAATGGGGAATGCACGAGAGCGACATCCTGGTCGACTGCCTCACGTTCACTCTCGGCACCGGGCAGGAAGAGAGCAGGCGCGACGGCATCGCGACGATCAAGGCGATCAGAGAACTGAAGGCCCGGCACCCCGCCGTCCAGACGATTCTGGGCCTGTCGAACATCTCGTTCGGGCTGAAGCCGGTCGCGCGCACGGTGCTGAACTCGGTGTTTCTTGCCGAGTGCACGAAGGCCGGCCTCGACGCGGCAATCGTGCATGCGTCGAAGATCCTCCCGGTGGCTCGGATACCCGCCGACCAGCGAGAGGTCGCGCTCGACCTCATCTACGACCGGCG
>PLCK01000194.1 GCA_003134755.1 Actinomycetota bacterium | reverse complement strand
TTCTAACAACCCTGAGACTCCACGTTGTTTGCGGCTGAGCCGCGACGGCGTCCGACCTTGCAGCGGTCAGCGCGCGGAGGGCTCAGACGCGGGCACGACGAGGACGGGACCGCTGGCATGCCGCGTACACGCCTGCGCGGTCGATCCGTGCAGGAGCCCGAGCAGCCGGCCGTTGCGGCGCGCGCCCACGACGAGGAGGTCGGCGGTCGCTGCGGCGTCGGCCAGCACCGCGTGCGGATTGCCCTCGATCGCTCGAAGCGTCAGGCAGTCGACGGCCGCGCGTCCGAATGCGGAGAACACCGCGTTCATCAGGGTCGCCTCGGCGTCGGTAGCCGCATCGATCGGCCCGGACGCGCCGGCGAAGGCGTACTCGCTCTCGAGGTAGGGGTGGTACGCGCACACTGCTTCGACAGTCGCGGCATCGCTGACGGCGAGCCCGACCGCGATGCGCAGAGCGGCGATGGAGTTGGGTGTCCCGTCGACGCCCACGACGATCCGACGGAAATGTGTCTCGCGGACCGAGGTGCTGGGTCCCCAAGCGGATGTGTCATGGCAAGCGGTCATGGCGACGGACCTCCGAACGTGACTTATGCGATGCGATCGCGAGCTGGCCTGGCCCCGGACAAGTAATCGACGAACGTGGGTGGCACACCGAGGACCACGCTGTGCTCGTCATGGCTCAGCCGGATGCCACGCGGGTCCCACGAGAGCACCCAACCGCGACAGTCGATGAAGTGCCGTGCCGACTCGAGCAGTCCGCGCTCGCGGTCATGGCGACTCCAGTTGGGGCAATCGCCTTCGAGAGCAACCCGCAGGGCCAAGGACTCGAGGTCGAGCCCGGCAAGCTCAGTGATGCGTGCGTCGATCGCTAGCACAACAGGGGCGAGGTGCAGATCCGAGATGTCGTGGGGCATGTTGGGCACGAAGACCTCCAAAGTTGATCGCACTGACTGGCGGCTACCGCATCAGGTCGGTCACGAGGCGTCGTGGTGTTGACACGTCGCCACGCGCGTATCCGAGACGGATGATCATCTGCGGGATTCCGTGCCAGCCAGGGTGTTTCATGTCCCGTCTGATCTCAGGGACGTCGAGCGGCTGGTTCAAGAACGACGCCGCAAGGCCCCGTGCACACGCGACAAGCAGAACCCGTTGGAGCGCTTGACCGGCGTGCAGCCAGGACACCGGGTTGTCGTCTGTCGTCGACAGGATCGCGATCGCAGGATCCTTCGGGTAGCACTGCAGCTTGGCCTCCCAACCGGGATGCGCTTGCGAGAAATCGCGCATCGGCGGCTGGCCGGTGAACGGGAGAGTGCCGAACGAGGATGCCGGAATGCCATCGCGTCGCGTTACGCTCCCTGCCGTCCACTCGCTCATCGTCTCTTCGTAGCCGGGTTGCTCCGCGAGCACGACCTCGGAGAACGACACCAACTCGAACAGCCACCGCCGCTCGTCGGTGCCGAGAACGGTCAGCGAGGCGTGCTCCGACACTGCGCAGCCGACCAACTCGGCGAGCGTTGCACCGGGAACCAGGCGCGCTTGGAACGGACGCCGATGTGTGTGTCGCCTGCGAATCGTGGGGTACAGCGGGGCATCGGGGTGGATGGCAGCGTCATACTCGCCCAGCGTCACGTTCGCGAGCAGCGTCGGCTTCGCATCCGAGGGCAACAGACGAACGACGCTGGTCCGGCCGAGTCGAGCGGCCGCGACCCGCAGATTGAGCAGGGCCGCGCCACAGCTGATCGCGAGCTGTCTGCCATCGGGGTCGATCGCCCGCAGCTCGCGTGAGGTGTCGGCGAACACGTCGATGCTTGCGTCCTTGACCCGAAACGCCCACGGCTGCGTATTGAAGACGGACGGCGCGGCGCCGGCCGCACTGATGAGCGTCTGCGTCTCGCGGTCAGTGAGTGCCGCAACCCGTTGGCTCTGCTTCGTGGGCGTCATCTCGGAACTCCTTAGAGCCGTGCGCCGACGTACTCGGTGAGATCGACGAGGCGACTGGTGTAGCCCCACTCGTTGTCGTACCAGCCGAACACCTTCACGACCGGGCCACTGGCCTGCGTGAGGAGCGAATCGAACACGCACGACGCAGGGTCACCGATGATGTCGCGCGACACGATTGGGTCGGTCGTGTACCGGAGGATGTCCTTCATCGGGCCGTCTGCCGCCTCACGGAAGGCCTCGTTGAGTCCCTCGACGGTGACGTCGCGGTCGAGTACCGCCACCAGATCGACGAGCGAGCCGTCCTCGACTGGCACCCGGACGGCGACACCGTCGATCCGACCCTTCAGCTCAGGAATCACGACGCCGACCGAGCGTGCTGCACCCGTGCTGGTGGGAATGATGTTGGTCGACGCTGTGCGACCTCTGCGAGGATCCTTGTGCGGCGAGTCGAGCGTCACCTGGTCGTTGGTGAAGGCGTGGATGGTCGTCATGAAGCCGCGCGCGAAGCCGAACGAATCGTGCAACACCTTGACCATCGGAGCGACGCAGTTGGTTGTGCACGAGGCGTTCGACACGACGTGGTGCACGCTCGGGTCGTAGTGGTCTTCGTTGACGCCGAGCACGATCGTCGCGTCGACACCCTTGCCCGGCGCGGAAATGAGAACCTTGCGGGCTCCGCCGATGAGATGCTGGGCTGCGTCGGTTTGAGACACGAACCGACCCGTCGACTCGATCACGATGTCGGCGCCGAGCTCGCCCCACGGCAGGTGACTCGGGTCGCGCTCCGACAGAACCTTGACACGGGTGCCATCGACGGCGATCCAGTCGGGTCCGTGGTCGACATCGCCGCGGAGACGGCCGAAGGTGGAGTCGTAGGTCAGAAGGTGCGCGAGGGTCGCAACGTCGGTGATGTCGTTGACCGCGACGACCTCGAACCCGCGGTCCTGGGCGATCCGAAAATAGGTCCTTCCGACGCGACCGAAGCCGTTGATACCGACCCGTACTGTCATGGCGCACTCCGATTTCGAGGGAATCTTCCGATCGATTCCCAGCATCGTCGGACGCTCCCGTCGCGGATGAGGGCCGAACGTCACCCGCACCCTGACCATGGTCATGGGTCGAGGAGACCTTGTGCTCTAATCCGGTCAGCGTCGGGTGACGAGCGTGTGAACTGGCACACAAGTAGCCCCGGAGGCATCGTGTTCGCCAACATCGTCCTGGCGGTCGACGACTACCGACATTCGGAGCGCGCGGCCGAGGTTGTCCGTACTCTCGCGGAGAATACCCAGACAGTGGTCGTCGTCCTGCACGTGCACGAGATCGAAATCGGCCCGCGGGGCAGGCTTCGCGTCGATGATTCCAGCGAAGACCTCGCTGCCTCCACGATCACGAACGAGCTACGAGCTGCCGGCGTGCACGCCGACCTGGAGATCCGCGAGGTGAATTACCGCGATGTCGCGCGTGGCATCGCGCTTGCGGCGGNNCGGGCTGATCGTGGTCGGCTCGCGTAGCCAGTCAGAGGTCGCCGCCGCACCTGCGATCGGGAGCGTCTCCCGTGCGCTGCTCCACACGTCGCAGCGGCCGGTCTTGGTGGTGCCTTCGCGTTGATCGGCGGGCCGTGCGGCCCGACCGGGCGGGACATTTGGCCCTGCGACAACGCTTGGCGGCTTCCTACGGTTGCAGCATGACTGCATTGGATGACAGGCGACAGGCGACCATCGACGGAAATGAAGCCGCGGCTCGGGTGGCGCACAAGCTCTCGGAGATCGTCGTGCTCTACCCCATCACGCCTGCCTCGCCGATGGGCGAGCTGGCTGATGCCTGGACCGACCAGCTGCGCCAGAACCTGTGGGGCTCGGTTCCTGATGTGGTCGAGATGCAGTCGGAGGCCGGCGCGGCCGGGGCCCTGCACGGAGCTGCCATGAAGGGCACCCTCGCCACCACGTTCACTGCCTCGCAGGGCCTACTGCTCATGCTTCCGAACATGTTCAAGCTGGCCGGGGAACTGACGCCGACCGTAATCCACGTCGCGGCTCGCGCGCTGGCGACGCATGCACTGTCGATCTTCGGTGACCACAGCGACGTGATGGCCGCCAGGTCAACCGGTTTCGCGATGCTCGCGGCAAGCTCGGTTCAAGAGGCACACGACTTCGCCCTCGTTTCGCATGCCGCCACGCTGCGTAGCCGGGTACCGTTCCTGCACTTCTTCGACGGCTTTCGCACCTCGCATGAAGTGGCCAAGATCGAAGAGCTCGCCGACGACGACGTGCGCGCCATGATCGACGACGAGTTGGTGGCGGCGCACCGGCAGCGGGCGCTGACGCCGGACCATCCGGTGCTGCGCGGCAGCGCGCAGAACCCCGACGTCTTCTTCCAAGCGCGCGAGGCCGCCAACGGCTTCCATCTCGCCTGCCCCGGGATCACCCAGGCCGCGATGCAGCGCTTCGCCGCGCTCACCGGCCGCCAGTATCACCTCTTCGATTACGTCGGCGATCCCGACGCCGAGCGGGTCATCATCCTCATGGGCTCGGGAGCCGAGACGACGCACGAAACCGTCGACTGGTTGCGCGCCCGCGGCGAGAAAGTCGGCGTGCTCAAGGTCCGATTGTACCGCCCGTTCGCCATCGATGCCTTCGTCGCCGCGCTGCCCAAGACGGTGCGCGCCCTCGCCGTCCTCGATCGCACCAAAGAACCCGGTGCCGTCGGTGAGCCGCTCTACATCGACGTGGTCGCCGCGCTGCGCGAAGCGCGTGATGCGGGCACGTCTCCGCTGGCGCACGATCCGCTGGTGATCGGCGGGCGCTACGGGCTGTCGTCCAAGGAGTTCACGCCGGCGATGGTGAAGGCGGTGTTCGACGCGCTCGACACCGCGCAGCCCAAACGCCACTTCACCGTCGGCATCGTCGACGACGTGACCCACATGTCGCTCGCGGTCGATCCCAATTTCGACATCGAGCCGCCCGACGTCGTGCGCGCCGTGTTCTTCGGCCTCGGCTCCGACGGCACCGTCGGCGCCAACAAGAACTCGATCAAGATCATCGGCGAAGAAACGGACCACTGGGCGCAGGGCTACTTCGTGTACGACTCGAAGAAGTCCGGCGCCATGACCGTGTCGCACCTGCGCTTCGGCCCGCGGCCGATCCAGTCGGCATACCTCATCAAGCACGCCAGCTTCGTCGCCTGTCACGCCTTCAACTTCCTCGACAAGTATGACGTGCTCGAGTACGCCGCACCGGGCGCAGTGTTCCTGCTCAACGCAGCGTACGGCCCCGAGGCCGTGTGGGACCAGCTGCCGCGCGAGGTCCAGCAACAGATCATCGACAAGCAGCTCAAGGTCTACGTTATCGATGCCTATGCGGTCGCCAAGGACACCGGCATGGGGCGGCGTATCAATACCATCATGCAAACCTGTTTCTTCGCCATCTCCGGCGTGCTGCCGCGTGACCAGGCGATCGCGCACATCAAGCAGACGATCCAGAAGACGTATCAGAAGAAGGGCGAGACGATCGTGCAGCAAAACTTTGCGGCGGTGGACACCACGCTGGCGCACCTCTACGAGGTCAGCGTCCCCGCCCACGTGACCGCCACGCGTAGCCTGCCGCCGATCGTCGCCGCGGAGGCACCCGATTTCGTGCAGCGGGTCACGGCGGTGATGCTCGCCAACAAAGGCGACCTGCTGCCGGTGAGCGCCTTCCCGGTCGATGGCACCTGGCCGCTCGGCACCGCGCAGTGGGAGAAGCGCAACATCGCGCTGGAGATCCCCGTGTGGGATGCCGCGGTGTGCATCCAGTGCAACAAATGCGCGCTGGTGTGCCCGCACGCCGCCATCCGCGCCAAGGTCTATGCCCCGGAGCAGCTCGGCGGCGCGCCCGCGACGTTCAAATCGATCGACTACAAGGCCAGCGATTTCAAAGGTGCCAAGTACACCATCCAAGTCGCGCCGGAAGACTGCACCGGGTGCATGTTGTGCGTGATGGTGTGTCCGGCGAAGGACAAAGCCAATCCGAAGCACAAGGCTATCGACATGCATCCGCAGCCGCCGCTGCGCGACGCGGAGCGCGAGAACTACCGCTTCTTCCTGGCGCTGCCGGAACCCGATCGCACCACCGTGCGCATCGACGTGAAGACGGCGCAGTTCTTTGAGCCGCTCTTCGAGTACTCCGGCGCATGCGCCGGCTGCGGCGAGACGCCGTACATCAAGCTGCTGACGCAGCTCTTCGGTGATCGGACGCTGATCGCCAACGCCACCGGCTGCTCGTCGATCTACGGCGGCAACCTGCCGACGAC
>PLCK01000040.1 GCA_003134755.1 Actinomycetota bacterium | reverse complement strand
CGCCAGCCGTTCTCGACTGCCCACGCCACTACGGCAGGACCACGTGCGATCGCCTCGAGGCAACCCCGGCCGCCACATCTGCATACCGGTCCGGACGGATCGACGACGACGTGGCCCACGTGTCCTGCATTCCCCGTGCGTCCGTCGATCAGACGCCCGCCAAGGACGACGCCCCCACCGACACCCGTCGACACGACCATGCCCAGCATGTTGTCGACGCCAACGCCGGCGCCCTGCCAGTGCTCAGCAGCGACGAAACACACAGCGTCGTTGTGCAGTCGCACCGCGACGTCCGGAAAACGCTCCTGAAGCCTTTGCCGTAAGGGGAACTCGCGCCACGTCGGCATGTTCAACGGTGACACCCGGCCGGCTGGCCACGACATCGGGCCGCCGCAGCCGACACCCACCGCAGTCACGCGTTCGACACCGGGGAGCGCACTGACGGCTTCAATGAGTGCCGACCAGATTGTCTCGGCGTCGACGCCCGCACCGGCCGGGGTCGGCGTCCACGATCGCTCGAGAATGCGCCCGTCGGGGCCGACGGTGCCAACCGCCAACTTGGTGCCACCGACGTCGATCGCGAGCACGGTGCCCGGCCGGCCGCCCGCCGACGGTTCAGCCACCGTCACCATCCTCGTTATCGGGCCGTGGCGAGCCGAACACCAGCACGGACGCCGAGAAGCCGTGCAGGTGGTTGCGACCGCCCACCGGGCCGATCTCGCCGGACGCGAAGAAGCCAGCAATGCCCGACGTCGAAAGACCCTGGCGCATCGCGAGAACGTCGTGGTCGGCGGAGGTGAAGAGGTTCGATCCACGTCCGTTGCACGAGAACAACAACGCGCCCTCGACCGCGGTGAACTCGCGCCGCAACGAAATCAGCATGGCGCGCAAGTCGTCGTCCGCCGACGCGGCGTCGCGAACCTGGAACCGCACGGTTCGGCCGACCGGTACGACGTCGCCGATCGCGATCGCGTCCCTGGCCTTGTCGAGACCGAGGATGCCGCGAACCAGAAAGTCACCGCGCTCGTGTTCCTCCGCGTACTCGTCCATCGCGACGCCGACCTGGAGACCGGCGCTGGCCAGCGCCTGATCATCGGTCGACAAGGTGCTCATGATCTGCTCGAGCTTCTGGATCGCCGGCGTCCCCGCGAGTTCGAGCAGCAGGTTGCCCTCCGAAGCGGTCACGGTCATCGCTGGACCGACCGGGCGACAGCCCTGGCTGACCATCGCCTGCGCGCCGACCGGTCCGCCGAGCACCACGCCGACTGCGCCGCGATCGACCACCCGTCCGTCAATCAACAGCCTCGTCGAGCCAGGCCCGCGGGTACCGGTGGCCATCCCGCCGACGAGCGGTAGCGCGAGCGCATCGTTGGCCTGCTCGACGAACCCGTCAGCCGGGAACGAGTAGGGATCGGCGACCAGCACGGCAACCTCGTCGGCGTCCTCACCCTCGGGAAGGCCGAGGATCGCCATGCCGTTCGGCGTCCTGATCACCTCGAGATGAAAAGCCCTGACCCGGACGCCGGGGAGCACGGCCGCCCAGACGCTGACCGAGCTGGTGGCTTCGACCCCTTGAGCGGCGCCGATCACCCCCGAGGCGCTGCAGCCGATGACCGTGCGGGCCCGCAAAACGCTCGCGGCACGATGCATGGCCGCCTCGACCTGGTCCGGGTCGGAGCCGCAGACGAAGACGCAGGCCAGGTCAGGCCTGACGCCACGTAGTGGCGTACGCGCCGCGATCGCCGCCGCCTCGGCCGCGCGCACAAGATCTGCGTCGACGGCAAGACCATCCCCGAAGCGAGCCATCCGCCCATCCTCCCGGCTGAGTGGCAGCGGTGTCATGTCGATCGGCAGCGCATCCGGGTGGAATCGACCGCGTCGCGAGAAAAAGCCGCGTGAGAACTGGGTGCCGGAAACCGGCAAGGCACGCCGTCCGAACGCGACGTAGGGTCTAACAGTGCCTCAAGATTTCCAGCCGACAGGATCGGCCAGCTCCCCGTCGTCCAGTCATCCGTCGTCCAGCCACCCGTCCCGACCATCCATTGCTACCCGCAGCGCGTTACGCGACTCCGGTCACGTCCACAAGCCGGTCAAGATCGAAATTCGCGACAACCTGCTCGCGAAGTTGCGGTCGGGCGAGCCTCGGTTCCCGGGGATCGTCGGGTTCGACGAAACCGTGCTGCCCCACGTCGAACGCGCGCTGCTCGCGGGCCACGATTTCGTACTGCTCGGTGAGCGCGGCCAAGGGAAGACCCGGCTGATCCGCACGATCAGCGGGCTGCTGGACGAATGGACGCCAGTCGTCGACGGCTGCGAGATCAACGACCACCCTTACGCGCCGGTCTGCAAGCGATGCCGACACCTTGCCGACCAGCTCGGCGACGATCTGCCCGTCGACTGGCGACACCGCAACGAGCGCTACGGCGAGAAGCTGGCGACACCCGACACCAGTGTCGGCGACCTCATCGGCGACGTCGACCCGATCAAGGTTGCCGAGGGCCGCACGCTCGGCGACCCGGAGACCGTGCACTACGGGCTGGTGCCACGGTTCAACCGCGGCATCTTCTCGGTGAACGAGTTGCCTGACCTGGCCGAGCGGATCCAGGTGTCGCTGCTGAACGTGCTCGAAGAGCGTGACGTGCAGATCCGCGGGTACGCGTTGCGGCTGCCCCTCGACGTCCTGCTGATCGCGAGTGCGAACCCCGAGGACTACACGAACCGCGGCCGGATCATCACCCCACTGAAGGACAGGTTCGGCGCCGAGGTCCGCACGCACTACCCGTTGCGGCTGACCGATGAGGTGAGCCTGATCACGCAGGAGGCGGAACTTTCCGCCGTGGTCCCACCACACCTGCTCGAGGTGATCGCACGCTTCACCCGCCTGCTCAGGGAATCGACGGCCATCGACCAACGCTCCGGAGTCTCCGCGCGGTTCGCGGTGGCGGGAGCAGAAACCGTTGCGGCGTCGGCACTTCGTCGCGCAGCTCTGACCGGTGAGTCGGAGCCGGTGGCCCGCGTGTGCGACCTTCCAGGCATCGTCGACTCGCTGCAGGGCAAGGTCGAGTTCGAGGTCAGCGAGGAGGGCCGCGAACGCGACGTTCTCGTCCACCTACTGCGGCGGGCGATCGCTGAAACGTTCCGCGCACGGCTCGGCACTGCCGACCTCAGCGGGTTGCTCGCACACTTCGAGGAGGGCGTGACCGTCGAGAGCGGCGAACTCGTGCCGGCCGCCGAGCTGCTGAAGCGGGTCGGCAAGGTGAGCGGATTGGCCAAGGTGCTCGAACGGCTCGGTGACGAGGGCGGCGAGGATCCGGGTCGAGCTGCGGCGGCCATCGAGTTCGCCCTTGAGGGCCTCTACCTGACGCGAAGGCTCAGTAAGGACGAGGTTCCCGGCCGCACGGTGTACGGCGGCTGACCGTGAGTTCGCCGGCGTTTCGTTACGGTCCGTGGCACGAGGGTCCCGATCCGCTCGCTCCGCTGTACGACATCGCGCAGGCGCTCGACGAACTCGGCGACGCGGTGCTCGACGGCGCGAATACGGCCGACGCCCTGCGCGATCTGCTGCGTCAGGGCGCACCTGGCCTTCGTGGTCTCGAAGACCTGCTGAGGCGGGTGCGCGAGCAGCGTCGCGAAGTGCGTGAACGCGGTCGGCTCGATGGCACCCTCGAGCAGGCTAGGGCGCTGCTCGACAAGGCCATCGGCCAGGAACGGGCCGCGTTGTTCCCTGACCCCAGCGACGACGCCCGCCTGCGTGAGGCGGAACTCGACACCTTGCCGTCCGACCCGGCGCGCGCGATCCGCGGGCTGGCCGAGTACGAGTGGCGTTCCGACGAGGCGCGGGCGACGTACGAACAGCTGAAGGATCTGCTGCGTCAGGAGGTGCTCGACAGCCAGTTCCGCGGCATGAAGCAGGCGATGCAGTCAATGCAGTCGGGCTCACCCGAGGCGGGCGCTGCGATGCAGGCCGTCAAGGACATGCTGGCCGACCTCAACGAGATGCTGGCCGCAGACGCCCGCGGTGAACACACCCAGGACGACTTCGACGCGTTCATGGAAAAGCACGGTCAGTTCTTCCCCGACCAGCCGGCGAACCTCGAAGAGCTCGTCGACTCGTTGGCGCGCCGCGCCGCCGCCATGGAACGGATGCTGGCGTCGATGACGCCCGAGCAGCGAGACGAGCTCGCGGCGCTCATGGCGCAATCGATGGAGGACATGGGCCTGGCTTCGGAGATGTCGCGCCTCAACGATGCGCTGCGCACTCGGCGTCCCGATCTCGATTGGACCGGTCGCACCCCAATGCGCGGGAACCAACCGCTCGGCATGTCCGACGCGACGACCGCTCTCGAAGAACTCGCCGACCTCGAGGAACTCGAGTCGACGCTCGGGCAGGAGTACCCAGGCGCCAGCCTCGAGGACGTCGACGAGGAGGCCGTGCGCCGCGCGCTCGGGCGATCGGCGGTCGACGACCTGCGGCAGCTGAGGGAGGTCGAGCGCGAGCTGGAGCGGCAGGGTTACCTGCGCCGCGACGGCGGCCGGCTCGAGCTGACAGCGAAGGCCGTACGGCGGCTCGGCGCGACTGCGCTGCGCCGGGTCTTCGCGTCGCTGTCGGCAAGTACGCGCGGCGACCACGACGTCCCGGACGCAGGGTCTGCGGGCGAACTCACCGGCTCGTCGCGGGCCTGGCAGTTCGGCGATTCGCAGCCGCTCGACGTCGTCCGCACGGTGTCGAACGCGATCCTTCGCAACGGGCCCGTCGACCGCGCCGACGGCGTGAAGCTGCACGTCGACGACTTCGAGGTGGTCGAGACCGAGCGTCGGACGTCGGCCGCGGTCTGCCTGCTCGTCGACCTCTCGTGGTCGATGACGTTGCGCGGAACCTGGGGCGTCGCCAAGTCGACGGCGATGGCACTGCATTCGCTCGTGACGACTCGATTTCCCCAAGATGCACTGCAGATCATCGGATTTTCCAACTACGCACGGGTTCTTCAGCCGACCGAGCTGGCCGGACTCGACGCCGAGATGGTGCAGGGCACCAACCTCCAGCATGCCTTGCTGATCGCCGGCCGATTCCTCGACCGGCATCCCGAGCACGAACCCGTCGTGCTCGTCGTCACCGACGGCGAACCTACGGCCCACCTGCTGCCGAGCGGCGACTACGCCTTCGACTGGCCGCCGTCGCCGCAGACGATCGCAGTGACGCTGGCCGAGGCCGACAAGATGACGCGACGCGGCGCGACGCTGAACGTATTCATGCTGGCCGAGGACCAGGGCCTTGTCGACTTCGTCGAGAAGCTCGCCAAGCGCAACGGCGGCCGGGTGTTCGCGCCGTCCAGCGACAAGCTCGGCGACTACGTGGTCAGCGACTACCTCCGGGCCCGCCGCGGCCGCCGTGCCGGCTGATCGGGTCGCGAGGCGCGGGTAGCCTGACCCGGTGCTGCGTCTTCGCGCCAAGTTGTTCGGCGACCTCCCTCGGGAAGTCGCAGTGCTCTCGGCCGTCGCATTCAGCGTCGCGGTCGGGTTCGGCATCGTCGCGCCCGTCATCCCGCTGTTCGCTCGCCATTTCGGCGTCGGCCGGGCCGAAGTAGGCGCGGTGCTCTCGGCGTTCGCCTTCATGCGGCTTGCATCGGCCCTCGGCGTCGGGCGGCTGGTCGACGCGATCGGCGAGCGGGTCGTGCTGGCGACCGGCATCGGCATCGTGGCCGTCAGCAGTGCGCTGGCCGGCCTCGCGCACAGCTACCTGCAACTGCTGGTCCTGCGCGGGGTGGGCGGCATCGGCTCGGCGATGTTCTCGGTCAGCGCGATGGGCCTGCTGCTGCGAGTGGTCGGGCCTGACCAGCGCGGCCGGTCGGTCGGCCTCTTCCAGGGCGGCTTCCTGTTGGGCGGCATCTCGGGTCCTGCCATCGGCGGGCCGCTTGCCGCGTGGTCGATCCGGGCGCCGTTCTTCGTCTACGCATGCACGCTGCTCGTCGCCGGCACCGTCGCCATGATCGGCCTGCGCCGCGCGGCGCTCGCCCGCAAGAGCGAGCCAGCGGACGCCGACCAGCCCCGCCGCACCAGCCTCGCGCACGCTTTCCGCCAGCGTTCGTACCGCGCCGCGCTCGCCGCCAACCTCGCCGACGGCTGGGCGCTCATGGGCGTACGCAACACCCTCGTGCCGCTGTTCGTGCTCGAGTCGCTCCACCGCGGCACCGGCTGGGTCGGCATCGGCTTCACCCTGGTCGCCGGCATGAACGCGGCCGCCTTGATACCGGGCGGCCGGCTCGTCGACCGGCGCGGGCGGCGTCCGGTGATGGTCGCCGGCTGCCTCCTATCGGCCGGCGCGATGGTGCTGCTAGCGACCGCTCCCGACATCGGCGGCTACATCGCCGCAATGCTGCTGTTCGGCGTCGGATCAGGACTGCTCGACGTCGCGCCGGCGGCGATCGTGGGCGACGTCGCGGGCAAACGCGGCGGCACCGTTGTGGCGGCGTTCCAGATGGCTGGCGACGGCGGGTCGGTGAGCGGCCCAGTCGTTGCCGGCTGGGTGGCCGACACCTGGTCCTACGGCACAGCGTTCTGGCTGACCGCTGGAGTGCTCGCCGGCGCCGGCGCACTGGCAGTCCGATCGCCCGACATCACATCGCCCGCGCCCGAGGAGCGCGTGCTCGAGGCGCTCGCAACGACCACCGAGGTGGTCGCCGAGACCAGCTGAGCCAGTAGCCCTTTCAGCAGCTCATCGCTCGTACAGACCGACAAGCTGCCTATACACGGTCGGGTTCTGCAGCACATCCGTGTTGTCGATGGTTTGGTCGATCGCACCGATAAGCGGCAGCGAGCGTAAGGCCGCATCGGTGACGGTCGCCAGGCACGCGTCGACGAAGCGATCCGCCATCAGGACACGGGCAGGTCGTTCGTGGTAGTTCCGCGTGGACGGGTCAACGGTTTCGGTGAGTCGTGCATCGTTGTGGCGAATCGCGAGCGCCGACCAGGCGGCGCCCAGCGCGGACTCGCGCGCCACGGCGTCCGAAGCATCGAGCGCCCGGGCCAACGACGACGGCAGGTTATCGCGGTGGCTCAGCTGGGCGAATGCCGTACCCAGCCACTTTTGGTACGGGGCGTATCTGCGCTCGAGCAGCATCGCCAGCCGCATCATGTCGCGCACCAGTCGAGCCGCAGTTACCGCGGAACCTATCTCGTCGCCGACTTGAGCGGTGCGCGCGACGAACGCCTCTTCCTCCGCGAGCCGGCGCCATTGGCAAGCCAACAGCCAACGCCACATCTGGTCGGGGTACCACGCCAGCAGCTCACGGAGGTGACGCAGGGCACCGGCGTCGTCGGCGTACACCAGTCCGCCAACGACACCGAGCAGTCGCTGCTGTGGGGTCAGCAGCCAGTCCAACGTCGACATTCCGGCGGTGGCGTCGACGCCGAGGTAGTCGAGCGACCATCGCGGAAGGGTGGTGACCGTGACGTGGTGCCTCGTCGGCACCGCGTCCCAACCGAAGCGCACCGGCCAACCCTCGAACCGTTCGGGTAGCCGGTCGTCGAGCATGGCCGTCAGTTCCTGTGTGGGGCAGTGGCCATCGACGAAGATGTGGAGGCGCGGCCCCCACCCGTGATCGACCGACTGTTCGGTGTCGTAGCCGAGGACGTCGGATCCCCAGCCGAGCAGCGCCGCCGAGTGCGGCACACCGTTCAGCAGCGGTCGGACCGCCTCGCGGTAGAAGGCGCCGCACAACTGCGTGGCAGGGATGAACGACGGCCTCGTCACGACGCCAACCCTGACACATCCAGCCC
>PLCK01000164.1 GCA_003134755.1 Actinomycetota bacterium | reverse complement strand
TCGGCGACGGCAAGATCTTCGTCCTCGACATGGGCGAGCCGGTGCGCATCGTCGACCTCGTGCACAACTACGCCCGACAGCTCGGAATCACCGACTACCGTATCGAGTTCACCGGACTTCGGCCCGGCGAGAAGCTCGAGGAGGCGCTCTTCAGCACGACGGACATCATGACACCAACTACGCACCAGCGAATACTCGCCGTTCGTTCGACGGACGTACCCGACGACTTCGGCTCGCGGCTGACGTGTCTCTTGCTGGCCGCCGACGGCAATGACGCCGCGCTGGTTCGCAGGCATATGGAGGAGATGCTCCCGGAGTACCGCCCGACCGCGTACCTGCCGACTCAGACTCCCGCGCCCTCTCCCCTTTCGGTTCCCTATCCGGACGGGTTCTGATGCAGGGGCGACTCAGATCCGCGGGCGAGGTCGTGCACATCGACTCCGGCATCGACTGGGTGTCCTCACTGCTCGTCGAAGGTGCGGCCGGCGGCATGACGTACGACGCCGAGGACCCCCTGGACGTGGACAACGATGCCGCGACGACGGTTCGACTCGTCGTCGAAGCCGACCAGCGCCCCTTCCCTGAAGAAGGGGCCGCGGTACTGACCCGCGGCGCGTGGCTCTGCGACGACGCTGTTGTATTCGCCGACGCGTGCGCGTCGGGCTTCGCGTTGCGGGTACGGCCGTCGGGCTCCGAGCTTCTGGTGCATGCGCGCTACCGGCCGACCCGCCAGGTGCGTGCGGCGTCGCTGGTGCTGCGCTCGCGCTTCCACCTCATTGCGCGCGCGGTCCTGATGCAATACCCGGCCTTGTGGTGGGCCGGAGTGCGGGGCCGAGCGCCGCTGCATGTCTGCGCCTTGACGACCACCTCGGGCGTGGCGCTGCTTGCCGGGCCCGGCGGCGTCGGCAAGTCGACCCTGCTGGCGCGCGAGATCCAGGCCGGCGGAACCGCGACCTGCGACAACTTGGCCGTCAGCGACGGCGACGAGGTATTCGGTGTCGCGGAGCCGATCCGTAGCACCTCCGGCAGCGGCCGCCGCGCTCCGCACGGTCGGCGCGAGATGCCGTGGACGACCACGCGGGCCGCGTCCCTGCGACCCGAGCGGGTCGTCGTGGTCCGGCTGGGATCCGACAGTCCGGCCACCTGTGTGCCGACCACTGGCGACGTCGCATCACGCTCCCTCGTCACTGGCACCCTGATGGCAGGGGAGTTGCGCCGTTACTGGGCATTCGCTGCGACGCTGGCCGCGGGCACGGGGCTGGGGCCAGCGCAGCCCGAGATCAAGAGGGTTGCCGACCGCCTCGCGACGAGGCTGCCGTGTCATGTCGTGACGCTGTCGCGCGGCGGGCAGGACACCGTGAGCGGGCTGTTCGCGGATCAGTTGTCCGAGAGCAAACAATGATGCACACGGACGGTCGCATCAAGGTGGTCGTGATCGTCACCCGCTTCATGGCCGGCGCCGGCGGAGTCGCGTTGCGCGGCGCGCTGGCGCTCGACCCGGAGCGCTACGAAATCTCCTTCGTCACAGGGGGAGGCCGGCTGACCGACGACGCACGCGCGTTCGGGTTCGATGTCGCTGTCATGCCGGACATGGTGGCGAACCTCTCACCGCGGCGCGACGCGCGTGCAGTTCGCCTCCTCACCGAACTGCTGGTGGATCGGCGGCCCGACGTCGTCCATACGCACAGCGCGAAGGCGGGCGGCGTCGGAAGAATTGCAGCTCACCGGGCTGGTGTGCCGCTTATCGTGCACACCTATCACGGCTTCCCGTTTCACGAGTTCCAGCGGCCATGGACCAAGGCAGCGTACGTTGCGGCCGAGTCGTATCTGTGTCGGCGCACGGACGTCGTCTTGACCGTCGGGTCGGCCGTTGCAGTAGAGGCAATCCGTCGTGGCATCGTCCATCCCGGTCAGCTGCGCACGATCGCGGTGGCAATCGACGCCGAACCCGTCGCTTGCACACCGAAGACGCGTGCGCATGCGCGCGCGCTGCTCGGGATAGCGGCTGACGTACCGGTTGTGGGCACGGTGGGTCGCCTCGACTATCAGAAGGCGCCACAGGACTTCGTTCGTGCCATCGCTGCGCTGCGGCATGAGAATGCCGTCGGGGTCTGGGTGGGCGACGGCTCCTTGCGCCGCGATGTCGAACGACTGATCGACCGGCATGGGCTGGGCGGCCGCGTCATGCTCGTCGGCGACCGCACCGACGTCGCGGTACTCTTGCCGGCCTTCGACGTGTTCGCCATGAGCAGCAGGTACGAGGGACTGCCGTGTGCGGTGGTCGAGGCGATGGCTGCGGGTGTACCCGTCGTCGCGACTGCGGTCAACGCCGTCTCCGACGTCGTGCTGCCCGGGGAGACCGGGTTGCTCGTGCCGCCGCAGCAACCTGGCGCGCTCGCGTCGGCGATCGACCTCGTCCTCGACGATCCGGTGAGCGCGCAGTTGCGGGTCGCCCGCGCGAAGGCGCTACTGGGCAGCCGATTTCGGCCCGAGCAACTCGGCGTCGTCCTCGACGAGGTCTACCTGGCTCAGCCGCCCGGAACACCTCAGCTTTCGCGACGGGTTTCGGCCGCGTTGACAGCCCGCCACGAAGGCTGGTGACGTGCCGCGAAAGCGGCCGCCTCAAGCCTTGAATGGACGCCGAGTTTGTCCAGAACGCTTTGAATGTGGGTGCGTGCAGTGCTGTGCGCCACGCCCATCTCCTGCGCGATCTGCCGGGTGCTCTCGCCGCGTGTCAGACGTTCCAAGACCTCCCGTTCACGCGCAGTCAGGAAATTCGCCAGTGTCTGCTCGCTCGATTGAGCCCGGCCCATGGCAGCGCGCATCAACTGGCCGCTGAGGACGGCCTCGCCAGCCGCGACCCGGTCGACTATGACGAAAAGGTCGGCCAACGGCTGGGTCTTGTCGGCAACCGCGACCGCGCCCCCAGCGAGTGCGGCCTGCAGGTTCGCCGAGTTGCTCGACGCAGTGAGCACGATCACGCGCACCTGCGGATCGGCCGCTACGACGGCGCCGACGGTCTCAAAGGCCCCGACGTCGCCGCCCTCGAGACCGGGGAACCACACATCCATCAAGACGATGTCGACGCCGCCGGCAGCGACGAGCTGCGCGGCCTGCTGCGGCGATGAACTGACCAGAGCTTCGTACCCCCGCTGCTCGAAAAGACTCTGCAGAGCCTCAGTGAACAGTGCGTGATGGTCACACAGGACGAGCCTCATCAGGACAACTGCGCTGACGGTGCTCGGGCTCTTGTCGTGTACGGCACGAGGAAGACGAGTTGCAGTAATGCCCCGCCGAGGCCGCCGTCGCCGATCCGCAGTACGCCCCCAGCCGCGGCGAGCCAGTCCTTGACGACCGACAGCCCAATCGATGCGAGACCGGGCGGCGCAGCGCCAAAGCCGGGACCGGAGTCCTCGACCTCGATAATCAAGCCAACCGCAGTGCGCGTAGCGCGCAACTGCACAGAGCCGTCCGGCCCGGCTGCGCGTGTCGCATTGTCGAGCAGGTTGAGCAGTCCGCGACGTGCCTGGAGCGGGTCGCATTCGAGCGTAAGGCCTTCGTCGACGACCGCGGTGACATACGAAGCGGACAGCAGGCCCGCCTGCTGTCCAACTTCCCGGACCAGAGCCGAGATGTCGACACGCTGCGGCGCCGGACTCTCGCATACGACGTTGCGCATCGTCGTGGCCAGATCGCGCGCGACACGCAGCACGGTCGCGACCTGATCGTGTTGCTCCTGTGACAGCCCGTCGCCGCCCTGTAATCGCTCGGCCAGCGCGACGATGAGGGCGAGCTCTTGCCGCGCATCGTGACAGACTTGACGCAGCCGATGCGTAGCTTCGCCCGACGACGGCAGCTCCCCCTCGAGCCACAGTTGAGCCGACCCCTCGGCACGGAACACGACGCCCTCCCCAGATCTCTGCGTCAATCCGTCCTACCTCCGCCCCCCGGCGGAGTTCACTCACCGTTAATCTTGCGTTACTTCCGCAGGTCCGCATGTAGCTCATTCGGGCCGCCTCTTGTGGTCACAACGACCTATCGGACTCATCAGTGAGTAGCCCATATTCGCTATGGACATCAGGCATTGGTAACGGTCCGCAGTCGAGCGTTGACGAAGAGCGCATGTGCCCGCGTCGACCTGCGAGCGCTCCGAGGTGAGAGTCCGCCAGCGGCACTAGAGGTTGTCACGCGGAAGGTCGATGCCCCCTGCGGACCGGACTCCTAGCGTAAATGACACCGCCGGCCGGAACGGGAGGACCTTCGTTGGCACAGCAGACGGTTGCGGCTCGGCCGGGTCGAATCGCTCTCGTCGGCGCGGTCCACGAATCCCTGCCGATGCTGAACGCACTGCTCGCCGACCCGAGAGCCGACGTCGTCTCGGTCATTACCTTGTCGCAGTCCGAGGCGTCGACGGTGTCGGGACCAGTCGACCTCGCCGCGGCAGTGGCGCCGTTGGGTGTCCCAGTCCTCCGCGGCTTCGACCTCGGCTCGACCGACTCGCTGCGCGTGCTCGCTGCGCTGGACCTCGACCTGATAGTGGTCGCAGGCTGGACGCGGCTGGTGCCACGCGCTGTGCTGGCGCTGCCTCGGCACGGCTGCGTCGGCTTCCACGCGTCGTTGTTGCCCCACCATCGGGGACGCGCGCCGGTCAATTGGTCGATCATCCGAGGCGAGACAGAAACCGGCGCGACCATGCTCATGCTCGATGCCGGTGCGGACACCGGGCCGATCGTCGACCAGCGCCGGCTGACCATTGGCGCCAACGACACGTGCGGCAAGGTATACGAGCGGGTCGCGGCTGCCGGGGTCGCCATGATGCGGCACCAATTGCCCGCCCTGCTGGCAGGGCACCCGCCGCTGCGACTGCAGCGAGGTGACGAGGGCGACAGCTTGCCGCGCCGTACTCCTGAGATGGGAATCACCGACTGGGCGCGGACAACTCGGGAAATTCATGATTGGATCCGCGCGCTCACGCACCCTTACCCAGGGGCCTTCAGCCGGCACGACGGCAAGACCGTCCGGCTGTGGCAGGCCGAACCCGGTCCAGAACAGCATTCGACAGTTCGGGCGTGCCCGGGCAGCATTCTCGACTGCATCGACGACGGCGTCGTCGTGGCAGCGCAAGGCGGCACTGTACGGCTGCTCGTCGTCCAGGACGGCGAGCGCGAGCAACCCGCGGCGCAGTGGTACCGGGAACGCAATCTGAGTCCGGCGAGCAGCGCGTTCGATCCGGTCGACGACGCGACGAGCCGGTGGGCCCGCGGTCTTGGACCACTTCACGAACTCCCATCCAGGCCGTTCCAGGCGGCCCGGTGAACGTCGTTGTCGTCGCCGCACACCCAGACGACGAGGTCCTCGGGGCGGGCGCCACGTTGGCCCGCCATGTGCAGGACGGGGACGCCGTCCACGCCGTCGTACTCACCGACGGAGCACTCAGCCGCTACGGAAAGCACATGGTCGGCGAGTTGCAGGCCAGCGGGGTCGCCGCGGCCCGGCACATCGGCTTAGCGTCCGTGCGGTTCGAAGCATTTCCCGACCAGCGCCTCGACCAGATTCCCATTCTCGACCTCACACAACACATCGAGAGCGTGCTCACCGATCTCGAGCCCGACATCGTCTACACGCATTTCCGCGGCGACGTAAATGCCGATCACGCCTTGGTCGCGCAGGCGGTCTGGACGGCCTGCCGGCCTTACTGCATGCCAAATCTGCGGCTGATCGCAGCGTTCGAAACCCCATCATCGACGGAGTGGGCTTCGACGATCGACGGCTCCCCGTTTCGTCCTACGTTGTTCGTCGATGTCACCGCCACGATCGAGTGCAAGCTGTCAGCGATGGCGTGCTACGCGAGCGAGACCCGCGCCTACCCGCACCCTCGCTCGTTGCGCGCGTTGCGCGAGCGGGCGTCCTATTGGGGAAGCGTCGTTGGCGTGCTCGCAGCCGAACCCTTCCTTGTGCTGCGCGACGTCCGATGAGTGCCGGGGGCACGGAAATCATCGGACGCGACACGGCGCTGCGACGCCTCGTCGACGTCGTGTGTGCGGCCGCGCTGCTCGCCGGACTCGCGCCGCTACTCGCCGTCATCGCCGTGGCTGTTCGACTCGACTCGCCGGGCCCGATCTGTTATCGCGCGCTGCGAGTGGGTCGCGACGGCAAGACGTTCCGCATGCTCAAGTTCCGTTCGATGCAGCCCGACGCCGACCGGCTCGGACCAGGCGTGAGTGGCCGCGACGATCCCCGCGTGACCCACATGGGCCGTGTCCTGCGGTCGACGAAATTTGACGAACTTCCTCAGTTGCTGAACGTCCTGCACGGCACGATGACGCTCGTCGGACCGCGCGCAGAGGCGCCGCGCTACCTGCTGTATTACACGGCGCAGGAGCGTCAGCTCGTCATGGTGCGACCTGGCGTGACAGGTCCCGGCCAACTCGCCTTCACCCTGCGGCAGGCCGCAGAACTCGACGGTGTCAGCGATCCCGATCGCCACTACATCGAACACCAGCTGCACGGCAAGCTAGCGCTCGATCTCGACTACCTCCGCGAGCGTCGGCTGCGCAGAGACGTTGAGATACTGGCCACCACGATAGGGCTCGTCGTGCGCACGACCATGCGGCTCATGGCGAGAACGACGCATGGGCCGACTGGCGAACCGCCCGCTCTGCTGCAATGACAGCCCAGCACTAGCGGGCTCCCTCACACCGGCAGCGCGCGCCCGAGATCGGCCAGGACGCGCATGGCGACGTTGTGACCAGCGGCACCAATGACCGAGCCGGCAGGGTGGCAGCCTGCGCCGCCCGCGTAGAGCCCAGAAACTCCTGTGAAGTAAGGCATTCTGTCGGCGAACGCCACCGCGTTGTCGACGTGGTGAATGTGCCCGCGGGTCATGCCGAAGTGAGCCTCGATGTCCGGCGGCGCAAGGGCGAACGTGTCGGCGACCAAATCCGACGTGCCCGGCGCGAAGCGATCGCAGATCGACAGCAACTGCTCGACGTATCCCGCACGCTCGACGTCCCAGCTTGATCCGGCAATCTCGTACGGCACCCACTCGACGAACAGCGCCGACGAGTGGTGCCCCTCAGCGTCTTGCAAGCTGGGGTCGACAGTGGTGTGGATGTACCACTCGATGGTCGGGAAGTCGGCGAGCTTGCCGGCCTTCACGTCGGCATAGGTGCTCTTGAGCGATCCGAGCACGTCGTCTTCGGGCAGCAGGTGAATCGTGGCGCCGTGCTGACCGCGGCGCTCGGGTAAGCAGGTGAACGTCGGCAGGTCGGTGAGCGCGAGGTTCACCTTCATCGTCGTGCCGTAGTGCTTCCAACTGTCGAGCTTGTCGTTGATGCCAGCCGGCAGCTGTTCGGTGCCGACCAGTTGCCGCAGCCGGAACGGATCGGTTGCAACAACGACGGTGGTGGCAGTGATGACGCGGTCGCCCTCGAGGACGACGCCACGCACCGCACCGTCCGACACCTCGATCTTCACCACGGGCGTCCCGGTGACGATCGTGGCGCCGGCCTGCTTTGCGAGCTCGGTAATCGTCGACGTGATGGTGCCCATGCCGCCGCGCACGACCATCCAGGTACCGTCGGCGCCGGGCAGCCGGCACATGTTGTGCACCAGGAAGTTGTGACCTGAGCCCGGCGTGTCCCAGGTGGCGTCGAGGCCCGACAGCCCGTCGGTGACGGCGTACATCGCCTTCACCAGGTCGCTGGTGAATCCGAAGCGGTCGAGATAGTCGCCCACGCTGCCCTGGCAGAGTTCGACAAAGGTCGCGCGCAGCTCGGGTCGGATGTAGCGCTCGGCGGTCTCGTGCAACGTCAGCGGCTCGGTCAACCAGGCCGGCGCCAGATCGGAGCGCAGCAGATCGATCTCGGCCTGCAGCGCCTCATCGGCTTTCCAATCGGCGACCGAGAAGAACTCCTCGTACTGACGTCGGGTCGCCTCGCGGTCCGAGCCGAACAGCAGGTAGCGGTCGCCGGTCGTCGGCAGGAAGTAGTGCGGATCGCGGCGCAGCACCGGAAACTCGACGCCGAGCTTGCGTGGGAGTTCAGGCGGCATCAGTCCGAGCAGGTAGGCGCCGGTCGATTGCGACAGCCCAGGGACCAACGCGTACGGCTGCTCAGTCTTGGCGGCACCACCGACCGCCTGCCCGGCCTCGACGACCAATACGTCCAGGCCGCTGCGCGCGAGGAAGGTAGCCGCGACCAGTCCATTGTGCCCGGCGCCGACCACGATGACGTCGGCGCGATCCGTCAGGTTCTCCATGACGCCCAGTCAACAACACCGGATCCGAACTCACGCCAGGTGGTCGGGTCCGCCGCTCTCGTCCTCGAGCCGCGCCAGCCGCTCGACCAGCCAGCTCCAGCCGGTGTCCGACCGGTGCTCACGGTGCCAGCCCCACAACAACTCGTGCACCTGCGGCCCGTGCGCGACGTGCGCCAGCAAGGCGACCCGCGAGCCGGCCGGCATGACTTCGGATCGGAAGTACTCCCGCACCATGCCGGACTCGTCGACGCGCGAGAACCCCGACGTGCCGCCCAGGAATGCCGGCAGGCTCGCGGTCGCGCCGGCGACGCCCGTGAACTCGGCAGATACCTCGCCCTCGGTCGGTACGCCGCCGAGCAGAACCAGCTCGCCCGTGTCGTGAATCCACTCGACCGCACCGAAGCCGGCCGCGGAGGCTAGTGCCGTCGCAACGTCGGCCGGAAGTGTCCACGATCCGAAGTTGGTCACGAAACTGCTGACCCGGCGCACGTCGGCGGAATTGAAGTCGGCTAGGTCGTAGATCGGCAGTTGGACGTCGTCGAGCTGGAGCGACGCGATCGGCTGCGGATCAGCGTGGTCGCTGTCGACGGGCTCGTGGTCGGACGGCATCGGTGACCTCTCTTTACGGCTGCGACAAGTCTTTTGCGGCTGCGACGAGCTACAGGTCGAGCAGGCTTTCGAGCCCGACGGTCAGGCCCGGCCGCGAGCCGACCGCGCGCACCGCGAGCAACACCCCAGGCATGAACGACGCCCGGTCGAGTGAGTCGTGTCGCACGGTCAACGTCTCGCCGTGGCCACCGAACAGCACCTCTTGATGTGCGACGAGGCCCGCCAACCGCACGGCGTGGATACGCACGCCCTCGACGTCGGCACCGCGAGCGCCTTCGAGGCCGGACGACGTGGCGTCGGGCATCGCACCACGGTCGGCGGCGCGACGCGCGGCCGCGATCCGTTCAGCGGTGCGCTGCGACGTCCCTGAAGGAGCATCGACCTTGCCGGGGTGATGCAACTCGACGATCTCGGCAGACTCGAAATACGGCGCTGCCATCTGCGCAAACGCCATCATCAGCACCGCGCCGATGCCGAAGTTCGGAGCGATCACGGCACCGACTGAGGGCGCGGCCTCAAGCCAGCGCCGCACTGAAGCAATTCGTCCCGCATCGAAGCCGGTCGTGCCGACCACGACGTTGATGCCGCTCGCGATGCAGAACTCGACGTTGCCCATGACGGCGTCGGGCGTCGTGAAGTCGACTGCGACCTGCGCGCCCGACGCAGTGATGACAGAGCGGTCGTCACCGATGTCAAACTCGGCCACCAACTCGAGATCGGTCGACGCACGCACCGCATCGCACACGGTCGCGCCCATCCGTCCTTTGGCGCCGAGTACTGCAACCGTGACGGAACCGCTCACGCGACGGCGTCCGCGAATGCGTTCTCGTCGAACGGCCCGATGACCGCGAGGGTCTGCTTGGCGGACAGCACTTCTGCGGCCACCGCGCGCACCTCGTCGAGTGTCACGGCCTGAATGTACGAGAGGATCTCGTCGACGGTCAGCAGTTCGCCGTAAACGAGTTCGGCCTTGCCGAGACGGCTCATGCGCGAACCGGTGTCTTCGAGCCCTAGCACGAGCGACCCGGCGAGCTGGCCCTTCCCGCGGGCGAGTTCTTCGGCCGTGATGCCGCCGCGCGCGACGAGATCGAGCTGATCGCGGCAGATCTCCAGCACCTGCGCAGCTTTCGCCGGCTGGCAGCCCGCGTAGACCCCGAACATGCCGGTCTCGGCGTGGTGCGCCGCATAGCTGTAGACCGAGTACGCCAGCCCGCGCTTCTCGCGGATCTCCTGGAACAGCCGCGAACTCATGCCGCCGCCGAGGGCTCCGTTCAGCACACCGAGCGCGAAACGCCGCTCGTCGACCCGCGAGAAAGCCGGCACGCCGAGCACCAGATGCGCCTGCTCGGTCGGCCTCGGCACAACAGACACGCCTGACCTGGACGCCGGTGGGCGGCCGCCGACCCGAGGCGGCGCCGGACGCCGGTCGACCTGGGCATCGTCGGACAGCATCGTCCCAAACGCCTTGGCGACCAACCGGACGACCTTCGCGTGGTCGATGTTGCCGGCGACCGCGACGACCATGTTCTCCGGCCGGTAGCGACGCCGGTAGTACCCGTTGATCGCGGTGCGCTGCAACGCGTTGATCGACGCGACGGTGCCGAGGATCGGCCGCCCGAGCGGGGTGTCACCGAACAGAGCCTCTGCGAACGCGTCGTGGACGACGTCGCCCGGGTCGTCTTCATGCATCGCGATCTCTTCGAGGATCACACCGCGCTCGGAGTCGACGTCCGCCGTGCGCACGAGCGACGACGTCATCATGTCGGAGATGACGTCGACGGCGAGCGGCAGATCGTTGTCGAGCACCCGCGCGTAGAAGCAGGTGTACTCCTTCGACGTGAAGGCGTTCATCTCGCCGCCGACGGCGTCGAGCGCAGCCGAGATCTCGAGCGCGTCGCGACGCTTGGTGCCCTTGAACAGCACGTGTTCGAGGTAGTGCGAGCTGCCGGCCAGCGCCGGTGTCTCGTCACGCGAACCGACCCCGACCCACACCCCGAACGACACCGACCGCACGGTCGGCATCGCTTCGGTGATGACCCGCAGACCGCCCGGCAGGATGGTGCGGCGAACCACCGCGCCGTCCGCGCCGGCGATCAGCGTCTTGGTGCTCCCGATCTTTTGGTCGGCCAGCTGACGAGCGCTCACTCGCCTCCGCTCGCGGACGAACCGGCGGCAGCGCTCGCCGCGGCCTCGCCTTCGACGACGGGCACCAGCGCCAGCTTGCCTCGGGGATCGATCTCCTTGATCTCGACCTGGATCTTGTCCCCGACCTTCACCACGTCGTCGACGTTCTCGACCCGCTTGCCACCGGAGATCTTGCGCAGCTCCGAGATGTGCAGCAGGCCGTCCT
>PLCK01000188.1 GCA_003134755.1 Actinomycetota bacterium | reverse complement strand
AGCGACAGCATCACCGGCAGGAAGATGACGCTCTGGTAGATGCGGCTACCGCGGATGTTCTTGTCGATGATGACGGCAAAGAGCATGCCCAGAGGCGTGGCAAAGACGATGAACACCATCAGCCAGATGGCGTTGTGCCGCACAGCGGGCCAGAAGTCCGGGTAGACCGTGGCCGCCTGGTAATAGTTCTGAACACCGAAGAAGCAGCCGGGCGTCGGGATTCCGGGCAAGCCGCCCTGCTTGCAGGGGGTGAGGAACTGCACCCCGTTGACGCCGCTCCACCGCGTGAAGGACAGCGCGACCGTCGCCAGGGCGGGCGACCAGATGAACGCGAGGTCGAGCGCCAGCGGCACCCCGAGCAGGAGGGTGGCCACCAGCTTGTCCCGGCGCGACAAAGTGCGGGTCCGTCGCGGGCGTCGTCGGGGGACGTCGCCCACAACGGAGTCTCGCCGGTCGAGCAAGGTCATCAGCTAGTGAAGATGGTCTTCGACTGGTCCTCGGCGCTCTTCTGGATGGCCGCGATGTTGGCGGCGCTGTGGTCGTCGATGAAGCTCTGGATCAGCTTGATCATCGCGTTCGCCATGTCCGGGATGGTATCGCGGTCCATGAACTGCGAAACGGCCTTGCACTTACCGATCTCGGCGACGGCCTTCTTCTGGATGTCGTTGTAGGTCGGCGCCACCAGGCCGTTGGAAAGACCCACGTCCCACAAGTCGGTCTGCAGGAATGTGGTCTCCGCCGCGGGTGTCCCGATGTATTCGAGCACCTTCTTCGCGGCCGCGGCGTTCTTTGCCTTCTTCGGGAGCATGAAGCCGTCGGTGGGGGCGTCCATGTAGTCGGTGCCGTACTGGGGGTTGATGGCGGGGTAGACGAAGAAGTCGAGGTCAGCCAGGTTCGTCGACGCGTAGTTCGCCGCCACCTGGTTGGAGCCCTGGAACATCATGCCGGCCTGCTTCTTCTCCAGCGCCAGCGCGCTGTCCTGCCAGATGCGGCCGGTCGCGCCGGTCTGGCAGTACGGGAGCAGTTCAGCCCAGTGCGTGAAGACGTCGGTGACGCCCTTGTCGGTCCACGGCACCTCGTGCTTCATCAGCTTGATGTGGTAGTCGTAGCCGTTGACGCGCAAGTTGATGATGTCGAAGGTTCCGAGCGCCGGCCAGCCGTCCTTGTCTGCGAACGCGAAGGGAATCAGACCGTCGGTCTTCATCTTCTTCGCAAGCGTGATCATGTCGTCCCACGTCGTCGGGACTGTGTAGCCCTTGGCCGCGAACACGCTCTTGTTGTAGAAGATCACCCACGGGTAGTTGTAGAGCGGGACCATGTAGTAGTGACCGTCGAGGCCCTTCGACAGGCTCTTCGCCGCGTCGTTGAAGTTGGCGCCGATCGTGGCCCACACGTCGTCGAGCGGTGCGAGCAGGTTCTGGGCCGCGAAGAACTGGAGGCGGTAGCCGGCGAACCAGGTTGCGAGGTCGTCGGGAGTGCCTTGCAGGTACGAGCTGATGTTGTTCTGGAACGTGTTGTGGTCGACCGTGTTCACGGTGATGTTGACGCCGGACTTCGCCGTCGCGGCATCGGTGAGGGTCTTGAAGGCCGCCTTCACCGAGGGGTCGGAGTAGTTCGAACCGAACGTGATGCTGCCGCCGGCGGCCGCCGCCGAACTCGACGGCGCTACCGAGGCGGCCGCACTCGAGGTGGCGGCCGACGCAGACGGCGCGGCTGAACTGCTGCCCGCGGCCGACGTGGTCGCCGCAGGCGTGGCCTTCTTCTTGCTGCTGCAAGCCTCAAGGAGCGCGCCAGGCACAACAGCGAGTCCGGCCGCTCCCGCCAGACCCTTGAGTACGGAACGACGACTCAGTGGCGTCTCTACGCCGGGAATACCGGACCCGGAGTCCGACATTGGTGCCTCCATCGGTTGTTGGTGAGCGGGGATTCGAGAGCGTTTGCACAACAGATTCCAGCGCGACCCATCAGAAGCGATCACAGCAAACCGCCGCCGTCGAGCCGTGTCAAGGCTTCGCATGGTTGCGATTCGGTCAAGGCCGATCGTCTGAATTCGGGCTGAATGCCGCGCGGTGAGCGTCATCGTCGACTCGGCAGGCTCGCAGGGAGGCCGACCCGGCGGGCGGCAGCTGTCTCGGCGGTTTGTCTCAATCTTGTGTGAACGTGACGGCTTCTGTGTAGGCTACCCAAACGAGCACAGGAAGCGCGGGAGACCTCGTGGTTCATCCGACGACAGCGGTCGCACCCGGCCGTGACAGCCTCGCGGGCGCCATCCAGCCGACGGCCCGCCGCTGGCCCGCCGTGCAGGGCATCGCATACGGAGGCGACTACAACCCCGAGCAGTGGCCCGAGGCCACCTGGGCGCACGATGTCGCGCTGATGGCCGGGGCTGGCGTGTCGATGGTGACCGTTGGTGTGTTCTCGTGGGCACTGCTCGAGCCGAGCCCAGGCACGTACGAGTTCGGATGGCTCGACCGGGTCATGGACCTGCTCGCCGCGCACGACATCGCGGTCGATCTCGCCACCGCGACTGCCTCTCCCCCACCGTGGTTCTCGCGGCGGCAACCGGAGAGCCTGCCGATCACCCGCGACGGCCAGCGGCTCTGGCCGGGAGCGCGGCAGGCCTTCTGTCCGAGTTCAGCGGCCTACCGCACGGCGTCGACGGCATTGGCCAGTTCGCTCGCCACGCGCTACGCCAATCACCCGGCGCTGGTCATGTGGCACGTCAACAACGAGTACGGCTGCCACACCTGCGAGTGCTTCTGTGATGTCAGCGCGGCGGCCTTTCGTCGCTGGCTCCTCGATCGGTACGGCGACCTCGGTCGCCTCAACGAGGCTTGGGGGACGGCGTTCTGGAGCCAGCACTACTACGAGTGGGAGGAGATCCTGCCGCCCCGGCTGGCACCGGCGCACGGCAATCCCACGCAGAACCTCGACTGGCGAAGGTTCTCGAGCGATGAGCTGCTCGAGTGCTTCAAGTCCGAGCGCGACGCCGTCCGAAAGATCACCCCGGAGCTCCCGATCACGACGAACTTTATGGGGGCTTTCAAGCCGGTCGACTACTTCGCGTGGGCGCGCGAGGAAGACGTCGTATCCAACGACCATTACCTGCTGGGCGCCGACCGCGCCGGTGAGGTCCAACTGGCCATGTCGGCCGACCTCGTGCGCTCGGTCGGCGACGGCGGGCCATGGATCTTGATGGAGCACTCCGCGAGCGCGGTGAACTGGCAGCAGCGCAACCTCGCGAAGGCCCCCGGCCAGCTGCGGCGTAACAGCCTTTCGCATGTCGCCCGGGGAGCCGATGCGGTCTGCTTCTTTCAATGGCGGGCGTCGCGGTCAGGTTCGGAGAAGTTCCACTCCGGCATGGTTCCGCACGCGGGAACCGACACGAAAGTGTGGCGTGAGGTCGCCGAACTCGGTGCCAACCTGCGGGCGCTGGCCGAAGTCGCAGGCAGCCGGGTCGTGTGCGACACCGCAATCGTCTGGGACTGGGCAGCCTGGTGGGCGGTCGAGCTCGACTCCCATCCGTCCGCGGACGTGACGTACCTGGCGCTCATGCGTGCGACCTACGACGCTTTGTGGGAACTCGGCGTCACTGTCGACTTCGTCCGACCGGACGCCGACCTGTCGGCGTATCGGTTGGTACTCGTTCCCAGCCTCTACCTGGTGAGCGACGAGGCGGCCGCGAACCTGACGAACTACGTCGAAGCCGGCGGTCACTTGGTGTGCAACTTCTTCAGCGGCATCGTCGACGTCAACGACGCCGTGCGGCTCGGCGGGTACCCCGGCGCGTTCCGCCAGCTGCTCGGCGTCCGGGTCGAGGAGTTCTTCCCCCTGCCCGAGGGCGCCACGGTCACGCTGTCCGACGGTTCAACCGGCCAGGTCTGGACCGAACTCCTGCACCCCGAAGGAGCGGACGTCGTCGCCACGTACGCCGACGGCCCGCTACCCGGCGCGCCTGCGGTCACCCGCCACCACTACGGCCAGGGCGTCGCCCACTACGTCACGACGTTTCGCGACGTAGCGACAAACCGGCGATTCCTGCGGGCAGTGTGCGATGAAGCCGGTGTCGACGGCCCTATCATCGCTGCGGCAGGAGTCGAGGTCGTCCGCCGACGAGCCGGCGCCGCGAGCTACCTGTTCGTCATCAACCACACGGAGCAGGAGGCCGAGGTGCCTGCCAGCGGACACGAACTCCTGACCGGCGCGCGCATCGACCGCGATCTCGTCGTGGCGGCCGGTGGCGTCGCCGTCGTCCGCGAAGACGTCCACGCCATAGCCGCAACGCTTGGGCGTGGGTGATCACGTGCTCGCGAAGCAGCGGCAGTCGATGATCCTCGAACACGTACGGCGATCCGGCGGAGTTCGGGTCAGCGAACTTACCGAGCTGCTCAGCGTCTCGGACATGACCGTGCGCCGCGACCTCGACGTGCTCGCGCGGCACGGCCTCATCGAGAAGGTGCACGGCGGCGCCACACTGGCGTCGGCGCCCAGCCTCGACGAACCCGGGTTCGAGGCGAAGTCGTCGCGCGAGCTCTCGGAGAAGGAAGCCATCGCACGGACCGCTTCGCTCCTGGTCAGGTCAGGCACCGCGATCGCGATCTCCGCCGGCACGACGACCTGGGCGCTCGCGCGCTACATCATGAACGTGCGCGACCTGACCATCGTCACGAACTCGATCAGGGTTGCCGACGTCCTCCAGGAGGCGCCGGGTTCGCCGACCGTGATCCTGACCGGGGGCGTCCGCACGCCGTCCGACGCGATGGTCGGCCCAGTTGCCGACCTCGCGATCCGGTCGCTGCACTTCGACACCCTGTTCCTCGGATGCCACGGGATGGACCCCCGGGCCGGTCTCACGACGCCAAACCTGGCGGAGTCGGAGACCAACCGCTGCTTTGTCAGAGGTGCCCGGCAGGTCGTCGTGACCGCCGACCACACCAAGTGGGGGACGGTCGGGCTGAGCTCCTTCGCCAACCTCAGCGAAGTCGACGTACTGATCACAGACCCGGGCCTATCGGACGACGACCGCGCAACCGCCGCCGAGCACATCGATCGGGTGATCGTGGCGGGNNATCACTGTGTCGTGACCGACTCGCCCGGCAGCAGGCGAAGCAGGCCCTCGCCGCTCTCGAACGCGTTCGGCGCGGCGGTCATCGGCTCGACGGCCAGGCTGCGGCGGGCGATATCGGCCGGCAGGGTGTCGCCCGAGAAGATCTGCCAGAAGCCGAAGGTGCTGTCCGCCCAGACCTGCACGCTGCGCCCGTCGATACCGGCGACCCACGCCGACGACCGGCCCTCAGCGTCGGCGATGACGTCGGTGAAACCGTCATCGAGCCGAACACCGGCAAGCGATCGAGACGTTCGGAAGTCGTACACGGTGCCCTCGACGTCGTCGGCGCCGATCGGGATCAGGCGCTCGTCGGGAACGAACCGCCGGCCGGCGTCCAGCTGGAGGGTGCACGCATCGAGAGGTGCGTCGTCGCCAGTCGGGGCGGCTGCGCCGCTCCACACATAGGGATGAAATCCAATCGCGTAGGGGCACGCCCGGGCGCCGACGTTTGTCGACGTCGTGGTGACGGCAAGCCCGTCGTCGCCAAGTGCGTACCGCACGACGGTGTCGAGATGGAACGGATAGCCCGGGCTCGGCAACAGGCGAAACTGCAGCGTCACGCTCGAGGCGGACTGATCGAGCAGCTCCCATCGCTGCCAGGCAGCCAGCCCGTGCAATGCGGTGAGCCGGGCCGGCTCGCTCAGGGCCAGCTGGTACTTCTCGCCGTCGAACTCATACCGCCCGTCACGCACCCGGTTCGGCCAGGGCACCAACACCGACCCGTGGTAGGCCCACGACACCTCGTGCTCGGCGAAGGACTGGAAGACCGCACGATCGCCGACGACGTACTCACGAATCGCGGCGCCGACCTCGACGACGGTGGCCCGCTGGTTCCCGTGCGCGATCGGGAACTGCGTGCCGCTCGGCACCGGCCTCGGGCCGGTGCCCGGCACCGGCCTCGGGCTGGTCGGAGAATCGTGCTGGCCGGTCATGGCGGATCCTCTCGGTCGACGGCCGGGTCGGAACCGACACGCGCCTGGGAAAGGCTAGAGCAGTTAGTGGTCGAACAAAATCCGACATCGCGCGCTATGGTATTTGTTGACTTCAACACGCTTCCTGTGCCACCCTCGTCGGACCCAAAGGCTCGATCGTGGGCCGGCGGGCGGCGTCCGACGAGAGGCAGGCGGCCGGTGCTTGCGGAGATCCTGGGCAGGGGCGCCACCCGGTGACCGCACCAGGCCGCTATCGGCCCGCGCACAGAACCGGCACCCTTCTGGCCGACGGCCGTGAGCTGTTCTACTTCGACGAACCCGACACTCGGGTCGATCGCACCAAGGAGATCGACCGCCGCGACCTCTCCCCCGCGCACACGTCGTCGACCATGCGACGCGACCGCATCCTCGACGAATGGGTGACCATCGCCGGACATCGGCAGTCACGTACCTACCTGCCCCCGGACGACGAGTGCCCGCTGTGCCCATCGACCTCGACCCACCTGTCCGAGATCCCCGCCTCGGACTACGACGTCGTCGTGTTCGAGAACCGATTTCCCTCGTTCGCGTCGACCTCGCTGATCGACGAGCCGCAACCCGCCGCCAGCAACGGCAACACGGGCGTGTTCGTCACGGCGCCCGGGTTTGGCCGGTGCGAGGTCGTGTGCTTCACCTCCGACCATGACGCCGCGTTCTCCTCCCTCGAGCCGGCCCGCGTCCGCACCGTCATCGACGCCTGGGTCGACCGCACCGAGGAGCTCTCGCGAATCCCGGAGGTCGAGCAGGTCTTCTGCTTCGAGAANNCACCCGCACGGCCAGATCTACGGCTACCCCTACGTGACGCCACGCAGCCGTCGGATGATGACGAGCGCCCGCGAGCACCACGACCAAACCGGCCGCAACCTGTTCGCCGACGTGCTCGCCGCCGAGACGCAATCCGGCGAGCGCGTCGTAGCACAGTCGGCCCACTGGACTGCCTTCGTACCGTTCGCCGCGCGCTGGCCGATGGAGGTGCATCTGTACCCCAACCGCCAGGCGCCCGACCTGCCGTCGCTCACCGACGACGAGCGAAACGACCTGAGCCACATCTATCTCGAGGTCCTGCGCCGGATGGAGGGCGTGCACGACGACTCGCTGCCGTACATCGCCGCGTGGCACCAGGCTCCTGTGCGGTCCGATCGCGACCTCGCGTACCTTCACCTCGAGGTGTTCTCGATCCGCAGGGCGCCGGGCAAGCTGAAGTACCTCGCGGGATCGGAGTCGGCGATGGGCGCGTTCGTCAACGACGTACTGCCGGAGGAAGCCGCAAAGCTGCTCCGGGCCGTCGCGATCCGCGACGTCGTCGATGCTGGGGCACGGGTCGGCCAGCCGGAATGAGGCTCCTCGTCACCGGCGGAGCCGGTTACATCGGCAGCGTGGTGAGCCGCCTCCTCCTTGCCGAGGGACACGACGTGACCGTTCTCGACGACCTCTCGACAGGTCACGCGGACGCCGTAGCCGACGGAGCTGAGTTCGTCCAGGCAGACATCGCCGATGCCGGCGTTGTGCTTGCCCGACAGTCGTACGACGGCGTCGTCCACTTCGCCGCGAAATCACTTGTCGGACAGTCGGTCGTCGATCCTTCGCTGTACTGGCGGACGAACGTCGGGGGCACTCGCGAACTGCTCGACGCGGTCACTGCACACGGCGTCCCACGCTTCGTCTTCTCGTCGACGGCCGCGGTCTACGGCGAACCCGAAGAGCTGCCGATTCGCGAGACTGCTCCCGCCCGGCCGACGAATCCGTACGGTGCGTCGAAGCTCGCGGTCGACATGATGCTCGGCGGTGAGGCGACAGCACACGGACTCGCCGCCGTGAGCCTGCGCTACTTCAACGTCGGCGGCGCCTCCCGTGGTGCGGGTGAACGGCATGCCATGGAGACCCATCTCATTCCCATCGCGCTCGACGCGGCGGCCGGCGTCAGGCCGGCGCTCGACATCTACGGCACCGACTGGCCGACGCCGGACGGCACCTGCATCCGTGACTACGTGCACGTCGAGGATCTCGCCCGGGCGCACCTGCTCGCGTTGAACGCGGCGCAGCCGAGCCAGCACCTCATCTGCAATCTCGGCAACGGCGGAGGCTTCTCGGTCCGCGAGGTCGTCGAGACGATCCGCGAGGTCACTGGCCTCGCGGTGCCCGTGAACGAGAGCAGTCGACGACCCGGCGATCCGGCCACGCTCGTCGCCTCACACGAGCTCGCCGCCGACGCACTGGGTTGGACGCCGACCGCCGACCTCTCCCGCATCGTGGCCGACGCGTGGGACTTTCACCGCAGCCGCAGAACCACCCAGACCAGTGTCTCGTGAACGCGGCTGACACCTTCCGCAGTCGGTTCAATCGGTCGCCAGCAGGGGTGTGGTCTGCGCCGGGACGGGTGAACCTCATCGGCGAGCACACCGACTACAACGGCGGATACGTCCTGCCGTTCGCGATCGACCTCCGCACGCAGGCCGCGGTCGCTCGACGAGACGACGGTCGGGTGCGTGTGCTCTCGGTGCAACGTGGCGGCGACGCGGTCGAATTCGCTATCGAGGACCTGAAGCCGCACGCGGGCAGCGGCTGGGCCGGATACGCCGTCGGAGTCGTGTGGGCGCTGCGGGACAAGGGGTTCGACGTCGATGGCCTCGACATCGTGCTCGACGGCCACGTCCCGAATGGCGCCGGCCTGTCGTCGTCCGCCGCCCTCGAATGCGCAGTCGGTTTGGCTGCGCTCGAGCTGTCCGGCATCGCTCTCCCGCTCGAGGACCTCGCGCGGATCGCGCAGTACGCGGAGAACGAATACGTCGGCGTGCCGTGCGGGTTGATGGACCAGATGGCAGTGAGCGTCTGCCGGGCCGACCACGCGTTGTTCTTCGACGTCCGTGACGACGTCAGGGAGCACGAACCGTTCGCGCCGGACGACGACGGGCTCGCCGTGCTCGTCATCAACACGCGTGCGCAGCACGCGCACGCCGGCGGCGCGTATGCCGAACGCCGGAAGTCATGCGAGGCCGCGGCCAAACAGCTGGGCGTCGCATACCTGCGCGACGTCGCGCGCTCCGAGCTCGACGCTGCGCTGCGCACCCTCGACGATGACGTACTGCGCCGCCGGGCCAGGCACGTCATCACGGAGAACGATCGGGTGCTGACGACGGTCGACCTGCTGCGCAACGGACGGTTGTCCGAGATCGGGCCGCTGCTGACGGCGTCCCATGAATCGCTTCGTGACGACTTCGAGGTGAGCGCGCCCGAACTCGACACCGCTGTCGACGCGGCACTGGCTTCTGGCGCTCTTGGCGCACGGATGACGGGTGGCGGCTTCGGCGGCAGCGCGATCGCGCTCATCAACACGGGCGACGTCGACCCGGTCCAGCGTGCCGTCGCGGCCGCGTTCGAACGCGAGGGCTTCGTCGCTCCGCAATTCCTCTCCCCGAAGGCGTCGGCGGGAGTCGTGCGCGAGTCCTAGCGCCTGCAGGTCACGTGTGCGGACCCGCGCGGCTGGGCAGGTGCTGGTCATGAGTACCCCGCCCATCGACCCAACTCCCCCGGATCCGGCGCCGACACCGCCGCTCCCGCTGCCGACGCGGCCGGGCGACCCTGGCGTCCCCGACCCGGCGCCGCTGCCGCCGCTCGAACCATCGACCCCGACGCCGTCCCCTGCGGTCGGTTAAGGTTTCGCCAGGGATCGCCTCCATCGGCTCGGATGCGACCCACCCGAGCCCACAGGGGGACCACTGATGCCGCCCGCGGGCCCCAGCGCAGCACGTCGGCGCCCCGGCGAAGCACGTGGACGCCCAGTGACGGCGCGCGCTGCGAGAGCGGTCTTGGTCACAGCGGTGGCACTCCTGACTTTGACGACGCCCGCGGGCTCGACACTCTCGGTCGAACCGGTTGCCGCCACGCCCGACGCAGCGCCGACCCCGGCGACGTTGACCAGGGTGGCTGGCGCCGACCGGATCGCGACCGCGATCGCCGCCTCGCAGGCCGGTTTTCCGACCGATCATTCGGCGGCCGTGGTGGTGATCGCGCGCGCCGACCAGTTCGCCGATGCACTCGCGGGGGGGCCACTCGCTGCCAGACTGAGCGGCCCACTGCTGCTGACCACGTCAGGCGGAATAACGACCGCGGTCGCCGCGGAAATGCAGCGGGTGCTGCCGCCCAACCACACCGTCTATCTCCTGGGTGGCGCCAACGCGCTGGCGGCGAGTACCGAGGCCCAGGTCACCAACCTTGGATTCGTCCAGGTGCGCTTCTCCGGAGTTGACCGCTACGACACTGCCATCAAGGTCGCGCAGTACCTAGGCGAGCCAAACACGATCTTCGAGGCGGACGGTACAAACTTTCCCGACGGCCTTTCGGCCGGCCCAGCCGCTGCCATAACCCAAGGTGTAGTGATTTTGACGGTAGCAGGGCGGCTGTCCAACGAGACGGCTGCCTATCTGGCGGCGCACCCTGGCGCGGCCCGCTACGCGGTCGGTGGTCAAGCCGCAGCAGCCGACCCGCACGCGGAGGCGCTCTTCGGTGCCGACAGGTACGAAACCTCGGTCGCCGTGGCGCGTAGGTTCTTCCTTTCGCCGTCGACGGTTAGTACAGCGTCCGGAGCGGCCTTCCCCGATGCATCGTCCGGCGGGCCGATATCGGCACTTGCGAGCGGCCCCATGGTGCTCGTTCCCGCCGATGGGACGTTGCCTGCGTCTGCCCAGAGCTACTTCGCCGGTCTCTCGACCACCGTGGTGTCGGCGTGGCTGTTCGGCGCCAGTACGGCGGTGAGCACGTCGATGGCCGACCAGATCGCGCAGGCGCTCGTGTTGGTGCCGCCACCCTCGTAGCGCGTTCGTTGCCAGCGGCCCCACGCCGACCCTTGCCGCGTCGTCGTTCAGCGTCGGCGCCGCCGGGCCGCCATGATCGCTGCCAGCGCCACCAACGCCGCCAGTCCAGCTGCCGCCGGCTTGGGCACCCGCTTTAACACTCCCGGTGCCGACTTCGCTCGGGCACCGTCGAACACACCCGTCACACTCTCGCGCACAGCACTCACTCCGCGCTTGGCCGCTTGCTTGGGGTCGAGGCGGCCGGCGATGGTATCAACGGTGTTGGCGAGATCTTCGCGGGTGCGCTCGATCGAACGCAGCAGCTCTTCAGGATCGGTAACCACGGTGCCTCCTCAAGTCATTTACGCAGGTCGATGGCGACTTTGACATCGTCGTCACGCCGCACGAGTGCATCTTCGAAACTGCTCAAGGGCACCTTGCGGGTGACCAGCTTGCCGAGCCAATCGAAGTCGGCCTTTGCCAGGGCGGCGGCGGCCTGCTCGTAGTGTCGCTTCGCCGCGTTGACGCTTCCGAACAGCACGATGTTGTCGAGCACCATTTGCTTGTTGATGCGGTCGAGGCGGGCCGCGACCTCACGACTCGCTCCCGAAATGCCGGCGAGGCAGATGACAGCGTCGTTGGCGGCAACGCCCGCTAGTTCGAACACCAGCGGCCCATACCCGGTGCACTCGATGACGATGTCAGGCCGGACGCCGATATCGCTCACCTCGCCGGCGTGGAACGTCGCCCCGAGCCCGCGAACCAGGGCTGGCTTGGGCCCGCTGTCGACGCGGTCGAGAACATGCACCTCATAACCACGCTGGACGCCGAGGAGCGCGGCCAACAGCCCGATCGGGCCGGCGCCCGTGATCAGGGCGGTCTTGCGGTGGAACGGCACCCGCGAGGCGATGAGCTCACTCTGCTCCCACGCCTTCGAGACGACCGTGGTGGGTTCCATGAGCACACCGACATCGCCCAGCCTGGCATCGAGCTTGATCGCGAACTCGGGCTCGACCCGCCAGTGCGTCGCCGCGTACCCGTTGCGTTCCTTGATGCCGCGCTCGGTGTAGTTGCCGTTGCGGCAGAAATCCCACTGCCCCATGCTGCAGGGCTCGCACGGCAACGGATCGGGCCGCCGCACGATCCCCGCGATCAGATCGCCCGCGGCGAACCCGCTGTCGGCCGGCGCATCGAGCACCTGCCCCAGCGACTCGTGCCCGAGCACGAGGCGATCCTGTCCGGGCGGTGACCATCCGTAGCCCTCGTTGATGATCTCGATGTCGGTGCCGCACACGCCCACCAGCAAACCCTGGACGAGCACCGACCCTTCGTCGTCCGACGGGTCAGGCTGGTCGTGGACGCCGGCTGTGTCGGGCTTGCCGGGCACCACCGAAAGAGCCCTGACGCCGCGTCTCGCGTCGCTCACGTGTTCTGCCCGCCCCTCGACGTCCCGCCGCTTGTGAATGCACATCATTGTCTGACCGCGCTGCTGCCGCCTGAGCGGGGCGGGATAACGTCTGATCATGACTGCTGATGTCCAGCTAGAGGTGGGCGACAAGGCCCCCGACTTCACCCTGCCGAGCGCCGACGGCACACCGGTGTCGTTGAAGGACTTCCGAGGCCGACGGGTGATCGTCTACTTCTATCCCGCGGCCATGACTCCCGGCTGCACGACGCAGGCCTGCGATTTCCGCGACAACCTGAGCGAACTCGACGGCGCCGGCGTCACCGTGCTCGGCATCTCGCCCGACCCGGTGGCCAAGCTCGCGAAGTTCCGCGACCAGGAGGGCCTCACGTTCCCCCTCCTGTCGGACGTCGACAAGAACACGCTGCTCGCCTACGGCGCATACGGCGAGAAGAAGCTCTACGGGAAGACGGTCGTGGGCGTGCGGCGTTCGACGTTCGTCGTCGGCGCGGACGGCGTGCTCGAGGCCGCGCAATACAACGTGAAGGCGACCGGCCATGTCGCCAAACTGCGCAAGGACCTGGGGGTCTAGCTCGCCGGATGCGATGGCCGGACAGACGTTCGGGTGCTCGCGACCAGCCATAATGGCCGCACAAGGGGCCGTAGCCCAACGGCAGAGGCACGCGGTTTAGGTCCGCGCCAGTGTGAGTTCGACTCTCACCGGCCCTACTTGATCAACTTCTATCGTCGCAGGTCAGCGGCGGTGTCGTCGTTGGCCGAAGATCGAAAACTGGCCGATTGGTCACGAAGTGGTCACAGAGATTTTGCTGACCCTCGTCAAGCGTCAGTTGGTGTGCACGAGACAAACGCCGCGCCTCTCACGGGTCGCCGCTCGTGTCGCGGAAGCCCTGTGCGTCCGCAGCGAATGAACGCGCGCTGTCGGAGCCAAATGAGTGCGTCCTCGTGCTTATGTCTCCGCTGCATCGCGCAGCCGGGTCGTCACGGACGCAAGGAGGGCGTCGACCGCCGATTCGTCAAGCGTCGCGTGCTCGCCGCGGCGAAGCGCCACTGCCGCATCGATCGCGCTCGTGTCGTGCCAGCGGGCACGAGCCCAAGCTGCACCCTCGAGTTTCGACCCGAGCACGTCCACCGCAGCGAACCTCCACGCCCTGCACGCGTTCAACACCGAATACAGGGTCGCCTTCTCGTGCGCGCGATGCCATGCCATCGACTCATACATGGCTTGGAGCAGGGTGCGGCGAGGGATGTCAGCGAAGATCCCTGCTGCCGGCGGCCCGCTGATCGCAACACCGGACCGGTGCGCGATCGCCCGGTCCAGCACGTACCAGAAGGCAGGCTCGGACGTGGCGTCCAGGTGCACGGCAGTGGGCATACGCGGTCCGCCGTTGGCATTGACCTCAAAGTCAGCGCCTTCAGGACGTGAACCCGCGACTTCACGGCGGTACAAAGTGAACTCCACGCCGCGCGCCGGGCACGCCGCGCTCACCTCAACGACGGCTGACGCCACCGACTGCCTCCGCGCGGGTGTAAGTGCGCTGCCCGACACAGCGGCCATGTCGATATCACTCTCGCCGGGGACATACCCGCCCAGGGCTACCGAGCCGACGAAGTAGACGCCGACCAGATCCGTGCCGAGCGTGCGAGCCACAGCTTCCGATACTTCATGACCGAACTGAGCGACCTCGGGTGGGAGCACCCATCCATCATCAGGGATGCGACCTCGACACCCCGATTACCGGCACAGCTATCGCTCCACCAGCGGCAGATGATCGCGTTTCTGCCGTCGAGCCGCGTCGCGCAAGCCGTCCCGATGCGGCAAGGTCTTGCCATGGATGATGTCGTGGCGGTGGAGGTGGAGCTCGCCGCCGGGGAGTTGCGTTACTTCATCACGTGGGGCCGTATCCAAGATGAGGTAGACCCCGAGCCGTTGGCGGCTCTCGTGTTGGAACATTCGCGCCAATTCTCGCTGAACAGCCCGGCTCAACATGCGCGGGTGTGTCGGTCACTACGTGAGGCCGCCGATTCACGCTTTGCACCGTACTTCTACGAAAACCTGCTCGCGTNNCGCCGCACACCGCGAACTACGTCGCCGCACACCGCGAACTACGTCTACTCTTCGGCTCCATGGAATGGCCGTGGCGAGTGAAGTTGAAACAAGCGGAATTGCACCTCCGGCGATACGCCGAGGCGGCATCGGCGTACCTCGACGAGGCGAACGTTCACCTCGAGTACCCGACAGACCCTGACGCCGGGACAATCGACGTTGTCCTACGCGCCGACTCGCCACCTCCTGGGCTGCTGGGAGCGATCATCGGCGACATCTTGCACAACCTTCGCTCGGCTCTCGACTCGATCGCATGGGAGTCGTGCAAGAAGGCGGGCGTGCCTGCCAAGAAGGAGCGCGAGGTCTACTTTCCGATTACCTGGCTCCCCAAGGACTGGCCCAAGGAATCGAAGCAAAAACTCCCGAACGTGCCCGCTTCGCAGCTCGCCGAGTTCGAGTACCTCCAGCCCTGGTACTACGACGAGCAAGCGCGCAAGCTCGACCTCGACGTCCCCTACGAGCATGCGAAGCAGAACCCGCTGTGGCAGATCCACTCGCTCGCGAAGGATGATCGACACAGAACGCTCACACCGCTGCTCGCGCGCATCAACGGCACATGGCTCGGCACACCCGAGGACGTCAGCGTGAGGATCGTGAACGTCTTCCCGGGTCCGTGGAAACCTGACGACGTCGTCATGCGCTGGGGCATCGACCGGCCCGAAGCGCTCGAGCGCGTATCGCCGGCCGGCGAGGTGACCCTGACGCTGCGCGAGTCGACCGACCTTCACGCTTCACCCGCGCAGAGCGAGCTCGCGAGCATGATCGCAACCACACGCAGTGCGCTGCAGCACATCGAGATTGAGGTGCTAGAGGTCGTCACCCGCGAGGAGATGTCCGAGCTTGCAAAGCTCAGCGAGGTCTATCGCCAGGCTGAGGAGGACGTCCAGGTACACGCCCGCGACCATGGTGTTTGGGACATGGTGCGCTTCGAGCGCAGCGAAGCCCTCCGGCGCGTAAGGGACGAGGCGCGAAGTCGTTGGCAGGCCCGGTCGATCGAGCTATTCGGATAGCTCAGCTCCCCTTGATGTGGCGGTGCCCCTCGGCGGGCTGACACCGCCGCAGCCGGTTGGTTCGGTGCGCCAATGCGCCCGCTCACCGGCACGTTGGGACGCGCGTCATCGCGGCAAGACAGGATGTTCGGTACGTCGACAACAGGAGATGATTCGCGAGTGGAGATAACGGCCAACCCAGACGGCGGGGCCACCGTGCGACTGTCCCACCTCGAACTCGTCGGCTTTTACAACCTTCTGAACGCCTGGCTTCAGGAAGCCACAGCGCTGAGTGATGGCTCCCCGATTCCGCCGGATTGGACGTACCGGCAACGCGTCCAACTGCACCAATTAGCAAAGGCCATCGGGCGTTCGGACGTTCCGCATCCTGGCGATCTCGAGGCGTAGTCCACCCAGTCGGCTTCGGCCCGACGACCGTTCTTTAGCAAGATCGAACGCGCGTCATTGCGGCATGACAGTGCGTTTCCGGTGGCGAGCTGCCAGCCGTGGCGGCGACACTGTCCAGGTGGATGAGGAGTTGCTGGGCGGCAACGTCACTGCCGCGGTGCGGGTCGGCGACACCGTGCGTCGGCCGGTAGGACCGTGGTCGGATGCGGTGGATGCCCTGCTCGAGCACCTGGCCTCGGTTGGTTTCACCGGCGCACCGAAGCCCTTGGGTAGAGACGAGCAAGGGCGACAGGTGCTTGAGTTCGTGCTCGGCGTGGTTGGGACGCCCTCGCCGAGTTACTCGCTGAGCGAGCTGCGCGAGATCGGCAATCTTCTACGCGACCTTCACATCGCAACTGCTTCGTTCGTTCCACCAGCGTCGGCGACCTGGAATCAGGTGATCGCGCCGGATCGTGAGGAGTTGGTCTGTCACAATGATCCGGCTCCATGGAACCTGGTGAGAGCATCCGACCGGTGGGTGTTTATCGATTGGGATTTCGCTGGCCCGGGTTCGCGTCTGTGGGACCTCGCCTACAACGCGCAGACGTCAGTCCCGCTGCATCCTCCGCTCGACGCTGCTGCGGTCGCGCCCCGACTGCGGGCACTTGTCGACGGATACGACCTGGACGGACCGAGCCGAAGCGAACTCGCGGGAATGCTCGCTCGGCGAGCGCGAGCGATGCACGAGATGCTGCGCCGCCAAGCCAGCGTCGGCCAAGAGCCATGGGCACGGATCTGGATCGAGGACGGACGCTATTGGGAAGAGACGACCCAATACCTGGTCAACAACACTGCCGCGTGGGCGGATGCGCTCCTCTGAGCCGAGCGATGACTAGAAGGTTGCGTCATCGCGGCATGTGCGGGCGTTGGTGTACACGAGGAGTACGCGCCCATTGGCGCGGTAATCTTCGCCGGTGGATCGGCGCCGGGACGCCCTCGAAGGGCGAGCTGCCTTACTCTCCGACCGGCTGCGAGTCTCGTCGCGAACCGACCTCGGCTGCTATCTGAGCGAGGTTCTTCCGGACGGTCCGGCGCCCAACGATGAACACCTTCCCGAGCTTCGAATCCGGCTCGCACGCATCGCAGCCGAACCGGCCCTTGACCAGTCCCTCCGGGTGGAAGCCGCACACCTGCTCGACGTCGCCAAAGACTTGCCATCCGGGATCGGACGGACCGGAAGGGTCTGGATCGCGTGGTGGTTCGCACGCCGCCCACAAGACGCAGCCACTCACCCGCCCCACTACTTGTGCCATTGGGAGGGTCTGGCCGATGACAGTGGCCTCCTTGAGAACGGCCCGGACTTCGAGGACCTACACGATGCCCTCGCCTGGGCACGACGCCGGGCGGACGACATCGTCGTCCGTCCGTCATGGGATCCCGGCGTGCATTACTGGGCCGGACAAGGACCTCCGCCGGACGGGCTCGAACCATTGGGAGAACCTGCGTAATCGACGAACTCAAGATAGGAGACGAGCGGTAGCGCGTCATCGCGGCAGATGTGCGCGTTTCTTTCATCCCTGTGGCTCGTACGAATGTGCGTGCTTCGCTGTGTAGCGCCTTCGTTCGCACCGGCTCAGATGGTCCGGCCGCACGCGGTGCCAACCGGCGCCAGCCGGGGGAAAGTGGGCTGAAGCCTTCAGCCTTAAGCCGCTTGGTGACGGGACCGGCAGGTCACGTCATCCACACAACGTTCCGAACAGAACCTGGCCGAGTCGACCGCTACCTCGGCGCTGTTATGCGTCTCTGGTCATCATTCGCCAGGAGCCGAGGATGGTCCATCCGATGAGCCAGGCGAGGATGACGCAGATGGCCGTGGTGGTGGATTCGGTGAGTCGGTAGTCGCGGCCCCCGCCGCCGAACGCCAGAGGTAGTTGTCCGGGTTCGAGGTGGCCGGTAGCGACGCCGACGATTCCCCGTTGCGCGTTTATGAAGTGGGGTATTCGTGATCGGACGGCGATCGGGGTCAAGATCACCTCCAGCACGATCATGAGGATCACGGCGGTGGTGCGCTGCCCGAGGAGGGAGCCGAGTCCGAGTCCGACTATGAACCCGACGGTTGCTTCGAGTTCGAGCCATAGCCCGGTCTTGATCATCAGCGAGTTCGACGGGTAACGGAACTGCCTCTTGTACTGCTGGTAGTCCTGTTGGGCGATCTGGGTAGCCGCGGCCTTGGCCTGACTAGCGCTGGCTGGGACAAGCTGTCCTGTAGGTCCCTGGGTGACGACGCTGGGGGGCTGCCCCGGCCGGTTGTCGCAGCCGACGTTTCCCGCTATCGATCCGTCGTAGGAGAAGTTGCATACGACGGTGGCGGCGTTGTCGGCAGCCCAGGTTTGCAGGCCGCTTTGGGACAGGCCGGCGGGCACGGTCACGCCGTTGTAGCTGAGCTTGGACGGGGCGGCGTACACGCAGACGGCGCAGACGATGGCGAAGCCGATGGCGACCAGCGATCCGATGATGGCCAGTCCGGCCGGGATCCGGGCCAGGTAGAGCGCGAGCCGGGAACGGCCGGTGATCACGAGGTGCCGGAACATACCTTCTGCCAGGTCCACCGATCCGGCAGTACAACCCAGGGTGGCCGCGACGATGAACCCGAATGTGTAGAGCACTCCGGCAGACATGGCGGTGTAGATGTCATATCCGCCAGCAGGTCCATAGGTCTTGGGGGCGACGGCGTGTAGCAGCAGGCGAATGGCCAGGAACACTGTGGGGAAGCCGATAGTGACGAGCACCAAGGTGATCATCAGTCCGCGGCGCCTGCGCAACTCCATGAACCTCGTTGCGATCATCGAGAACGTCGGGATCGGCGACCCCCGGCGATCTCGCGTCGGCCCCAACGCCGACGGCGATGCGGTTGGCGCGCCGCCGTCGCTGGCCGCGGTCACGCTGTATCACCCAACCGGCTCGTGACTTGCAAGAACCACGACTCCAGCGACGCTTGGACCGGCTCAAGGCGATACACCGCAATGCCGCCGGTGACCAAGACGCGGGCGACCTCGGCAAAGACGTCGCGCGACGTGCCAGCCGGGAGCGTGATCGCCAACCCGTCCCCTTCGACGTCGATCGTGGTGGCGGCAAGATTGGTGCTGCTGATCAGCGACCTTGCCCGGTCGGGTTCGGAGCAGTCGACCTGCAGCGTTAACGATGTGCCGGCGAGCAGCTCCGGGATGGGTCCTTGTCGAATGATGTTGCCGCGGTCCACGATGGCCACCGCGTCGCAGGTCCGTTGCACCTCGTCGAGCAGGTGCGACGAGAGAACGACCGTCCGGCCCTCCGCGACCAGCGACCTGATCATGTCCCGCATGTCGTGCATCCCGGCCGGATCGAGGCCGTTCATCGGCTCATCCAAAATCAACAACTCGGGATCGCCGATCAGACACGCGGCAACGCCAAGCCGCTGACGCATGCCCATCGAATACTTCGACACCCGATCATCAGCACGTTGCAGCATCCCGACGCGTTCCAGCGATGCATCGATGCGGCTACGGGCCGCGGGTTCGCGGGCCGCCGCCAACACCTGCAGGTTCTGCCGCCCAGTCAGATGGCCGTGAAACCGCGGCTCGTCGACAATCGCCCCGACCCGGGCCAGCGCCACATCCCGATGTTTGGGCACCGGGTGACCTAGCAGCGACATCGTGCCCGCGTCGGCGCGGGTCAACCCAAGCAGCACCCGGATCAGCGTCGTCTTGCCCGCCCCATTCGGACCCAGATACCCAAACGCGCACCCCCGCGGGATCAACAGGTCCACACCATTGATCGCAACGTTGGCGCCGAACCGCTTCGCCAACCCGCGTGTCTCGACCGCCAACGACCCATCGCCGCCATGTTGCTCCGGCGACGCAACCACGTCCGTCGACTTCACTGAAATGACTCCCGTCGAGGCCAAGGCGCACTGTGTCGGGTTAGATCACGACGCGCACTCCACGATGATGCAGTTGCACCACGGCGGGGGGACTCACGCTAACGCGATGGACAACACCGGGTAATCATCCGAGCGGCCGGTCGGCCACGCATCAGGTATGACCCTGATTCCGACCCTGAGAAGGCGCCGCAGTTCGACGATGCCGTACCTGCCTGGTTACTCCACCGCGAGAACACCGGCTCTAGCCCGAACGCGACGCGCGGCAAATGCGGTCGCTAGCCGCGGAGGTGATCAGCCGCCACCCGAAGGTCGCGAGAGTCCTCGACGGCCAGCCGCGCGGCGCGGACGAGTCCGGCGAGCGTCCCCTGCGCGACGGCGAAGATGTCGTCAATGACCTGGTCAGACGGCGTGACTTCGCCATAGCAGTCATGCCACGCGAACTCGGTTAGCTCAAGCAGATCGAGGACCACACCCGCGTCTGCACCGAAGACCTCCCTGGCGCGCCGCTCCCGCTCCGCCCGCCTAGCTGCCCTGCCGATTGTCATGAACGAGACTCTGCCATCAAGACGGAACGGCGTTTGTTTCCGGGTTGATCTCGGTCTCGACGATGCCTTCACAGACCAATCATTCGGCTTCACGGCGGAGCCGGAGCGCCAGGCTCGGGACGACGAAGGACGCGAGGAA
>PLCK01000032.1 GCA_003134755.1 Actinomycetota bacterium | reverse complement strand
TACGGCTTGCACGGCTTCGACGCCGTCCTCGGCCGTGATGACCTCGAAACCCTCGCGGGTAAGAACGCTGGTGACGATGCGTCGCAGCGTCGGGCTGTCGTCCGCAATCACAACGGTCGGCATACGAGGTTCCTCCAAGGAACAGCAGGCAGTTCAGGAGCGATGACGTGCAGGCGGGTAAGACGTTCCTCAGTCTTCATCGGCCGACAAGCCGCCGAACCGTATCCACGAGCTCGGTCTGATCGAAATCACTTTTGAGCAGGTAGGCACTCGCCCCGGCCTCGAGACCCGCTCGACGATCGGCGTCGTCCCCGCGCGAGGTCATNNCCTCGGGTCCGGCGGATTGTTCGGGTCAGTGTGAACCCGTCCATCCCCGGCATCTCGACGTCCGAGAGAACGAGATCTGCGGGCTCGGCGCGCAGCCGGGAAATGCCATCGAGGCCGTCGACCGCGGTCACGACCTCGTAGCCGGCGCTCTCGAGAATGACCCGCTCGAGCTCACGGACACCTACCGAGTCCTCGACGACCAGGATCCGGGGCTTGCGGCCCATCGGCGTCGTGTCGTTCTGCGCGGTGACGGATCCAACCATGTTGGCCGACCCGCCGACATGGCCGGTGCCGCCGGCACGCCCAGAGATCTCCCTCAGGTCGATGAGGCAGACGACGCTGCCGTCGCCGTCGATCGTGGCTCCGGTGACCAGCGGGAGCCGTCCGACGAACGAACCCAGGTCCTTCACGACCAACTCGAGCTCGCCCTCGAGCCGGTCGACCGACCAGGCGATGAGGTCACTGGCTCCGCTGTGCCGGACGACGAGAGCGGCCCGCGGGTCCCGCGCACTCTCGACGCCGAGCGCGGCGCCGAGGTCCAGCAGCGGTACCGACACCCCGTGACGAATGACGACAGGGACGCCCGCCACGTTTTCGACGGCAACGTCGCGCAGGCTCAGGGATTCCATGACGCCGGGCACGGGGACGGCGTAACGCTCGTCGCCGACCCGCGCGATCAGGCACCGCAACACGCCGAGCGTGATGGGAAGAGTCAGGACGAACCTGCTGCCGGAGCCGAGTTCGCTGAAGACGTCGATTGTCCCGCCCAGGTCGTCGACTGCGGTCTTGACGACGTCGAGACCGACGCCGCGCCCGGAGGTCGAAGTGACGGTGACGGACGTCGAGAACGCGGCGAGAAACAACAGCTGGAAGAGCTGGCCACCGGCGAGCGTGCTGCCGACCGGCAGCAGGCCGCGGTCGATGGCGGCGGCGCGCACCTTGTCCTCGTCGATCCCCCGCCCGTCGTCGGAGACCTCGAGCACCACGGTGCCACCGGCGGCCTTGGCGAGCACGGTGACGGTGGCCCGCGGTGGTTTGTCTGCGGCGATCCGCTCCTCGGGCGTCTCACAGCCGTGATCGACGGCGTTGATGACGAGGTGCTTCAGAGCGTCGGCAACGCCATCGAGCACCTTCTTGTCGAGTTCGACGTCCTCGCCGATGAGGTTCAGCCGGACGTCCTTGCCGGTCGAGCTGGCCACGTCGCGCACCAACCGCGGAAATGCTGCGACGACGCGCCGCACCGGAACCATGGCGAGGCCCATCGCGCCGTCGCGCACGAGCGCGAGCCGGCCGCGGGCGTCTTCCACAAGCTCACGCAACTGGTGACCCGAGCTCTGCATCTGGTCGGTGACCGACATCACGTTGGAGACGGCGAGCTCGATGTCGTCCGGCAGGCTTGCGCCACTCGCGGCGACCGCGTCACGCAGTGCACGCAACCAGCGCTTCTGATCGCTCGCGAGCGCGATGACCTTCTCGGCGTTCTGTTCGACCCGGCGGGCGTCAAGTTCCGCTTCACCCACGACGTCGAGCAGGTCGTACACGCGCTGGGAGGTGACGCGCACCGAGTCAGGGGCCCGCTCGCCACCGCGGTCAGCGAGCAGGGTTGGCGGTAGCGGCACGGTCGAGCCGGCCGCACTCGGAGGCAGTGGCACCGCAGGCGGCAACCAGGGGGCAGCAGGGCTCGCGGGGGCTAAAGCGCCGGTGGCCGTCGGTACCGGTACCTGGACCGCGGTGGGGAAGGTCGGCGCGAGCGGTATGCCCGCGAAGAGTTGCGGCTGCGGGACGACCGGTATGGGCACGGGCTCCGACATCCGCGGGACCTTCACGGGGTCCTCACCCTCGAGCGCGACCCGGAGCGCGGTCTCGAGTTCCGTGAGGTATTCGTCGACCTCGGGAGCCAGAGCGCCGGAGATCGACCGGCCGATGCCGTCGACGGTGGCGAGCAGCAGGTCGACGTAGTCGCGGCGAATCTGGAACCGGCCGTCGCGCAACGCGCCGAGCAGATCCTCTGCGGCGTGGGCGGTCTCGAGCACCCTGGTCAGACCCATCATGCGGGCCGAACCCTTGACCGTGTGCGCGTCGCGGAACAGCGCGGCGATCAGCTGACGTGGGGCGCCATGGGTTTCAAGCTGTAGGAGCCCGGCACTGAGCGACGCGAGGCGTTCGTCCACCTCGGCGCGGAACGTCGCGAGAAGTTCCGGGTCCTCCGCCCATGTACCCACCTAAGACTCCTCGACATGCGCCGCCAGATCTTGACAGAAACGCTCGCCCGATCGGCCCAGTCAGGGGCTCAGAAACCAGCCCTTCGCAGCCCTGAGCGCACCTTGAAACGGGGGTCTGAGCAGCACCTGGCACTGCGAAGGTTCGGAGCGGGAACCGAACGGGTTACGCGACCCTGAACTGAGCGATCGATGCCCGCAGTTCGGCAGCCAGCACGTTGAGCTGGGCAGCCGACGCGGCGGCCTGCTTCGAACCGACCACGTACTGCCGCGACACGTCGGAGACCTGCATCATCGCCGTCACAACCTGGTCGGACGCCGACCGCTGCTGTTGGGTGGCAATCGAGATCTCCTTGGCGGCAGTCGTCGTTTCGTCGACCATGCCGGAGATCCG
>PLCK01000138.1 GCA_003134755.1 Actinomycetota bacterium | reverse complement strand
TGTCGACGACGAAGCGCGCCACCTCGGTCAGTCGATCACGGCCGCGGCGCTCGTCGGCGTCGTGTTGTCCGGAACCTTCGATTCATTATCGTTCCCGACGTTCTCGGCCTGCTTCTTCCTGCTCGTTGGCGCCTCGGCAGCGCTGTGGCGCACCACGGTGGTCGAACGACAACCCTCCTGCAGCGGCATGACGCCCGACGTCATCCGGCAGCCGTTCGACGTCGGCAGGCTATTGCCCGAAACCGCACGCAAGGCCACCCAAACAGCTGTCTCGGGGGGACGCCAACGCGATCCAACGCCGCACTGAGAGGGAGGCTTCGTCAACCGAGGAAGTTCCGGGCCTTTCACGCTGTCAGCCGGGCACCCCGCCGACATCGGCTACCCGCCCGCAGGGACAGCACTCGTGTTGGGAGGGCACTAGCCAGGCCAACGCACGGTTAACTCCCAAATGCACGGTTGACTCGTAAGGAAAGCCGCCGCATCCTGGCATCAGCATCAGCGGCCGGTTCCGCAAACGTAGGCGTTACTAGGTACGAACAGTGGATAGTCGCTGGACGTAAGGGGAAGAAGCTGCGCCGACAGGGTGAATAACGGACTAACCAGATTGCGCCGGACTGACTCGGGGGTAGGGTCGAGCCGACGGGATCGCGGGCCCGGCCATCGCCCGGAGCCAGTCGCCGAATCCGTGGGGGGACCACAGATGACTGAAGCAATTGACGACACGCGGATGGGGTTTGACTCGCGTGATTCCGTCGTCGACCCGACGAGTGGGTTGAGCTGGCCGTACGTCGACCGTCGCGAAGCTCGCATGCGCGACCGCGACCTGTCACTCGAGGCATGGAAGCGGGCCTGGCCGGTCTGGGATCCGACCGCTACAGGTGCTGCGCGTCCCAGGCGCAACTGGCTGCGCCGCTACCTGGTCGCGCTACTTGCAGGCGACGTTGTCGCAGCTGTCACAGCCGCCTCGGTCGCGGCCTCGACCCGGCCGCGCCAGCACGTCGGCGTCGGGACCTTCCTCGCCCACTACGGATTCGCGGTCGTCCCGCTCTGCTGGTTGGTGGGCCTTTGGGTCGCCAAGGCATATGAGCCGCACATCCTCGGTGCGGGCTCCGAGGAGTTCAAGCGCGTGGGCCGCACGGCGGTCGGCTTGGTCGCGGCATTGGCAATGCTGTCGTACGGCGTTCACGCTGAAATCGCGCGTGGCTACGTGCTCTTCGCGGTGTCGACGGCTGCCATTCTGACCGCAATCAGTCGCCATGTCAGCCGCCGAGTTATCCACCGCTTACGGGCGCGCGGCCGGTGCCTTCAACGGGTTGTCGGCGTCGGAAGCGAATCGCAATTGCTGCACCTGGTCAGCCAGTTCGAGCGGGAGCCCTGGGACGGTCTTCAGATGGTGGCCGCCTGTCTGCCCGACGGCGGCGAGCCCTCGGGCCTGCTCGCGGAGGCCGGCATTCCGGTGCTCGGCACATTCAAGGACGTCGCGTCGGTCGCCGCCATTGTCGATGCCGATGCGGTCGCTGCAACCGCGTGCCCAGAGATGCACGGCGCCGGCCTGCGTCAGCTCGCATGGCATCTCGAAGGCACGAACCTCCAACTGATGATCGCGCCCGGCTTGGCCGAGGTCGCCGGCCCACGTATCCACATGCGTCCCATTGCGGGCTTGTCGATGTTAGTCGTCGAGCAGCCGCAACTCTCCGGCCTCGGCCGTGTCACGAAGGGTGTTGTCGACAGGCTGGTCGCGGCCAGCGCGCTCGTGTTGCTTGCGCCCGTACTAGGTATGGTCGCTGCCGCAGTCCGCCTGACCAGCCCGGGCCCCGCCCTGTTTCGCCAGACGCGAGTCGGCAAGGGCGGTCGGGAGTTCACGTTGTACAAGTTCCGGTCGATGGTCGTCGGCGCAGAGCAGCGTGTCTCCGAGCTGATCGATCTGAACGAGAACGCCGACGGCCTACTCTTCAAGGTCAAGCGTGACCCTCGGGTGACGCGAGTCGGTAGGTTCTTGCGCCGGTACTCCATCGACGAGCTGCCGCAGCTCATCAACGTGGTTCGCGGTGATATGTCCCTCGTTGGCCCGCGCCCGCCCCTCCCAGGTGAGGTAGCCCGCTACGAGCTCCACGTTCACCGCCGGCTGATGGTCAGGCCCGGCCTGACCGGATTGTGGCAGGTAAGCGGTCGCTCCGCGTTGACGTGGGACGAGAGCGTGCGCCTTGACCTGCGGTATGTGGAAAACTGGTCTCTAGCGTTGGATTTGATGATCCTCTGGAAGACCGTGTTTGCCGTCGCGAAGGGTTCGGGTGCGTATTAACCGCGCTCGGCTGGGTCTGCGGCGAGGGCCACGGTGAGCATTTGGACCGTGCTCCGAATCGCGATTCGCCGTTGGTTTGTCACGCTTCCGGTGATCGTCATCGGCGGCCTGATCGCAGCTGTAACCCCCGCCAACGCGGCGGCCTCCTACCCGGCGGAGGCGCAGGTCATCATCCAGGGCCCGGTATTTGCCAACGTCAGAGCATCGGCAACCACCAAAGGTACCGGGAGCACCGTCACACCGGAGAGCCCGCTGATCCACAATTTCGACTCCACGCTCGCGCTCACCGCGGCCGATCTCGCACTCTTCGAAACGAGCACCGTTTCGCGAACTGCCGTCCGTGAGGCGAAGCTCGAACCGACGTACACGATCAGCCAGGACCCGACTCGCCGTTCCGTGCTCGTGATTGACGTCGAAACCGCGTCGCCAACGAAGTCGCTACGGACGCTCCAGTACGTCGCCGAACGGATCCAAAGTGACATCGCGAAACGCAGTCAGAACGTCGCACACTCTCCGACCCAGCAAGTGACCATGGAGACCGTCGTCTCGCCCGAACTGCTCAACCTGAAGAGATCGAGCGTCGTCCGGAAGAACGTAACGATCGCTCTACTCGCCTTGGCCACTGCGCTCACGCTTGCGACCTTCACTGACGGCGCCATCAGGCGGGCTCGAATCCGGTCCGCACGGCACCGCCACATGGACCGCTCGTCCTGAACGAGCGACGTGGCCTCGCAAGCGCGCTGATTCATCTTCGCGAATCATCCGGCGGCTGAGCAAGGACGATTTCACGGCACCGGCGAGCGATCGTCGTCCCGGATATTGCCAACCCAGGTCGACGCGAACGGTGCGCCCAGGTGCGCACTGATGCCGTAGCGTGCATGGCGGCCGAACTGATTGCTCGTGAAGATGAGGGGGCCGGCTTTCACCTTCCCGGCCTTTACCGACGCAGGATTGGCATTGATCGAAAAGCCGCCGCCGTCGCAAAGATTGCGGGTGAAGGTTAGCTGCTTCAGGTTGCCCTGAAGGTTCCCTATCTGCAGACAGGAATTCGTCGCGGGCGCGGTGGCATCAAGGGTATTGTGGTTGATCGTTATGTAGCCGGCGAGCGTTTGGATGTCGTCGTCGTGCGTTGATTTCGCCGCGTTGTACTGGAGGTCGTGGATCCAGTTGTCTTGTATCAGCACAGGGTCGCCGCTCGCGTCGATGCCATCCGGCGAGCCCGAGATGTTGGAGCTAGTTACCGTGAGCCCGGCGCCGCCCCAGATCGCACCCGCCGAGACGGGGAACACCCCAACGGGGTAGGTGATCGTGACATGATCGATCGTCACCGGACCGTCTGCCGCGTGCGCATCGATTGCAGCCAAACTACTGTCACCCACGATGCTGACGTTCTCGATTGAGACGTTTGGGCTGGTCACCGTGATGTGTCCCGTGATCGCGAGATTTCGAATCACTTCGCCGTCCGTCGTCTTGATGATCGAACCCGACAGCGAGAGCCTGCCGCTCGCACCGGTATTCGATGCATCCGGCCAACCACACGCCGACGGCCGCGACATGCAACCCACCAATGTCGATTTTCTGGATGCTGTTGGCGCTCTTTGAACGAAGGTAGTGGCCGGCTTCGGGTGCGGCTGCGGCTGCGCGGAATGATGATGCAGCGTACGAAGCGGCCAACCAACCGCCACCGCGGCCGCCGTACCAACGGCGAGCGCGCCGATACCTATGGCCCACCCCAGTTTTGCGCGCATCACAACGACGATAAGGCATCTGCAGCAGAGCTCGAGACCGGATGTGCCAAGGCGGCGCCGTACAGCCGAATGGTGGCGGGCTCAAGTTCGAGTGCAGAGCCCGCCACCAGTCTCCGATGGCTAGGGCAACACGCTGCCGTCAACATCTGAGACGTTGCCGGACCAAGCGACGTTGAACGGCGCGACGAGATGCGCCTTAATGCCGTAGTGATACGCATTGCCGAAGCGGTTGGCGCCGAAGTTCATCGGACCAGAACTGACCTTACCCGCGGTGACGTTGGCGGGGTTGGAGTTGATCGAATAGCCGCCTCCGT
>PLCK01000141.1 GCA_003134755.1 Actinomycetota bacterium | reverse complement strand
TGCCGCGTTCAGCTGAACGCGCGGTCGCTCGCAAATGCGCCTTAGAACCACTTGACAGATCATGTACGCGATATATCGTGATGGTTCTACGACACACAGTGGAGGTACACGATGGATGCGACAGCGAACGAGGGCTGGAGCGGCGGACGCGAGGATTGGCAGCACATGTTTGCGGGACACCGCCGGCTCGCCAAGGCGGCGCGCGAGGCGTTCATGATGGCTGGCGGCCCACGCGGCGAGCGCGGCGAACGCGGNNCCGCGGTGACCGCGGACGGGGCCCGGGTCATCACGGTGGGCGAGGTCCGTGGGGCTTCGGCGGCCCGCCGTTTCCAGGGCCGTGGTTCGGCGGCGGCGGACGACCACGCCCGCGCCGCGGCGACGTCCGACTTGCAGTTCTGACGCTCTTGGCCGAGGCGCCGATGCACGGATACCAGATCATCACCGAGTTATCGGAACGTAGCGGCGGCGTCTGGCGCCCCAGTCCGGGCTCGGTCTATCCGACGCTGCAGCAGCTGCAGGACGAAGGTCTGGTCTCGGTCGAGGAGCAGGACGGCCGGCGTACGTTCTCTCTGACCGACGCCGGCAGAACCGAAGTCGAGCGAGCCTCGCAGGGCCGGCGGGCGCCATGGGAAGACATGGCTGACGAAGCCGACGATGGCGCTGGGCGGCTCCGCGCGCAGATCGGCCAGCTGATGGCGGCCGTCATGCAGGTGGCGGCGACGGGAAACGAGCAGCAGGTGTCCCAGGCCGAGAAACTGCTCACCGAAACGAGGCGCTCGCTCTACCGCTTGCTCGCCGAGGACGAACCGACGGAGCGTACGACGTGAAGACCGAACCGCCGCGCATCGGGGACGCCGAACGGGACGCCGCGATCGCCGCACGTTCGGCCTCCGCGAGCCNNCGTTCGAAACGGCGGTCTACCGCTGTTTTCCACGGACAGGTCGAGCGCGAGCGAGCAGATCCCGCCGCCTCGCTGCCCAAAGCCGTTCCGGTCTAGATAGTCCGGCGGGTGATCAAGCCTCGGCCGACCAGGCAGGTACGCATCGATCAGCGCTTCTTGTGCCGAGGCTTCTTGTTCGGCGATGGGTCCGAGCATGAGCATCGAGAGACCGTGCGCAGCTCCCCAGGCGTTCGTCGCCGCGATGACGCGATCGTCTGCGTCGAGGACTTCGATGCGTCGCAACTATCGAGCTTCATGACCGAGGTCGTCGCGTATGGCACTGCCGCGGTGATCGCACCCAGCAACGGCCCCGACGCCTCGGTCGCCGGTCTTGCTTGAGCGGCTACCAGGCAGCGTCGACAACGTGNNGAGGGGTGCATCCGGGCGCCGCAGCCATAGCCTGCCAGCGGCACTCGTGCGCCGGTGGGTATGCCAGATGCCGGCTGGACTTCGATGTAGGTGCCCGCGGGTGCGCAGTCAGCGATGACCGCGAACCGGCCGCTGGCGCCGAGCCACGTCGCGCCGTCCACCCCGCACGGGACGCCGGTGCTTGGCCACGGCGACCGAGTCGGCGCCTTGCCGGGCGTGGCCGTGTCGAGCGTGATCGGGTTGCTGGCGATGCCGGCACCTGTCTGGAAGCCNNCCATCCGGTGCCCAGGAAAGGTCTTCGATCTCGTTCACGGTCGCGTCCGCGACGGGCCAGGTGTGCGTCGTCCCGTCATGTCCGGGCATCGGCAGCACCACAATCGATGCCACCTGCTGATCCGCCGATACCGGGAACAGCGCGTAGGCGAGCCGGCCCCCGTCGGGGCTGACAGCTAGGCCGGTCACGGCCAAACCGGCGCCGAGCGGCGCGTCGAATGGGGTCGCGGTGCCGTCGGTGGAGACCAGCGCCAACCGGGTCGAGGCGAAGCCCCACGAAGGCGACACGTCAGGTGTGTAGGTGACGACCCAACCACCCGTCGGGTTCGTCGCGATCAGCGATGGACCGCCGGGGATCCCGCCGAGCGAAACGGAGTGCAACGTCGTGCCGGTAGCGAGGTTCTCGATGCGGAACCGCTGCGCATCATCGAGCACCAGCGCCACCCCACTCGGCTCAATGCCGCAATCGCCCGAGACGCACCGCGCCGAGGCCACCGCGGAACCGCCGGCGCCGCTGCTGGCTGGCGGCGCGGATTTCGAGAGCGGGGCGGACGGCGACGCAGTGCCGGTCACCGGCGGCCGCGGCAGCGGCGACACCCTGGGCGAAGCGCTGCCGGCCACGCGCGGTGCAGTCGGTCTAGTGGCGCAGCCATACACGACCGCTAGTGCCAACACCCCAACCGTGAGTGCCGCGCTTCGCATGCAACGCATCCGCACACCCCGTTCCACCCGACCGCGATCATGCTCCTTGATCTCGACGCGCGGCGCCCGTCCAAGGTTGGCCTGAAATCATTTCGCCCGTGCTCGCCTCGTCCCGGTACGGTCGCGGGATTGTTTTCACTGCTGGGAGCCCATCAGGTTCGCGGGCGGTCTCCCCGGCAGTTCCCAGGCTGAGAGCAGGTTTCGCTATGGCATGTCGGATTAGTGAGCTCGTGCTCGGTTGCCGCGACCCTGAGGTGCTGGCGCGGTTCTGGCGCGAGGTCCTGGACTTCGTCGTGCTCGATCGCGAGGACGACGGCACGGTGGAGATCGGGCCGCGCGACGGGTTCGGTGGTCCGCAGCCGACGATCATCCTCAGTCGCACGGATGAGCCGGACAAGGGGAAATCCCGGCTGCACATCGACGTCAACGC
>PLCK01000044.1:5449-9731 GCA_003134755.1 Actinomycetota bacterium | reverse complement strand
GTGTCGGCGCCCTGAAGTGACGCGCTTACCGGTGGTCGCGGGCGTCTTGTGGTGCGGAGCGCCACCGGAGCCGGCGGGAGTTCTCGGAGGGACCGAGGTCGAGGTGGTCGTCGTCGTCGAGGTCGTGGTGGTCGAGGTGGTCGAGGTGGTCGTAGTCGTCGATGAGGTGGTCGGCGTGGTCGTGGTAGATGTCGTCGGAGAGGTGGTCGGGAAGGTGAGGTGGTGCGGAGCCGGTGCCGAAGCTGTCCGAGCCGCGGCGGCATGCAGTGCCGCCCCGGCGGTGACGGCGCCTGCGACAACAACAGAGGATGCCGCCACCCTGCCGAGCGCCGAGGCCACCTGGCCCAGCCGAGGAACGCTTTCTACGAACGGCAGCGAGCCGAGCCAGGCCAGCGGACCGGTGATCGGCCGTAACCGGCCGATCGAGACGTCCAAGAACGCGCGCACCACCTGGGGATCGAACTGTGAGCCCGCACACGCCGCCAGTTCCTTCCTAGCGGCCTCAGGGCTCATGGCGCGCTTGTAGCTGCGAACCGCGGTCATCGTGTCGTAGGCATCCGCGACCGCGACGATGCGACCGCCGAGGGAGATCCGGTCAGACGACAGCCCGTAGGGGTATCCGGTGCCGTCGTACTTCTCGTGGTGCTCCGCAATCGTGTCTGCCCATGCGCCGAGCCAGCCGGCCAAGGGCGCCGTTAGCCTCGCACCTTCGAGAGGATGGCTCTTTATTACCTCCCACTCATGGTCGTCGAGCTTGCCGTCCTTGTTGAGGATGTCCGGGTGTACGGCGATCTTGCCGATGTCGTGGAGCAGGGCGGCCCAGCGCAAGCGGTCGACCGCCGCCGGCGGCAGATGCATCTCGGCGGCGATGAGGTCGGTGTAGACGCGGACCCGCTCGGAGTGGCCACGGGTGTGCCGGTCATGGGCGCGGAGCGAGCCGACCAGCGCGAGGATCTGCTCCGCGGCTTCGGCGAGCCCGGTGCGCCGGTCAAGCCCCCGAGCGTCCTGAGACACGTTCTCGAGTTGGCGCAGGTCACCGGCTCGACGGGCGACCTTCAGACGGGTTGGTGCGCGGCCGGGAAAGAGAACCGCCATATCCAGGAGAGCCGCCAGGGGAGCAAGCTTGCGCGTGAGCCGGTCGACCAGCCACATGGCGATCAGCGACCCGATCAGGACCGCTGCCCACCAGCCGCCGCGTGCGACCGTGCCCGCGCGTGCACCGGGCGGCGGCAGGGCGCGACTGATGACGGCCATCGCCGCCACCGAGCCTGCGATGGGTCCGCCGACGATTGCGGTTCGAACGATCATGGCGGCCGTGTGCCGCCGGGACCAGCGGTTGTCGCCGTCGGCATCGTGACGTGCCTGGTCCTGCGTCACCTGGCCCGCCTCTAACCGGTTTGGGATGCCGTCCGTATTCGCCATCGGCAGCGACGATCTGGCTCTGCATGGCCCGTTCGGTCCAACGTCCGTGCGGTCAACGTCCGTGCGGTCAACGTCCGTGCGGTCGACTGTCAGGCCGCTGGGGTCGCTCAGTCCTCGTGCTTGAACGCCGGCCACACCGCCGGCCACGCTCCGATCGGCCCACGGCAGATCGCGACCGGCTGGTTCTGCTCCTCGTTGTCGACGCCGATCAGGTTGTCGAGGTGGGTGACGATCGCGCACGATGCGAACTGGCTGCGCAGGCGGGAGAATGGTCCACCGACGAAGACCACGACGGACGCCGTCGAAGGCGGCCGCCGCTCGTAATACAGCTGGTTCTGGCCGCTATAGACGGTGGGGAGTTGATAGGTGCCGCCGTACTTGTCGATAGCGCCAGCTTCGCCGTAGTTGCTCGCAATGATCACGGTTTGGGCGTGCTCGGCCTGCGGCACGGTTGAGTAGACCCCGGCGACCTCACGAACGTAGGCCGGCCATCCGACGGAGTCCTGGGCGATCTGGTTGATTGCCGGCACGGGAGTGTTGCCGAGCGAAGACAGCGGTATCAACGGCAGTCCGATCACGAGACTGACCGCGGCGTTCAGAGCAACGCCCGCCCCGACGACACCACGCCGCCGTCGCGACGCTGCCATCCAACGGTCGGCCGGGACGCAGCCGATCGCGAACAGCACGGCGACCAACCCGAACGGGTAATAGACCTGGCTGCCCATGATGAATACGAGCACGAGCAGCACCGGCAGCGCCGCAGCGAGAAAGCGCAGCATCCACCACTCGGGCCGTCGCAACAGGCTCGCGATGCCCGCGATCCAGATCGGGACCAGCGGCGGGCCCAGCATCAGCAGCAGGAACGGCCACATCTGTATATGCACGTCGCCAGCGTTGTGGTCGGCAAGCGCGCGGCCCATGCTCAGCTGCGGCCAGTGATGGGTCGCTTGGTACGCGATATTCGGCGACCCGATTGCGAGCGCGAGGGCAGCCCCGCCGACGACCCACCGCGACCGCAGCGTCGAGCGTGGTCCGACCAGGGCGAGCCCAGCCGCAATCGCAACAAGCAGCACGGCGACGAGCAGCTTGTTGTACATGCTCAGGCCGACCACGACCCCGGCGACGAGCCACCACCACCGCGGTTGCTGTCGTATCTGGGCTCGGATCATGAGCAGCAGGACGAGCGGCCACACGGGCAGGTCGAGCGTCGACGTGAGCAGCACGTGACCCATCACCAGAGGCAACGAGGCAAACGCATATCCCCACGCGCACAGCGTCTGCGCGTGCCTGCCGCCACCGACCTCGCGTGTGACGAGGACGACGACGAACACCGACGCCACCGTTGCGAGCGTTGCCGGAATGCGCAGCGCCCAGGGCTGGTCAGCGATCACTCGGGTGAAGAGGCGAGCGACGATCGGGGTCAGTGGTGGCTCGTCGACGTAGCCCCAAGCCGGCTTCAGCATCCGGAAGTAGAGCTCGTCGCGGTGATAGCCGTACCGATCACTGAACGCCGTGAGCACGACGGTCAGTGCGACCATCGCCGAGAACACGGGTGCGCGGGCCAGTTCGGGCAGCGCCCTTTGACCGGACGACGATCGCGCTGCGGCCTCAGCGTGCGGTGGCGTCGCCGAGGGCATCCAACGACGCGATCGATCAGGCCGCGCCGACGCCGTCGATTTTAAGCAACAGGCCTGCTTCGACGACGAGCAACGCGCCGCTCCGGTCGAACGCCAGGCCGTTCGCGTCGGCGAATCGGGTTTGATTCGCGGGTAGGCCCGTGGTGGTCGGCGCGACGGTGCCGACCTGATCGCCGCCCACAAATGTCATGGTGCCGTCAGCGTTGATTCGGAAGATGACCCCGGACTGCGAGTCTCCGACGTAGATCCGGCCCTGCAAGTCGACGGCGAGAGACGCGACCTGGGACAGCTTGAGATCGGTCGCCTTCGTGCCGTCGGGTGCAATGACCTCGCTGCTGCTCGACACCCTCGTCGTCCCGACACCGGCGATCGTGCTCAGAGTGCCGTCGACCGACACCATCCGCAGTGCGCCCTGTGCCTGGCCGATCAAGAGGTCGCCCTTGGTGTCGACGACCATGGCTGTCATATGTGACATCGGTGCCGCCGTCGCCGCGCCGCCATCACCCAGCGGAGGTAGCAGCGGCGCGAACTTGCCGGTGCCGGCGACGGTGCTCATCGAGCCGTCGGCAGCCCGCCGCAACACCTTGTAGCCATTGCTGTTCGCGATGTAGAGGTTTCCGGCGCCGTCGTACGTGAGCGGTGTCTCCGATCCAGGCGTTACGCCGCCGAGCTGCGCCAACGTCGCGATCAGCGTCGACTTGCCGTCGCCGGTGATCTCGAGCAGACCATCGGTCGTGAGGACGACCACCTTCCCTGCCGGGCTCACGGCAAGGCCACCGACGCGCCCGCCTTTGGCGCTGCCGGCGTACGCGATCGTTGCCTGCCCATCCTTGATCCGGAGCAGCCGGCCGGCTGCGTCGTCGACGACAAAGACGGACCCGTCAGGGCCGATTGCGACGTAGCCGACAAGCCCGAGGCTGACTTCGGTCGCGACCCCCGGCACGCCTGTTCCACTGCTGCCGCTGACATGGCCAGCGATAATCGCTGCATTGCCGGTCAATCCGCGCGCACCGCTTGCCGTCGCCGTCGCCGTCGCCGNNAGCGGCTGACGAAATCGCCGCCGATGGCGAACCTGCGGTCGGCGTACCTGCTGCCGCCGCCGTGCTTGTCGGGGTCGATTGCGCCGAACTCGATGTCGTCGTCTGCGCGAGCGGCGTCGTCTTGTGGGACTTGTGGGTCGCGACGATGACCACGCCAGTTGCTGCCGCCGCGACGCCGACTGC
>PLCK01000044.1:0-5383 GCA_003134755.1 Actinomycetota bacterium | reverse complement strand
GCCGGTGGGCACGATCAGGTCCGTCGCGCCGTCCGGTCCGCCGGCCAACGCCACCCGGCGGGCGGGCCATGCGACGAGCGCGCCCACAGCCACGAGCAGACCGAGCGCACCGATTGCGGCCGCGACTGCAAGGCCTGGACGGTAGCCGGCGAGCACTGAGTGTGCGCCTGCCCCAGCCCCCGTGTTGCTGATGAGCACCGCTGTGATGACCGCGAGCCCGACGGCGCCGCCCAACTGGAACGATGTGTTGAGCAGACCCGACGCGAGACCCTGCTCGTGATCGCGGACGCCCGCAGTCGCCTGGATGTTCAACGACGGGAATCCGAGCGCGAAACCGACGCCGAGGAAGAGCATCGTCGGCAGGATCACCGCGAGGTACTCCGGTCGGTCGCCGATCCGCAGGAACAGCAGGTAGCCGACGACGAGCGAAGCGAACGCAAGCACGATCAGCCGCGCCGTCCCAAAGCGGTTGACGATGGGTGCGATCCGAGTCGACCCGAGGACGACGACGAGGCCCGCCGGCAAGAACGCGAGAGCGGTTGTGAGTGACGACCACCCGAGAATCTGCTGCATGTACAGAGTGCCGATGAACTGGAACCCGATGTAGGAGCCGAACATCGCGGCACCGCCGATGTTCGCGCGGACCAGGGCTCCGGAACGCAGAATTCCCAGTCGCACCAACGGGTGCGCCGAGCGCTGCTCGATGACGACGAACAGCGCGAGCAGTGCCGCTGTTACGACGAAACCACCGACGATGGACGCCGACCCCCAGCCCGACGTCGGAGCAGTCACGACGGTGCGCACGAGCAGGAGCATGGCCGCGCTCACAGTGAGCGCACCGGGGACGTCGTACTGTGAGCGGCCGCCCGACACCCCGCGGTCGGTCGGTATCGCCCGGCGCCCGAGGATCACAAGCGCGACCGCGAGCGGCGCAGGGACGAGGAAGGTCCAGCGCCAGCCGAGTTCGGTGAGCAGCCCGCCGAGCACGAGCCCGAACGAGAAGCCGCTGGCGCCGACGGTCGTGAAGATGCTGAGGGCTCGATTTCGGGCCGGACCCTCGGGGAACGTGGTCGTGATGATCGACAACGCCGCAGGTGCGGTGAACGCCGCGCTCGCACCCTTGATGAAGCGGGCCGCGATCAGCAGCGAGCCGTCGCTGACCAGGCCGCCGAGAGCGGACGCCACGGTGAACACGCTGAGTGCGATCAAGAGGGTGCGGCGGCGACCAAGGAGGTCGGCGGCTCGGCCGCCGAGAAGAAGGAACCCGCCGTAGCCGAGGACGTAGCCGGATACGACCCACTGGAGCTGGCTGGTGGTGAGGCCGAGGTCTTTGCGGATCGAGGGCAGCGCCATCCCGACCATCGACACGTCCAATGCGTCGAGGAAGACGACGCCGCACAAGACGAGGAGGGCGGCCCAGAGGCGCGCGTCCCAGCGGGCGGTGGCTGATGTTGAAGCGGAAGAGGTTGAGAGGTCCATGCGTTGACACTACATGCACTAGCATAGATTGCAACAACATACTTTGTGAGTAGAAATGTTGACGGCGAGTGGTATCGTTGCACGCACAATGAGCACCGGACAACCGATTGACGCGGACGACGCCCCGCCGGCAGTCGGGCAGCCGAGCGTGCCCGGGTCAACCGACCAGGCCGACGAGCTGGCTGACCGCTGGCGGATCTTGATGGACAGCCACGCGCGTACGACAGGTGCACTCGAGCGGGCGCTAGGCCCGCACGGCCTCGGAGTCAGCGAGTACGAGGTACTCGAGAGGCTCGCCGTCCTCGAAGTGAACGATTGCCGTATGCAAGTGCTCGCCGACCTTGTCCCCCTCAGCCAGAGCGCACTTTCGCGCGTCGTCGGGCGCCTCGAAGATCAGGGCCTCGTCGAACGCGCAATGTGCAGCGGCGACCGCAGAGGCATCTACGCCCAGCTGACCGCGGCCGGCCGGCAGCGCTATGAAGAGGCGCGCCCGGCCCACCGTGCGGTGCTCGCAGAAGTGCTCGGGGGCTGACGGCAGCCGCCTGACGCGCGCCTCTGTGTCTGCGGGCGTGAGGTGAAATTTGGGTGAACGAGCATCGGGGCGCGGCTCCCTCCGCGCTGGGCGGGCATAACGGCTGACAGGCGTCTCACACAGCGGAGGGACAACCGATGCCCGGCGTCCAAGAGCTCACACCCGAAGCACTCGATGTGCATCTGCACCGCGTCTCCGACCAACTGCAGCGGAAGTTCAACGATCGCGCCGACGAGCGAGAGATCGAAAGCGCGGTGTTCGAGGAGGCCCAGCAGTTCCGCGACGCCCGAGTGACGCAATTCATTCCGGTGTTGGTCCAGCACGCGGTTCAAGAACGGTTCAGGCGGCGTCCGCGCAGACGCCGGTAACGCGATCGTCGCACGGTCGCAGCTGAGTTGTCGGCCGGGCGTGGGAGCCTGCTCGCATGGAGATTGCCGAGCATATCGACGTCCTTCAGCACGAGGGGCATCTGCTCGCCGCCGCCGCGACTTGCGCTGGTCTCGACGCCGATGTCCCGACCTGCCCGCGCTGGCAGGTGCGCGATGTCGTCGGTCACCTTGGCGGCGTCCACCGATGGGCCACGACGCATGTGCGCGAGGGCCTCGCCGCGGTGGCCGACGGTGGGCAGCCGGCACTCGAAACACCTCCCGACGACGGTCTCGTTGACTGGTTCGTCGAGGGCCACGGCGCGTTGATCGCAACGCTGCGAGCCGCGCCCGCCGACATCGATGCGTGGACCTTCCTTCCGTCTTCGTCGCCGCTTGCGTTCTGGGCTCGTAGGCAAGCGCACGAGACTGCGATTCACCGCGCTGACGCCGAGAGCGCACTTGGGCGCGCCGCCGCCTATGACGCCCGGTTCGCGCTCGACGGGCTCGATGAACTCATCGCCGGGTTCTGGGGCCGGAAGACTAAAGGTCTGGTCGCCGAACCGGCGCGCAGCTTGCTGGTTGCGCCCACCGACGCCGAGTCGCGGTGGCACATCGCGATCTTGCCTGATGGGCGCGCGATCACCTCCACTCCGCCGTTTCCGCGGCCAGACTGCACCGTCGCCGCGACCGCATCGGAGTTGTATCTGCTGATGTGGAACCGGCTGGCGGAGAACGTCGGCGTTGTGACGGGCGACGAGGCGGTGCTACGGCTTTGGCGTGAGCGAGCGCGCATTGAGTGGAGGTAGCGCCCCGGCCGTGCATTGCGGTTCTGACAGCGCCACACTGGTCCCATGGACATTTCATCGACGCCAGACGACCGCAGCGATGACATCTCGTACGACGAGGTCGCGGCTGGGGCAGAGCACAACCGTGACCGCGATGGCGTCGACGGGCTGCGCGACGTCGAGGCCGAGGCAGGCGACGAAGCAGCGGTCGGCGACAGCTTCGATTTGGACACCAGCGAGGCCCGCGAGCTCGGCGTCGCACTCGATCGCGTCGAAGACGAGCCCCGGCTTGCCTAACGTCTCGTCGGCCGAGCCGGCCGCTACAGGCCCTTGAGCCCGTTCACGATCAATTCAGCGGCCGCCTGCGGCATCGTTGCGATCCCACCGAGAGTCACGACCGAGACGACCGTTGCTGCGGCGCCGTGCAGGTAGGCAGTCGTCGTCGACGGCAGTGACGTCGCGTCGGGATTGACGAGCATGAACCCCCAGCCCTGCTGCGCGGCATAGGCGGCGCCCGCAAGGGCGTCGGGGAAGTTGGTGCCTGTCGTCAGCAGTAGGCCCGCTGGTGCCGGGTAGGTCGCGGCCGCGACCGCTGCCGCCGTCCCGTAGCGGTCGGCGCCCTGCAACCTGATCGCGTTCGGGGCCGCCATTGCGGCCTGCCTCCCGACTGCGAGTTGCTGAACGCCTGGGTGCGCGGCAAGCCACTGGGAGGTAGCGCCGGGCAATACCCCGTCAGCCGTCAGCAGGATCACCGCGTGACCAGCGCCAGCCGCACTTGCGGCAGCGAGCGCGTCGGGGAAGTTGACGCCCGTGGACAGGTAGACCTTTGCGACGACCTCGGACGACGCGAGCCTGCTCGCGATCAACGCGGCGGTTGCATAGCGGTCGGCGCCGCCGAGGCGCACTGTCACGAAGCCGAGGCGCTGGACCTGTGCCACCACGGTCTCACTGATTGCTGTCGTCCTGCCCAGAATGTAGACGGTCCCTCCTGGGGTCAAAGCCCGCACGATGCCGGCCTGCGCGCTCGCCCCCAGCGAGGCGCTCGGTGTCAACAGCAGCGGGCCGTCGAGCGCGTTCGACATCGGCGAGCCGGCGAGGGCATCCGCGAAGATGTCGTCACGTGCAAGGATCACGACTTTGGCGGACTGCGCCGTTGGGAACATCGCTTGCGAGATCAGGTTGGTCGTGGCATCGCGATCGGGTCCACCGATGCGAGTCATCGTCACCGTCCCGCCGCCACCACCGCCGCCACCACCGCCGCCACCGCCACCGCCGAGATTCGGGAGATAGGTGAAGACGCCGACCGACGTCGCCGTCCCCCCGAGCGTGGTGACGCTGACCGAAACGGCGCCTAGGCCAGCGGGCGAGACTGCCGTGATCTGAGTGTCGGAGTCGACGACGAACGTGGCCGCAGTTCCGCCGAAACTCACCGCGGTGGTGCCGGTGAAGCCAGCGCCGGTGATGACACCGGTAGTGCCGCCGGCCTCGGGTCCGGTTGTCGGGGCGAGTGTGGTGATCACCGGCAGCGGCACGTAGGTGAATGTGCCGAACGCGACCCCGGTGCCGAATGCGGTGGTGACGCTGACGCTGACGACACCCGTCCCAGGCGGTGCGATGGCCGTGATCTGAGTCGGCGAGTCGACGGTGAAGCTGGTCGCGGGAGTTGCACCGAAGCTGACGTCGGTAGCACCCGTGAACGCAGACCCGGTGATGACGACACTGGTGCCCCCGGCCTCAGGGCCGCTCGGGGGAACGAGGCCCGAGATCGACGGCGCGGGCAGGTACCCGAAGGTGCCGACGGACGTGCCCGTACCGCTCGCGGTCGTCACGGCGACCGTCACGGTGCCGGTACCGGCCGGCGTGACTGCAGTGATCTGGGTGTCGGAGTCGACGGTGTAGCTCGTCGCGGCGGTGCCGCCGAAGGTCACGCCGGTCGTGCTGGTGAAGTCGGTGCCGGTGATGACGACGGTGGTGCCGCCGGTCTCGGGTCCCGAGGTCGGGGTGAGGAAGGTTACGGTCGGCGCCGGGACGTAGCTGTAGGTGCCGGGCGCATTCGTCGTCCCGCCGATGGTTGTGACGCTGACGGTGACCGCGCCGGCGCCGGCTGGCGCGACGGCGGTGATCTGAGTGTCGGAGTTGACGGTGTAGCTCGTCGCGGCAACGCCGCCGAACGTCACGTCGGTCGCGCCGGTCAAGGCCGTTCCGGCGATGACGACGCT
>PLCK01000028.1 GCA_003134755.1 Actinomycetota bacterium | reverse complement strand
CACCACGTCGTCTACAACGTGGCCGCTCTGCCGGCTTTCCTCTCCGCGCTCGACGCACACGCGCGCCGCCGCGTCGTCCTTGAACTTCCCCAAACCCACCCGCTGTCGGGGATGACGCCGCTATGGCGTCACTTCTGGGGCCTGGAACGGCCGCACGGACCGACGGCGACCGGCGCGCTCGCTGTGGTGCGCGAGCTTGGTCTGGCAGCGCAGCTGGAGGAGTGGGAGGACGCGTACGAGAACCGCCCCGACGCCTGGCTGCCGACCGAGCAGCAGGTGGAGNNGTGGTGGGACGTCGCGGGCTGAGACTTACGGAAGACCTACTTGGCGTGCCGCCGCCGTCCGAGCCGAGTTTCGAGGTAGCTGGACAGCACTCCGAAATCGTAGATGAGGGCGAACAGCACGTACCGCGGCCGACGGAGCACTCGCGCACCCGCAATGCCCCGACGCAACGACCGCCACGGGCTGTAGCGGCGGGCCACGCCGGGAGNNACAATGAGTCGGGGTGCCGGTGACGCATCAGCGCACCCGGGACGGCAATGGCAGACGCGTGGAGCTTCGGCGCGAGCGTCATGTCCTCGCCGTACCCGACGTCGTCGTAACCCCCGGCTGCTACGAACGCCGTGCGGTCGACGGCACGGAAGTTGTCCCACCGGTCGGGCATGCCGACTGGGAAATGCTCGCCACGGGCCGCCCGGCGATTGCGGGTCCAGCAGTCGGCCCAGGCATTGTCCGGATTGGCGACGACGATGTCCTTGGTGAATGTTCCGACAGCCGCACCGGCAAGGATCGGTGCACACAACAACTCGACGCATTTGGGGTCGAGAATCAAGTCGGCGTCAACAAAGACGACTGCGCTTCCGACGGCGGCCGTGACGCCAGCGTTCTTGGCGAGCGCCGGCCCGGCGTGTCGCACCGACAACACCCGCACCCCGCGCGACCGGGCCCGCTCCACCGTGCGATCGGTCGAACCATCGTCGACGACGATGATCTGTAGCGCGTCGGCAGTCTGCGCGAGCAGCGAGTCAAGGCAAGCGCCGATCGCCGCTTCCTCGTTGAACGCGGGCACAATCACCGAGATGTCGATCTGCTCGGACTTGACGGGCGCAATCCAGCGGACGTCGCCAACTGACGCTCGTGGTGACGGCACCCCGTCGGGCCGGCGAAGGCCGCGCCGAAACGCGTGTCGGCGTACCGCGATCGCAGCGACCAACATAGGCGAGACGAGCAGGAACCGAAGCAGCATCGAGTGACGAAACACGGCGACCGTGCGTAGCGCGCGTGCCCACTGCACGACCGGCATCCAGGGACCGCCGCGCGCCGACGGAACGTAGTACGCGTCGAGTCCGTAGCGGCGGTNNCGCGAGTCCCTGTTCACGTTGACCGGCCAGCACATCGCGGAAACGCATCTCGTTGACGTGGCTGACTCTGATCGCACCATCGAAGAGCACGCGGTGGCCGTCACGAACGAGCGCCTCGTTGAAGACGGTGTCCTCGCCCGCGATGCAGTCCTCGTCGAACGGTGTGCTCAGTAACGTGCGATCGTAGGACAGGTGGAACAGCGGACCTCGGCCCACGATTCGGACGTCGCGCAAGCCCTGCAATCCCCAGAACTTGGCGAAATACTGCGCACAGCCGGCCCAAGACGTCGGCTCGATCGTGTCGATGAAGCCGCTGACCAACTGGTGGCCACCACGATGTTCAACGACCCGTCGTCGAAGCCAGTCCGGCGCGGGCACGCAGTCGTCGGCGAGAAACGCAACGATGTCGGAACGAGCGACGGCGACACCCATGTTGCGGCCCGCTCCCGGCGTCAGGCGATGGTCGGTCGCGAACAGCTCCACGTCGGGAAAGACGCGGCGAACAATGTCGGCGGTCGCATCGCCGCCTGACGCGACAACGACGATCTGGAACGGCTCGCCGATGTCCTGCGCCGCCAGTCCTTGCAGGACGGCGACGATGGTGTCAGCCGAGCGGTAGGCCAGAACCACCACAGTTGCTGCCGGATACTGCTCGAACATCGGAGCGACACTACTTCGCGGCCGCGCACAGCTTGGCCATCTGCGCGATCTTCTGCAGTGCGGCCCGGTTCTGGTTCGAGAAGTACCGGTACAGCCATGACCTCGTTTCGACCGCGCCGCGGCCCGGGTTGTCGTGATCCCAGTTGTCGCGTGGGGGACTGGTGACGTCACGAATCTTCTCGCCATAGGCGACCACGAATTGATGCGCGATGAGCACCCAGTAGCCGCCTCGGCACTCATACGTGCGCGTACAGGTCACATGCACTCTGACGAGTGGGCAACTCATCGTCCAGGTGCCGAGCGTGCGCAGCGGGTTGACCTTCGCGATGAGCTTCTTGAGCGCGTCGATCGTGCTGTCTTCGGCCATCCCTTGCAGATCGATCGGGTTTCCCCACTCGAACGGGTTCCATTGGTTGGACCCCTCGGTGGCGACGTTCAGAAACGCGTCGATACCGACGTGCCCGGACACCAGATCGCCGCCGCTTCCGGCGAATCCTTCGACGAACTCACCGATGTCGGCGATCACCTTCCACTTCTCGAAGCGAGCCAACGCGTCCGCGACATCATCCGCGCTGAACTGAAAGGCGCCGCTGATGGCGACGTTGCCGGCCCAGACCAGGAACATCTGGACGTCGATGCTGGCCTCCTCGACCCGTGGCTCGCAACCGTCTTCGCAGTCCGGCCGGCTGACCGTCGGAGGGACCACGGGCGGGGTCGAGGGCGGGGTCGAGGGCGGGGAAACGGGTGGAGAGATGGGTGGGGAAACGGGTGGCGAGATGGGCGGCGAAACCGGCGGGGACGTCAGCGTGGTGGGTGCCGGGGTCGGCGCAGCCGCAGCCGCGGTCGGGACCGCGGTCGCCGCCTTGTCACATTCGTCGGCCGCGGCGCATGCGGCGTTCGCTTCCGCCTGCACTGTCGCTGCGGCTGCCTGCGCCGCCGCGGCGGCGGCCGAGGCTTGATCCGCTCGCCCATGCGCGGCTCGCTCGTTGCTTTGCGCGGCGGTGAGTGCTTGATGTGCGCGGTCGCGCTCCTGCTGACGCAGTTGCGCGCGGTGCGCCGGGTCGTCCAGGTGGATCTCGCCAGTAGCCGCCTCGTCTGTGCGCTGCAGCATCAAGTCGTGCTCAGTGACGCGCTCGCCAGTCTCGGCGTCCTCCATCCACGACTCGCCCGGGTCGGGATGGTCGGCCGCCGCGGCAGCCCTTTGGGCGGCGGTCAAGGCTGCGGTCGCGGTGGCGAGCTCGGCCGCCGCCGCGGCCGACGTCGCCTGCGCCTGCGCGGCATTCGCGCGAGCCTGGGCTGCCTCGGCCGACAACTGTGCGCAGCGTGCCCGCAACTGCGAACAGTCGGTGTCGTCGTCATCGGTGTCGAGCGGATCGTCCGTCGTCACGACGCCGACCACGGGCGGCGTGAGCGGCCCGACGAGCGTTGGCAGCACTGGCGGCTCGAGCGGTGGCCGCTCAACCGCGTCGTCACCCGCGCCCGGGCTGTAGTCCGGATAGACGAAGTCCTGCTCGGTGCCGTGACCGCGCCGCCAGCGCCAGCCCACGAGGCCAAGGCCAAGCAGTCCGACCGCGATCAGGACCACCACAAGCCACTGCAGCCCGCCACCGGACGACGTGTGCACGGCTGTCGACGTCGCCGAAGCAGCACTCGAGGGGACGGCCGCGGTCGGCGTCGCGGTACTACTCGACGTCCCCGCGGTGCTGGCGGTTAACGGCGGCGCGCCAGCGACTGCGGTACACGTAAGCGGGACGCTCGCGGTCGGCGAACCGTTTGCACCCTCGGTTCCCCCGTAGGAACCACTACAACGTGAGCTTGCATCGCTGACGACGACTGAGACGATGCCGAGATGGCCGAGTGCGCCCTGCTTGGTGTGGTCGCAGTGATCCTGATCGCCGTGCCGCCAGATGAACTCGTTCGATGACGAGGTGAGGTTGCCGTAGTTGTTGCAAGCGGGATCGACGGTCGGCGGCGTCAACGTCCAGGCGTAGGTGATGGGCAGCCCGGCGCTGTCGCTTGCGTCGACCTTGTAATGCGTCGCGAACTCGGCCTGCACAAACGTGACCTGAAGCGGGGACGCCGTCAGCGTCTGGTCGGCTGCCGCCGACCCCGCACCGGCCACGGCACCGGCGGCGACAAGACTGACCGCCGCAACGACTCGACCCACTGCCCGCAATCGGTGCATGACACCCCTTCGCGCCATTGGGCCACCCGCCGCAGGCCGCGGTGTTGATCATGCCGTGCGGCCGAGCGCGAAGGAAGTGCCACACGCTGGCCAGGTCGCTTGCGGGTGCCTGTTGCGGAGGGCTGGGACGTCGTAACAGGCGGCTGGCGACGCGGATGCGAGCAGTCAACGTCGGGGCGGGTGGCGCGGCCAGCCTCCTGACACGATCCTGACGCCAGGCGGCCGAACCATGACGTTCCCATGACGCCGCCAAACCGGCCGAACACCTGCAAGGCGCTACCGTGATTCGTTCCGCGAGACCTTGAACGCCCTCGAACGCTGCAGGTGAGGATGCCATGACACTGATCGACAACGCCGTCTACATCGACGGTCGGCGCGGTGCCGACCCTGGCAGCCTGAACGAGACGTACGAGTTCCTTCGTGCACGGGGCGGAATAGCGTGGATCGGTCTGTACCGACCCGACGTCGACGAGATCCGTTCTGTCGCGCGCGAATTCGAGTTGCATCCGCTCGCGGTCGAGGACGCGATCGCTGCCCACCAAAGAGCGAAACTCGAGCGTTACGGAACGACGCTGTTCACTGTTCTGCGTCCGGCGCGTTACCTCGACGACGTGGAAGAGGTGGAGTTCGGCGAGCTCCACGTCTTCACCGGCCGGGATTTCGTTGTCACCATCCGGCAGGCCGAGGCCCCGAACCTTGGCCATGTTCGCAAGCGGCTAGAAGCCGCCCCCGATCTGCTGAGGCTCGGCCCCGAGGCGATTCTGTACGCGATCCTGGATCAGGTGGTTGACGAGTACCTGCCGGTGGTCGCGGGGCTGGAGAACGATATCGACGAAATCGAGGACCAGCTTTTCAAAGGCGACCCGGCGGTTTCGCGACGGATCTATGAACTGTCCCGCGAAGTGATCGACTTCCAGCGCGCCACACATCCCCTGCTCGACATGCTGACCGCCCTCGAAGCAGGCTTCGACAAGTACGGCGTCAACGTCGAATTGCAGCGCAACCTGCGCGACGTCCACGACCACGCGATCAGGGTCGTCGAGAGAGCCGACTCCTTCCGCTTGCTGTTGCAGAACGCGTTGAGCGTCCAGACCACGCTCGTCGGTCAACAGCAGAGCGACGAGATGCGTAGCCTCACCGAAGCCAGCCTCGCGCAGAACGAGGAGGTCAAGAAGATCTCTTCCTGGGCCGCCATCCTATTCGCCCCGACACTCGTCGGAACGATCTACGGCATGAACTTCGACCACATGCCGGAACTGCACTGGATCGCCTCCTATCCACTAGCGATCGCGCTCATGATCGCGACCTCCGCGACCCTTTACGTGGTCTTCAAGAGGCGCGGCTGGCTGTAATGGGCGAGCCGCATCAGGCCGGCCGACGACCACTCAGCGTCGTGGGTTCGTGGGGCCGGCATCCGGGCGGCTTCAAGTCCTTGCCCAGCCACGCCAGGCGGCGCGCGATTCCTCACCGGGATCGGGATCGAGCGGGTGCGTCAGGAAAGCGTCAGGGTCCCGCGGTTCGCCGTCAGGATCGCGTCAGGATGCTAGCTCTGCCGTCGGTGCAGCGCTGGACTGTTCTCGTGCGGTGAGCTTCGCCGCGCGAGGGAGGCAGTCATGTGTGCGGCTCGCAGCGGCCCGCTTGCGATGCACGACGCCAACGAGCTGGTCATCGCGACACCGGCCTCGGATCCTCGGCTACCGAGCGAGTTCGTCGGGGCGGTCGCGTTTGCCACGACCCTGTTCGTGTCGTCGATTCTCGTCGCGGCCGGCAGCCACGTCTCGAGCGACGTAGCGCTGGTGGCGATGGCCGGTACGGTCGGCCTGGTCGCGTGGTGGAGCCGGCCGCCAGCTGCGGCGATTCCGGCCGCCTGCGGGTCGCTCATGCTCAACGGATTCGTCGTGAACAGGGCAGGGAGCCTGCACTGGCACGGCGGCGCGGACGTCGCCAGGCTGGCCGTGTTGTTCGGTGTTGCGGCGGGAGCGAGTCTTACCAGGGCGGCCCTCATCCGGCTGACGAGAGCGGTCGCGATCGACGAGTTCCCCACCGAAAGCTACCCATCGGGCTCCGGCGCAGCTGCGTCTGGACCCATTCCCGCCGTTCGCTCTGCACCTTCCATACCTGAATCCGACCACCCGTTCGCACGTCGAGGAGATCGCCATGCGTGACCTGTTCTTCATTCTGCTGACCGTCGTGGTATTCGCCATCTTTGCGCTGATTGCGCGCGGGGCGGAGAAGTTGTGACCGCGGAGAATCTCATCGGTTTGGTCCTGGCGATCGGCGTCACCGTTTACCTGGTGATCGCCCTGTTGTTTCCGGAGCGTTTCTAGATGAGCACAACCGCCGCTGGCATCTTCTTCCTTGTTTCGCTGATCCTCGCACTGGCCCTGTCCTACCGGCCACTGGGCGACTACATGGCTCGTGTCTACACCAGCAAGAAGCACTTGCGCGCTGAGCGTGTGATCTACCGCGCGATCGGGGTCAACCCGGACGCCGACCAGAAGTGGTCGACGTATCTGCGCAGCGTGCTGGCCTTCTCGGCCGTGTCGGTGCTGTTCCTCTACGTGTTGCTGCGGGTGCAGCATCACCTGCCGTTTAGCCAAGGCTTTAAGGGCATGGAGCAGGGCCAATCCTTCAACACCGCGGCCAGCTTCGTCACGAACACGAACTGGCAGTCGTATTCGGGGGAGTCGACGCTTGGTTACACCGCGCAGGTAGCGGGTCTTGCCGTGCAGAACTTCGTGTCGGCAGCGGTGGGGATCTGCGTCGCGATCGCTCTGGTGCGGGGTTTCGCGCGGTCGCGCACCGACCAGTTGGGCAACTTCTGGGTCGACCTGATCCGCACTGTCACCAGGGTCCTGCTTCCGATCGCGGCGGTATTCGCGATCATCCTGATCGCGGGCGGGGCGATCGACAACTTCCACGCCACCCACGTCGTGAACACGGTCGCGGGTGGCCACCAGTCCATCACCGGTGGACCTGTCGCATCGCAGGAGGCCATCAAGCAGTTGGGTACGAACGGCGGTGGCTTCTACAACGCGAACTCAGCCCATCCGTTCGAGAACCCGACCAACTGGACCAACTGGTTCCAGATCTACTTCCTGCTGGTCATCAGCTTCTCGCTGCCGCGCACCTTCGGCCGGATGGTGGGCGACAAGCGGCAGGGTTTGGCGATCGTCGCGGTGATGGCGTTGTTGGCCATCCTCAGCGTCGTCGGTCTCAACCTCGCGCAAGGAGCGCACCACGGCAGCGTGCCGACTTCTGTCGGCGCCGCGGCGGAGGGCACCGAGACGCGGTTCGGCGTGCTGGACTCCGCGACGTTCGCCTCGGCGACGACGCTGACCTCCACCGGCGCGGTCGACTCGATGCACGACTCCTACACGAGCCTTGGCGGCGCAGTGACGTTGCTCGATATGCAGCTTGGCGAGGTTGCCCCCGGCGGGACGGGTAGCGGCCTTTACGGCATCCTCGTCCTCGCGACCATCACGGTGTTCGTGGCCGGCCTGATGGTCGGGCGAACACCGGAGTATCTCGGCAAGAAGATCGCGGCGCGGGAGATGAAGTTCTCCTCGCTGTACTTCTTGACCACCCCTGCATTCGTGCTGATCGGCACCGCGCTCGCGATGGCGCTGCCGGGTGAACGCGCGGCCATGCTGAACAGCGGTGCGCACGGGCTGTCGGAGGTTCTCTACGCGTTCACGTCCACGGCCAACAACAACGGTTCCGCGTTCGCGGGTATCACCGTGAACGGCAACTGGTATGACACGGCGCTGGGCCTGACGATGTTGGGTGCACGGTTCATTCCGATGATCTTCGCGCTCGGGCTGGCCGGCTCGCTCGCTCGCCAGCAACCGGTACCGGTGTCGGAAGGCACGCTGCCGACACACCGGCCGCTGTTCGTGGGCATGGTCACCGGTGTCGTGCTCATCGTGGTTGCTCTCACCTACTTGCCGGCGCTCGCGCTCGGCCCGCTCGCGGAAGGGTTGCACTGATGACGTCGACCACGCTCACGACACCCGCCGCAATGCCCACCCGGCATCGCGTGCAGGGCGGATTGCTCGACCCCAAGCAGTTGTGGCGGTCAACGCCGGATGCGTTGCGCAAGCTGAACCCGGCCACGCTGTACAAGAACCCGGTCATGTTCATCGTCGAGATCGGCTCGGTGTTCACGACCTGGCTGGCGATCCGTGACCACACGGCGTTCGCGATCATTACGACCGCGTGGTTGTGGCTCACCGTGCTGTTCGCCAACCTGGCGGAGGCGGTCGCGGAAGGTCGCGGCAAGGCCCAAGCTGAGACTCTTCGCCGGGCCAAGACGACCACGATGGCTCGGCGGATCACTGGCTGGAAGCCGGACCTGGTGGTCGATGCCCGCAACGTCCAGGAGGTCGTCGCCAGCCAGTTGGTCCTGGGCGACCACGTAGTGGTCGAGGCCGGGGAGACGATTCCTGGTGACGGCGACGTCGTCGAAGGCATCGCCAGCGTCGATGAATCGGCTATCACCGGCGAGTCCGCACCCGTGATCCGCGAATCGGGCGGTGACCGGTCCTCGGTGACCGGCGGCACGAAGGTGCTGTCCGACCGCATCGTCGTCGTCATCACTCAAAGGCCCGGTGAGAGCTTCATCGACCGCATGATCGCGCTCGTCGAAGGCGCCAGCCGGCAGAAGACGCCCAACGAGATCGCGCTGAACATCCTGCTCGCCTCGCTCACGATCATCTTCGTGCTCGCCGTTGCGACGCTTCAGCCGCTGGCCATCTTTTCGAAGGCCCAGCAGCCCGGCGTGCTCGACACCAGCGCGTTGACGGGCCAAGGCGTAACCGGCATCGTGCTGGTTTCGCTGCTGGTGTGTCTGATCCCGACGACGATCGGCGCGCTGCTGTCCGCGATCGGCATTGCGGGCATGGACCGGCTCGTTCAGCGCAACGTGCTCGCGATGTCGGGCCGTGCCGTCGAGGCCGCGGGCGACGTCAACACATTGCTGCTCGACAAGACCGGGACCATCACGCTCGGCAACAGGCAGGCCGCCGAGTTCCTGCCGATGCCCGGCGTGAGCGAAGCCGATCTCGCTGACGCTGCGCAGCTGTCGAGCCTGACCGACGAAACACCCGAGGGTCGATCCGTCGTCGTGCTGGCGAAGGAGCGCTACGGGTTGCGCGAGCGGCACCCCGGCGAACTGAAGCACGCGACCTTCGTGCCGTTCACGGCGCAGACCCGGATGAGCGGCGCCGACCTCGCCGAGAACGGTGAGTCGCGGCAGGTCCGCAAGGGCGCCGCAAGTTCGGTCGCCGAGTGGATCAGGGCTGCGGGAGGCCCGATCCCGCCCGAGCTCGGGCCGCTCGTCGACGGCATCTCCGGTGCGGGTGGCACACCGCTGGTCGTCGCGACCCATGACGCCCAGGGCGCCCGCGCGCTGGGGGTCATCCATCTGAAGGACGTCGTCAAGCAGGGCATGCGCGAGCGGTTCGACGAGCTGCGCGCGATGGGCATCCGCACGGTGATGATCACCGGTGACAACCCGCTGACCGCGCGCGCGATCGCCGAGGAAGCTGGTGTTGACGACTTCCTCGCGGAGGCCACGCCCGAAGACAAGATGGCGCTGATCAAGAAGGAACAGGCCGGCGGCAAGCTCGTCGCGATGACCGGTGACGGCACCAACGACGCGCCCGCACTCGCCCAAGCCGACGTGGGCGTCGCGATGAACACGGGGACGTCGGCTGCCAAGGAGGCCGGCAACATGGTNNGCGATCATCCCGGCGATGTTCGCCGCGGTCTACCCGGGCCTGGACAAGCTGAACATCATGCGGCTGCACTCGCCGCAATCGGCCATCTTGTCGGCCGTCATCTTCAACGCCCTCATCATCGTGGCGCTGATCCCGTTGGCGTTGCGCGGCGTGCGTTACCGCCCGAGCAGTGCGTCGGCGATGTTGCGCCGCAACCTATATCTCTACGGCCTCGGAGGAATCGTGCTGCCGTTCATCGGCATCAAGGCAATCGACCTGCTCATCCAGTTCCTGCCAGGGATCAGGTGAGTGCGATGTCTGCCCTGCCGAACGGATTGCGCCAGCACCTCGCTGCCGTGCGCGCACTCGTCGTCCTGACCGTACTTACCGGCATCGCCTACCCGCTGGTGATCCTCGTGGTCGGCCAGTTGCCGGGTCTGAAGGCGAAAGCCGACGGGTCGCTCGTGAAGGCGAGCGGCGCTGTTGTCGGGTCGTCGTTGCTCGGCCAGAGCTTCGTCGACGCCAACGGAAACCCGATCCCGAAGTACTTCCAGACCAGACCGTCGGACGCCGGCGCGGGCTACGACCCGACCGCCAGCAGCGGTAGCAACCTCGGACCGGAGAGCATCATCGACACGCTGCCCGACCCGAGTGTCAAGGACGACACCGGCAAACCGAGCCTGCTGTCGCAGGTCTGCGCCCAAAGCGCAGCCGTTGGCCAGCTCGAAGGCGTCGACGGGCAGCGGCCCTACTGCACAAGCGACGGCGGCGGCGCGGTGCTCTCCGTCATCCACAACACCGGGCTCACCGGCCCGATCAAGACCGTCGTCGCGGTGAACCAGGAGTGCCCTGCGAAGCCCTTCGTCGCCACCTACAACGGCGTCGCGGTGACGTGCGCGACCTTCGGCGTCGACTACCGCATCGGCAAGATCGTCCTGGTCCGCGGGCCGGGCAAGGGCGCCGACAATCCGGTACCCCCTGATGCTGTCACCCACAGCGGCAGCGGCCTCGACCCCGACATCTCGGTGCCCTACGCGAATCTGCAAGCGCCACGGGTGGCGAAGGCGCGAGGCATCAGCCTCGACGTCGTCCAGGCGCTGATCAAGAAACACACAGTCGGGCGAGCGCTTGGCTTCATCGGAAACCCGGGCGTCGACGTCCTGCAACTCAATCTCGCACTGGACCGATCGGCCGGCGGCGCCTGACGCGAAATGATCGAACCATGAGGGAGCCGAGGTAGATGAGCACTCGCGGCGCGCTGCGCAGCTACCTCGGCGCTGGTTTGATCGAGACCCACGGCCGTCAGTACACCGCCGACTCAAACGCCGACTCGGTTCCGGACCCCGCGTTGTGACCAAGGTGCTCGTTGTCGACGATGAGCCGCAGATCGTGCGTGCCCTGACCATCAACCTCACCGCGCGCGCATACGAAGTCGTCAGCGCTGCTACCGGCCGGCAGGCGCTGGCGATGGCGGCAAGCACGTTGCCCGACATCGTCGTGCTCGATCTCGGACTCCCCGACCTCGACGGGATCGATGTCGTCCGTGGGCTCCGTGGCTGGTCGCAGGTGCCGATCATCATCTTGTCCGGGCGCAACCAGAGCCCAGCCAAGGTCGCCGCGCTCGACGCGGGCGCCGACGACTACGTCACGAAGCCGTTCAACGTCGACGAGCTTCTTGCGCGGCTGCGCGCCGTCACCCGCAGAACGCCGACGGCCTACGACGATCTGCGCGTCGAGATCGGCGACCTCACCGTCGACCTGCTCAACCACCGGATCTTCCCGACTCGGGTCGCCGGCATAGGTGGCGCCGAGCGCCGCAAGGAGGCCGAGGCCCCCGACGGCTCGTCCGATGTCCACCTCACGAGGACGGAGTGGCAGCTGCTCGAGGCCTTGATCAGGCACCCAGGCAAGCTGACGACGCAGCGCGAACTGCTGCGCGCAATCAACCGGACGAACTACGCGGACGAGAGCCACTACCTGCGCCAGTTCATGAATCAATTGCGACGCAAGCTCGAACCCGACCCCAGCCGCCCCCGCCACCTGAAAATCGAACCTGGCATGGGATACCGCTTTCAGCCATGACGGGCGATCCCCTTCTGCTTCTTCGGGTGGGTCCTTCACCTTTTCGCCAGCCGTCTCAGCGCCGGAAGCAACACCAGAATTACGTGTATGACCTAGCCCGGAGGGGCCGGGAAGGCCGGGCCGGCTGGCAAAAGTCTGCGGATGTCGCATCTTCGTAGAAGGAGTCGAACGCCCGCCGCGCCGCGCTCCGGACGGATCGCGCAGGCCGCTGGGATGGTGCCTCGGTCTCCGTCCAGGTGCCCACCCAAAGCACCACGGACCGCTGAAATTACGCGGACGTTACGGGCGGTTGATTGCGTGGCGGTGACCCGGCCGGCGGCCGGACCGACTTTGGGAGCAGCTATGGAGGTCAGAGCGCTATCAGCAGCCGTGGCCGTCGTGGTCGTTGCGTTGTGTTCGGCCGCGTGCAACCCAGCAACCAAGGCAAAGGCCGCCGCGACCTCGGCTGGCAACCAGTCGGAGGGCTCGAGCGCGTCAGCCGTCCCGGTTGCCAGTGCTGCAGTCAGCTCGACGGCGACCGCTACGCCAACGCCCGCGTCGGGTGGAGGAACGGTCGACGTCTGCGGGCTCATGACGGCAGCCCAAGCCTCGTCGATCAACCAGGTGACATACGGAGCCACCACGCCGCAGCACGTGCGGAACGGTTTCGACAAGTGCACCTATAAGAACAACGGTTCAGTGGATCCCGTCGACATTCAGGACCTGACCATCCAAGTGATCTCGCTACCTGCGTGTTACAGCGAGCTGCAGCAGGCCAACGGACCCGGCACCGCGGTTCCCGGCCTGGGTGACGACGCGTTCGGATACCAGATCGGCATCATCGTCAAGCTCGGCAGCCGTTGCATTGAGGTCTCCGGCCTGACCGACGCCGAACTCCGTAACAACTACGGACCCGACGCAGCCATGGCAAGAATCATCATCTCGAAGCTGCCCTGACCCGCACGCGAACGTCGTTCCCCTCGTCATCCTCCTGCTGACGAGGGCTACGGCGAGAACCAGGTGTCAAGCATCAGCCGAAGTAGGTGTCAACCATCAGCCGAAACTGTGTCAAGCACCAACCGAAGCCGAACTGTCAGCATCAGCCGAAGTAGCACATTCACGTGGTGCGCCGCCAGGTGCGCCGCCGGGGACTTGAACCCCGAACCCGCAGATTAAGAGACGCGTCAGCCCGGTATCAGCAAGTGGCGCCGAGGGCCATGAAATCGCGTCTGCGCAGGTCAAAGCCATGATCACGTTCGCGCACAATCGCAGGGTGGTGCCCTGTGCCGACACATCCGTGACCACCACGTGACCACCACAAGATCGTCCGTGGTGTCTCAATGCGCCCAGCAGAATGACCAACCGGGACCGCGTTCAGTTCCCGATTTACTGAGTCCGGACGCCGCCTTCGTTAGGTGTGACAGATCGGGCGAACGGAGACGTTCTCAAGTGCCGAAGCGCGCAGAACTGAAGGTCGGTTTCGGCGAACTCGCGCCGCGCCTTGGGTACACCAGCACGATCGCTTGACAACGCTAGGCAGGCCCGCGTGTGTGGGCGTGTACGTGCGGCCGCTATCCGAGCACGGCTCGAAAGATGATGATGTAGCTGAAGGTGAGGCCGTCGACTTGCCAGGCGTAGCAACCTTCGGCCATGACCCACGTGCCGCCGGGTGCGGTGCGCCATCCCGATCCACCGTTGAGCGTTGGACCGGGTGGCACGACGAGAGCGGTCACTGTCGGTCCTTCGCCCGTCGCGATCATGCCTGGTCCGTCAAGGCGTTTGGCGCGGATGACGACAGGGCCTTGATACGCGGGCACGATGGCCCACAAGGTCTTGACCCCGAGCCATGGGGGGACGCTGGTCGGATGAACCAAGTCCGCGATTCCGCGGGCTGCGTCGCTTGGCGGCTCGCCGGCGAGGATCGGGCGCACCGGCCCGGTGCCGAGCGCGATTCCGCCGAAACCGCCGCCGTCGAGTTGGCTGCCCGGGGTCGCGGGGCAGGACTGGCCGGCGGTCAGTACCGGGAAGGTGAGCGGGCGCATCAGCGCGGCGGGGACGGAGCCGGCCATGTCGTTGGTCACGCAGACAGCGCCCTCGCTGGCGCAGGCGTCGCGATAGTTGATCGGCGCCGATTCACCGGCACCGGGCACCGTTGCCCGCGCCCCAAACGAGCTCGGCATGATCGGCGTTTCTCTGGTCGGCGCCGCCACGATCGTCTGCGTTTGTACCGTCGCATGGGGAGGCCGGGTGGAGTTGCCGGGCGTGCATCCCCACAGCAGAAGACAAGCACCCGCGACCGCCGCGGACCTGAACAAACCAGACCATCCTGCGGGCTCGAGGCTCGTGGCGACCGTCTTCTGTTCCATTGACCACCCCGAGACCAAGGCTGCCACCACGCGGAACATACGAGCGCGTTCCCGCCGCGTCAAAGTTCGTCGGTCGGCCCCGCCACCAGATCGCCGTCGGCATTCCGCGAGAAAACAGCGCGCCGCCCGACGACGCTCGGTCAACAACCGCCCCTAGGTCGATCGGGCTGGCGCGCGGCGCACCTGCTGGCTTTAGGCGGTTGCGGCTTGGCAACCTTTGGGCAGGCCGGGGACTCTTGTTGGTTGTGAGCGATGACGTCGCCGAGCCGCCCGGCCGTGACGAGCTGGTGGCGGTGCTGTATCACCGGCACCGGACGGAGCTTGTCAGGCTGGCGTACGGCTTACTCGGTGACCTAGATGGCGCCGAGGAGATTGTTCAGGACGCGTTCGCTGCGTTGTTGAGCCGGTGGCCGTCGATTCGCGACATCGAGTCAGCGCCGCGCTATTTGCGTGCGGCGGTGGTGAACGGGGTGCGCGGCCGTTGGCGGCGGCGGCGGGTCCGCGAGTTGGCAGACAAGACGCTGCACCGCGACCCACCCGCGACTGAAACCGACCTTGTCGAGCGGTCGGTGGTGTTGGCCGCAGTTGGCCGGTTGCCGATGCGGAAACGCGCCTGCGTGCTGCTGCGTTACTACCTGGATCTATCGGAGATTGAAACCGCAGCCGTTCTCGGCACCTCGGTTGGCACTGTTAAGAGTCAAACCTCGAAAGCGCTCAGCCAGTTGGCGGGACTGCTCGAGCCGGAGCCTTCAGAGGTGAATCGATGAGCAACTCGCTGGACAACTTCGCCGCACGGCTGAGCACCCAGTTGCACGAGTCGCTGGATGCGGCACCTATCGCGGATGTGCCGTGGGTGGCCGCCCGCCCGAGCGTCGGTGCGCGTGCACGCGGTCGCCGCCGCGGTGCGTGGATGCGAGCAATGATGCTCGCCGCGGCGGCTGCGGTTATCGCGGTCGTTGTAGTGGCTCAGCCCAGCAGCCGGCACGCGTCGCCGCCGGTAACGCCTGGCCGACCACAGGCACTAACAGTGCTCGCCACTGCTGCTGTTGGCGGCACTACGCCGGCCTCACTCGCGGCGGGCGGGGGTTGGGTGTTCGCCGGGCTATGGGATTCAGGGCAGCTCCTGCGGCTGGATCCGACCACGTTGCATACCACCGCGACCCTGCAGATCGGCACCGCCGGTAGCGGGCCCCTGTCGATTGCCTACGGAAACGGCGCAGTGTGGGTGTTGAACTTCGACGATGGGCGGCTGTGGCGGGTCGATCCAGCAACGATGACCGCGAGCCTGAAAGTGCAGCTTCCTGCCCAACCATCGCAGGTCGCAGTCGGCGACGGAGCTGTCTGGGTGACCGTGTGCTGCACATCCAGCGATACCTCAACCAGGCAGCGGCTGCTCCGGATCAACCCCGAGACCGGCGCGATCACCGGCATGCGTGCGGTGGCCGGTGACGGCGAGACGGTCCCGCTTGCGCTCGGTCCGGAGGTGGTCGTCACCAGCCAAAACGGCCCGATCCTGGTCATCGATCCGAACACCATGGACGTGGTCAGCGCGCTGCCCGACGTGTGCACCGGGTGCGACGAGACCGCTGGCTTAGTCGCCGGTCCAGAAGGCTTGTACGTCACCTCGTTAAGTTCCGTGGCGCGCTACGACCCCCACAGCGGTCGCCTACTTGCGACGTCCCCGGCCATGTCTGTCGTCGGCATGCCGCTGAGCGTGCAGTCGGACGGCATCTGGATCGCCGCAGGCGATCGCCTCCTGCGGCTCGACCCCAGCTCGCTCGCCGTCACCGCCCAAGCCCCCGTCGCCGTCACCGGGCACCTGGTCGAACTGCCGCACTCGATCTACGTCAGCTTTGGGGGAGCCATCGACAGACTCGGCTCCACGAACTGACCCACCCGGCGCGGTCGCCAGCACCCGAGCCGTCGATCTGTGTGGCGCACCGTTCGGCAGACCCGCCGCGACGGCCGCACAGATGAGTAGCTCGGTGCGGCCAACGCTCGCTGATGGCTCCCCTCTGCGGGCGTGGCTTGAGCGCACCCGTGTTGTGCTCGCGCGTGGAGTCTCGGCTCAGGCAACCTTCGGTGGACCGAAGCGGATCAGTATGTGTAGAGACGCGATCGTCGGGTGCTGCGGATGGGGCGGGATGTGAATCGTCGCGACGAGGAGTTCCGCGAGTTCGTGGCGGGGCGCAGTGGTGCCTTGTTACGAACTGCCTACCTCATGACGGGAGATCGTGGGCTGGCTGAGGACCTCGTCCAGAGCGCGCTGGCGAAGGCCTACGTGGCCTGGGGCCGCGTGCAATCTGCTGACAGCCCGGATGCCTACGTCCATCGAATCCTGATCAACAGTGGCTTACGGGCTCGAGGTCGTCACCGGGTCACCGAGGTTTTCAGTGCTCACCCGCCGGAAGTGCCCGCGCCCGACATCACGGCACGGGTCGATGAGCGACAGCGATTGGCGGCGGTAGTGACCGGTCTACCGCCGAGGCAGCGGGCGGTCGTCGTGTTGCGCTACTTCGATGATCTGTCTGAGGTGTCGGTGGCCGAGATCCTCGGTTGTTCGGTCGGGACGGTGAAAAGCCAAGCATCGAAAGCGCTCGCCAAGCTGCGGCTCGCTCTTGCAGAAATCCCCGAGGAGGTCCGCCGTGATGGATGTTGAGGAACGCGTGCGGCAGGGCTTGTCGGCGCTGGTCGACTCTGCGCAGTTGCCCGCCGTGCTGCCGGCCGACGCCGCGCTACACCGAGGTCGACGCCGCCGCGTCGCCATCAGAGCGAGTGCGCTGATCGCCGCTGCGGCGGTCGTGTCCACAGCGATCGCCGTTCCGCTGGCCGTCAGCGGCGGGCACCAAACACCTCGGGTCAAACCGGCCGCCAGCCAGTCGCCGCCGCTGCTGACCGTGCCCGATGTCACTCTTCAACGACTGGCCGCGGCGACCCGCACCCTCACGGCGGCCGGGTTCGCGGTGCAAATCAGCCGCGAGACGGGCCTTGAGCCGCTTGGTGTCGTGATCTACGAATCGCCTGCAGCCGGTTCGCTCACGTTGCCTGGGACCACCATCACACTCACGATCTCCGCAGGGCCAGACTCCTCAGCCCCATCGTCGTAGACGACGATCGCGGCCGAGTCGCTGTTCTCGTCTGCGCAACCCAGGTGCGGTGACCGCCCACGCACGCGCGGAGCCGTCGATCGGTGCGGTCTCGTGCAGCGGGTGAAGGAGCGGACCAGCGCACGGATGGATCCCTGTGGCGCTGTGTCAAGCATCAACGGAAGCCGAACTGTCAACCATCAGCCGAAGTAACACACAGGCATGGTGCGCCGCCAGGTGTCTGAG
>PLCK01000101.1:36500-36794 GCA_003134755.1 Actinomycetota bacterium | reverse complement strand
CGCCGGACGCGCGTCCGTGCGCGTGTGCGCACACTCCTGGTAGGGGATTGCAATGTTTTTCTGGCGTGTGCCGGCTCCGAACGAGGCCCTGCTCATATCGGGCTCGCGCCGGAAGGACGACGAGACCCAGTTTCGTATCGTCACTGGCCACGGCACCCTCGTGATCCCGGTCAAACAGAAGGCACGCATCTTGTCGCTGTCGCTGCACGAGGCCGAGATTGCCGAAGAATGCGTGACCACTCAAGGAATCCGACTGCGGATCCGAGCGGTTGCCGCGTTCAAGGTCGGCGACGA
>PLCK01000101.1:20748-36475 GCA_003134755.1 Actinomycetota bacterium | reverse complement strand
GACGGCAGCCACGGCGAGATGGAGAAGCTCGGCATCGTCGTCGACTCGATGTTGATCCAGGAGATCGAGGACGCGACCGGCTACATCAATAACATCGCGGCACCGCACGCGGCCGCCGTTGCGAGCCTTGCGCGGATCGCCGCCGCGAAGGCCGATCAGGAGGCCACCCAGCGCGAGCAGGAGGCCGCTGCGTTGCGCGCCGAGTACATGCGTGACACCGAGATCAAGCAGGCCGGTTTCGCTGCGGAGGTGCAAGAAGCCAAGGCGCGGTCGGCGCAGGCTGGTCCCCTTGCGGAGGCGCGAGCGTCGCAAGAGGTGATCGAGCAGCAGACCGCTCTCGCGGAGCGAGCCGCGCAGCTGACCGAGAAGCAACTCGAGTCGCAGGTTCGGCGTCCGGCTGACGCGGAGGCGTACAAGCAGCGCACGTTGGCCGAGGCGAACCGCGACACCATCAAGCTCGAGACCGAGGCGGAGGCGTTCAAGCAGCGCGCACTGGCCGAGGCCAACCGCGACACCACCAAGCTCAACGTCGAGGCCGAGGCCAACCGCCGCCGGTCAATCGCCGACGCCGAAGGGGACGCCACTAAGGTGCGGGCCGGCGCCGAGGCAGAGGCGCACAAGTCGAAGGCGGACGGCGAGGCGTACGCGCAGCGGGCGATCGCGTCGGCCGAGGCCGAGGCCATCAACGTGCGTGCGAGCGCGCTGACGGATGGCAACCAGGCACTGATCGCCGCGAACAAACTCATCGAGATCCTGCCGCAGCTCGTCGAGGCGGCCGCGAAGGGCATCGCCGGTTCGAACCTGACGGTCCTCAACGGCACCGACGGCGTGAACCACGCGGTCGCGGGCATGGTCGGCCAGGGCCTGTCGATCTACGAGACGTTGCGCAAGGCGCTGGTGGACATGTCGCCGAACGTGCCGTCGTCCGCGGCAACCGACTCAGGTCGGCATTCCGGGCCGGCGGGTTCGGCGGGGGCCGCCGGTTCGGCAGGGTCGGCCGGGAACGGCGTGTCGGTGGCCAGAAACCGCGAGCCGAAGTAGCTGACGCTGTTGTCGGTGCCGGCGGCAACAATGGGCGGATGCTGCTCGTCGATCTGGTCGCTGTGTCGAACGCGGTCGCCGCGACGCCGGCCCGATCGACCAAAGTCCGCCTCATCGCCGACTGCCTGCGCGGCGCCGGTGCCGAACACGTAGAGATTGCTGTCGCCTACCTGTCCGGCGACCTGCGACAGCGCCGCACCGGCGTCGGGTGGGCGAGCCTGCGGCAGCTCGGCAACGTCGCCGACAAGCCGAGCCTCATGCTCGTCGACGTCGACGCGGCATTCGAACAGATCGCGGCCGAGTCGGGCGTCGGCTCCCAAGGGCGGCGGGCGGCCGAGCTCGCCGCGATGTTCGAGAAAGCGACCGCAGCCGAGCATGCGTTCCTGCGTGCGCTCATCGCCGGTGAGCTGCGCCAGGGCGCGCTCGACGGCGTGATGGTCGACGCGATCGCGAAGGCAGCCGACGTTCCGCTCGCCGATGTGCGGCGCGCAGTCATGCTGCGTGGCGCATTGCCACCCGTTGCCACGATCGCCTTGCGCGACGGTCTGCCGGGTCTGGCCGCCATCGGCCTGCGGGTAGGGCGCCCGGTTCAGCCGATGCTCGCGCAGTCGGCGTCCAGCATCGTCGAAGCGCTCGCACAGGTCTCACCGGCGGCGCTGGAATGGAAGCTCGATGGCATTCGTGTGCAGTTGCATCGTGACGGCGACGAGATCCGGGTATTCACGCGTTCCCTCGACGACATCACGGCAAGACTTCCCGAGGTTGTCGAAGCGGTGCGCGCACTCGACGTCCACCGTGTCGTTCTCGACGGTGAGGCGATCGCGCTCGACGAGCACGAGCGACCGCGGCCCTTTCAGGAGACCGCGGCGCGCACCGGCAGCAGCATCGACGTCGAGGCATCCCGGAAGGCGGCGCATCTGCAGGTGTTCGTGTTCGACGTGCTGCACCTCGACGGCGACGATCTGCTCACCCGTCCGGCGAGTGAACGACGTGCGGCGCTCGAGACTTTCCTCCCTGAGGCGCTGCGGGTGCCTCGGATCGTTACCGACGATCCAGCTGTTGCGACTGCGTTCTTCGCGGAGGCGATCGCGCGCGGCCACGAGGGCGTTGTCGTGAAGTCCCTCGATGCGCCTTACGAGGCAGGTCGCCGGGGCGCTGGGTGGGTCAAGGTGAAGCCCCGCCACACGCTCGATCTGGTGGTGCTGGCCGTCGAGTGGGGTCACGGTCGGCGGCGCGGCACGCTGTCGAACCTGCACCTCGGGGCGCGCGACCCGAACGGTGGATTCGTCATGCTCGGCAAGACATTCAAAGGGCTCACCGACGAGTTGCTCGCCTGGCAGACCAAGACCTTCCTCGACATCGAGACCCACCGCGATGACTACACCGTCTACGTGAGGCCCGAGGTCGTCGTCGAGATCGCGTTCGACGGCGTCCAGACGAGTCCGCGCTACCCCGGCGGCGTCGCGTTGAGATTCGCGCGGGTGCTGCGGTACCGCCCCGACAAATCGGCGTCCGAGGCTGACGACATCGACGCCGTGCGGGCGATCCATTCCGGCAACAGGGCAGCCGAGCCCGGCTAGCCACAGTGGCCGGTGTGGCCGGAGATGGCGTCGGCGAAGACGTTGGACCTCCGATCTCCGCCGCCGGCGAGCTGCTAACACCGGTCTGGCTGTCGACGCGCGGGTTCAGCTGAACGGGCCGGACGCGCGCGTTCAGCTGAACGCGGCAGACCCGCTGGTCCTCCCGAACATGAGCGAGGCAGTGGTAACCAGGTCGCTCTCCACCGCGCCGTTGTTACCACTGCCTTCGGCGCTCTGTCGCTCGACGCCTTCTGCCCGGCCGCCCGATCGACCCACTGTTCGCCGCGTTCAGCTGAACGCGGCGCGCGCGGCGCGCGCTACGTCGGCCGCACGCCGGCCAGCACCGCGGGACCACCGCCGGACCAGTTGCCGGTGAGTGTGTGCGGGGCTTCGATATTGGTGCCGACCACGCGGACGACGATCAGCTCGAGCAAGTCGGACCGTACAACCGTCGTTGAACCGTCGTCACGACAGCTCACCGTGTCGATATCACCGACCGGCGTTCCGGCTGTGCCGCTTCCCGACACGGTTGCCGTGGGCGCGCGCGGCTCGAGACGGCCGTCTCTGTCGACGAGTTCCGCTGCCTGGGTGCCACCGGCGAGCACCGCCGTTGCCAGTGCCGTCGCCCAGATCGGGTCGCCGCAGCCGTCGTACACCCAGCGCGTACCGAGCACGGAATGTTCAGTCGTGCCGACAAGGAACTCCTGAGCGCCCACCCGCGGCGCGTCACGATACGTCAGCGGCACATGGAACACCGGCCCGTCGGCAGCTTGTAGGAGAAGGGTCTCGATTCCGACTTCGCCGGCCGGGTCGTCGAAGCGGTACGCACCGAGCGACTTCACGTCCGCCTCGCCGGTGAACCAAGGGCGGCTTGGCAGCCACGCGGTCAGCAACGTCAACTTCGACGGCACAACGGTCGCTTGATGGATCAGGGCCATGGCCCCAACTCTAGGTGCGACGGTTTTCGACGTTGCGCGTTCAGGTGAACGCGATGCGCGGGCGCCGTCCCGAACCAGAGCGAAGTGTTGGTAACCAGGTCGCTCTCTACCGCGCCGTTGTTACCACTGCTTTCGGCGCTTGTCGCGCGATTCGAGCGCGGACGTTCGTTGGGTCCGATGCCTCGTTCCGCGCCTAGTGGCGCGCGGACTCGACGTTGCCGACCACGCCCGGTGAATGACTCTGGCGCGGGAGGTCTCGCAGGCCGGCGATTCCGGTCAGCAGCAACCAGATGGGTGTGAGCGCGGTGCCGGCGGCGAGGATCCACAGTGCTTGGCGCACGCCCAATGTCGCTGCCATCCAGCCTGCCGCGATCGCTCCTATCGGCATAACACCCCAGGTCACCATGCGATTGGCAGCGACGACGCGGCCGAGGATGTTCGGGGCGGTTTCTTGTGCCCGGTAGGTGCCTGCAACGACGTTGAAGACGGCGATGGAGGCTGTTCCTATGAACATGCCGACGCAGAAGAATGCCAAGCCAGCGCCGCGATGTGTCAGTGGTAGCAGCAACATCGACGTGGGTCCAACGCTTGCGGCGAGCACCATCGCTCGCGCGTCTCCGAGCCCATCGATGAGGCGCTTCGCGAGCAACGCGCCGCCAAGACCGCCGGCAAACCCGGCGGCGAAAAGGAGTCCGACCGTGGCGCTCTGCACGTGCACCGTGCGGACGAGGAACACAACGGTCAGAGCCTGCATGCCCGTGAGAAACAGATTGAAGGTGCCGGCCGCCGCAATCAACGCACGCATGGTCGGATGCCTCGCCAGGAAGCGGACGCCATCGCCGAGTTCACGGCGCATCGACCGTCCTCCCCGCGGGGGCGGAGCTTCTCTTTTGCGGATAGTGAGGACAGCCGCGGACGATACGCCGAAGCTCACGACGTCCGCGAGAACCGCGTAGACCGCGCCGATTGTCTGCACGAGCACGCCGCCCAGTGCGGGGCCAATGATTTGCGCAGCCGACCCGCTTGCGCCGAGTGCCGCGTTGCCCTCAGTCAGGTCACTCGATTCGATCAGCGACGGAAGGTAGGCGGGGTAGGCGACCGAGAAGAAGATGCCCAGCACGCCGGTGATGAGAGCGACGGCGTAGAGCTGCACCAAGGTCAACCGACCGAGCGCCGCCGCGATCGGGACTGTCGCCAGCGCGAGTCCACGGCCGACGTCGGTGACGATCAGAACGGGACGACGTGGCCAGCGGTCTACCCAGACGCCGACTGGCAACCCCAGCAGCGGCCACCCGACCATCTCCACCGCGGACAAGGCGGCCACCTGGAAGGTGGATGCGTGCAGAGTCAACACCGCGACAAGCGGCAGTGCGACCAGCGAGACGGACGTGCCCAACTCGCTGACGGTCTCGCCGAACCACAGCAACCGGAAGTCGCGGTGGCGGCGCAGGAGGGAGCCAGCGGGCATGCCTCACTCTCCAATACCCCAGCGGTAGGCCCACCACATTTCCTCCCAGGGCGTACGGCGAGACATTTCCTCTCAGGGCGGACGACGAGGGCTTGGGCGCCGCGGCTCCTGCAGCATTTCCGAGCTTTCAGCATTCGTTCAGGAGGACCGGGCAGACTGACAGCGTGCGCATCCTCGTCGTCGACGACGATCCCGGGGTCCGGGAATCCCTTCGTCGTTCGCTCATCTTCAACGGCTATGACGTCGAACTGGCCGAAGATGGCCAGCGGGCGCTGTCCAGCGTCGCGATGCGCAGGCCGGACGCTGTGGTGCTCGACGTCATGATGCCCGGCCTCGACGGCTTGGAGACCTGCCGGCGGCTGCGGGCGGCGGGGGAGGACCTTCCCGTTCTCATGCTCACCGCGCGTGAGGCGGTGTCCGATCGGGTCGGGGGCCTGGACGCCGGCGCCGACGACTATCTCGTCAAGCCCTTCGCTCTTGAAGAACTGCTCGCCCGGCTGCGCGCATTACTCCGCCGTAGTGCCACCAGCGCGGACGCCGGCCAGCAGCTGAAGTTCTCCGACCTGGTGCTCGACCTCGGTACCCGCGAGGTGTGGCGCGGTCAGCGGCCGATCTCGTTGACGCGCACCGAGTTCCACCTGCTCGAGCTGTTGATGCGTCACCCGAGGCAGGTGCTCGAGCGGGGGCAGATCCTCGAGGAGGTCTGGGGCTACGACTTCCCGACTACCGCGAATTCGCTCGAGGTGTATGTCGGATACCTGCGGCGCAAGCTCGAGGCCGAGGCCGAGCCTCGGCTGATTCACACAGTGCGCGGTGTCGGTTATTCGTTGCGCGAGCTCCCGCCGTGAGCGTCGACAACGCAAGGTTGGCGCACGGCTTGACGCTTCGCGCACGGGTGGCGCTGCTGGTTGCAGCGACTGCCGGATTCGCGGTCGCCGCCGTCTCGCTGGCCGCCTATTTCACGATGCGCATGGAACTGTTCCGTGAGCTCGATTCGTCACTGGTGCTTCGCGCTCAGCGGGTAGCGACGTTGCAAAGCCAGCTTCCCGAAACATTGCAGACCACGCCGTCCGTCCTGCTGCTCGCATCACAGGTTGACGTCTGCTTCGTCGGTGTCGCGAATCGGGTGGTCTGCACTAACTCCGGACTCACGAAGCCGATCTCGAGCGGACCGGAATTCGACGTCGCGCGCGGAACGTCGGACCAATCGCTGCGCACCCTGCGGGTCGGCGGTACGAACTATCGCGTCGTCGCGGTACCTGTCGGCGGCGATGTTGCGCTGGTGCTCGCTGAATCGACTCACGACACCCAGACGACGCTCGACGATCTCGGACTCGTGCTGCTCTTGGTGGGAATCGGCGGCATCGTGGTCGCTGCTGTGGCCGGACTGCTCGTGGGGCGAGCTGGACTTCGCCCTGTCGAGCGCCTCACCAAGGCAGCAGAACGAGTCGGGCGCACGGGCGATCTGGCTCCCATTGAGGTCGAGGGCGCCGACGAGATCGGGCGTCTTGCGCGCAGTTTCAACGAGATGCTGGCCGCGGTCGCCACATCGCGCGCTCTCCAGCGCCAGCTCGTCGCCGATGCGGGCCACGAGTTGCGAACTCCGTTGACCAGTCTCCGGACGAATCTCGATCTGCTCGCGCAAAGTGATGCAGCCGGCGCCCGTGGGTTGGCGGCACCCGAACGTGCAGCGCTGCTGGTCGACGTCCGGGCGCAGGTCGAGGAGCTTTCGGGACTGGTGGCCGACCTGGTCGAGCTCGCCCGTGACGATCGGCCAGCGTCGAGCACCGACGAGGTCGATCTCGCGGGCGTCGTCGAGCGGGCGATCGAGCGGGTCCGTCGCCGGGCGACAGGCGTGGCGTTTGATGTCGACGTGCAGGGCTGGGTCGTCCTGGGTGACACGACGGCACTCGAACGTGCCGTGACGAATCTGCTCGACAATGCCGTGAAATGGAGTCCGCCAGGAGGGCGCGTCGTCGTCCGTCTGGACGAGGGTCGGCTCACCGTGACTGACGACGGTCCTGGCATCGAGGACGCCGACCTGCCGTACGTCTTCGATCGTTTCTATCGATCGACCGATGCACGTGGCATGCCGGGTTCGGGACTCGGGCTCGCGATCGTCCGGCAGGCGGCCGAACGGCATGGCGGTAGCGTGTCTGCAGGACGTGCACCCACCGGAGGTGCCCAGCTCGTCCTCGACTTGCCGGGACGCCGCCCCGAACTCGCCGAGCACTCAGTGTTCCTTCAGCAGAACTGGGGATCGTCAACCCATGAATGACGAGCACGGCAACGACCCGCAGCAACAGCCGCCAGCGGCGGACGCGCAGTGGACAGCCGCCCCGAGTCCCGAACCCGAGCAACCGTGGTGGGCCGCACCTGGCGTTGAAGGCTCGGGCGGGGTAGCGCCGGAGGCCGCGTCCAGTCCCGCTGCACCCGAGCAGGGCTCGACTCCAGATGACAGCGCCTCCCCGGAATACAGCGCGCCGCCCGAGTACGGCGCGACACCGGAGTACGGCGCGACACCGGAGTACGGCGCCACGCCCGAGTACGCGCCTCACTACGCCGCGACACCCGACTACGGCGCGACACCGACGTACGGCGCGGCGCCCGTCTACGGCGCGCAGTACGGTGCCACGCCCGAGTACGGCGCCGCTCCGCAGTACGGCGCCGCTCCGCAGTACGGCGCCGCTCCGCAGTACGGCGCCGCTCCGCAGTACGGCGCCGCTCCGCAATACGGCGTCCCGTACGACACGACGTCGACAAGTCCGGGCGGCTCGCCTTACGCGGCGGGCCAACTGCCGTACCGGCCACCCGGTGCGCCCTCCCAGCCGGGCCCCCCAGGCCCGTACTCCTACTCCGGCCCAGGTGGCGGTGATTCTCGCCGTGGCGGACGCTCCGGTTGGCCGGCCTTGATCGCAGTGGCCGGAGTCGCGGCGCTCGTCGGCGCGCTCGTGGCGGGTGGTCTGGTTGCCGCGACCAAGAAGAACCCGAAGGCCTCGGTGGCGGCGACGGTGGCGCCGAGTTCGGGCGGCGTGGCGGTGCCTGTCGCCAGCCTCCCCGCCGGATCGGTCGCGCAGATCGCTCAAACGCTGCTGCCTTCGGTCGTCTCGATCATCGTGAGCGTCGGCACGTCGGGCGACGAGGGCACCGGAATCGTGCTCAGCGCAGACGGCAACATCTTGACCAACAACCACGTGGTCGAAGGCGCGTCGACGTCAGGCGTCATCGCGGTCAGCCTGAACGACGGCCGCACGGTGAAGGCGACCATCGTCGGCCGTGACCCGACCACCGATCTCGCGGTCATCAAGGCGACCGGCGTGACCGATCTTCATCCGGCAACGATCGGTCAGGATTCCTCGCTGGCGGTCGGGCAGCAGGTCATCGCAATCGGTTCGCCGCTCGGCCTTTCGAACACGGTGACGCTGGGCATCGTCAGCTCGCTCAACCGGCCGGTGTGCACGCAGAACTGCACCGGAACGGGAGGCAACGCGCCGACCCCGACAGTTCTCGACGCGATTCAGACCGATGCGGCGATCAACCCCGGTAACTCCGGTGGCCCTTTGGTCGACCTCGCCGGACGCGTCGTCGGCGTCAATTCCGCGATTGCAACACTCGATCAGGGGCAGGGCGGTCCCAACGCCCAGTCCGGAAGCATCGGCGTCGGTTTCGCCATCCCGATCGACGAGGCGAACCGGGTTGTACAGGAACTCGAGAAGACCGGCCACGCCAACCACGCCGTCCTCGGAATTGGATTGTCAGATTCCGTCGATCCCGATCTGCACACGCCGACGGGCGCGCAGGTCGTGAAGGTCAACGCGGCGGGTCCGGCCGACAAGGTCGGCATGAAAGTGAACGACGTGATCGTGAAGTTCGGCAGTCGGACGATTGTTGACGCCGACTCGCTCATTGCGGCGACCCACGCGGCAGCTCCGAATTCGACGGTCGCGATCACCTACAAGCGGAACGGCCAGTCGGCCACGGTCTCGTTGACTCTGGGGTCCGCGCCGTCGAGCTGATCCGGCCGTGATTAGGGCGCTTGTCGGGCCTGCAGGCTCCTGCTGATGGCTTCGCCGGCCGCCACCACGGCGCGGGCATGGAGTCGTCCCGGGTTGCGCGACAGCCGTTCGATCGGGCCCGACACCGACACCGCCGCGATGACCCGACCCGCCGCCGAGCGAACCGGTGCCGACACCGATGCCACGCCGGCTTGCCGTTCGGCGACGCTGGCGGCCCACCCCTGCCTGCGCACTCGAGCGAGGGTCTGTGCGGTGAAGACCGCTGCGGCGACACCGCGACGCAACCGCTCGGCGTCCTCCCACGCGAGCAGCACCTGTGCCGCCGAACCGGCGGTCAGCGGCAACCGGGTGCCGATGGGCACCGTGTTGCGGAGCCCGGCCGGCAGCTCGGCCGCCGCCACGCAGACGCGGACGTCGCCTTGGCGCCGGTAGAGCTGGGTGCTCTCACCGGTGGCGTCGCGGAGCTTGCCGAGAATCGGGCCGGCCACTGCGATCAGGCGATCCTCCCCGCCAGCCGCAGCGAGTTCGGCGAGTCGCGGGCCGAGCACGAAACGGCCCTCGCTGTCGCGGGCGACCAGCCGGTGGGTCTCGAGCGCCACAGCCAGTCGATGGGCGGTCGGTCGCGGCAACCCGGTGAGCGTAACCAGGCTGGCCAGTGACGCCGGGCCGGCTTCGAGTGCCGAAAGTACGGCCACCGACTTGTCCACGACGCCGACACCGCTAGACTCGTCCATGTAATGATACTGCCGTCTCAACATCCGAGACGCAAGTCGTCCTGGTTCAGGCGCGCAGAACGCGAAGAGAAGGGCGAACACCGTGGGTCGCACAATGGCCGAGAAGGTCTGGGACGAGCACGTCGTCACCCACACCGAAGGTGAGCCCGACCTGCTCTACATCGACCTGCACCTGATTCACGAGGTCACCAGCCCACAGGCTTTCGACGGGCTGCGGCTGGCCGGGCGCCGGGTGCGGCGTCCCGACCTGACGATCGCCACCGAAGATCACAATGTGCCGACAACAGACATCGACAAGCCGATCGCGGATCCGGTGTCGCGTATCCAGGTCGAGACGCTGCGTCGCAACTGTGACGAGTTCGGCCTCCGGCTGCACGCCATGGGCGACGCGTCGCAGGGCATCGTGCACGTGATCGGCCCGCAGCTCGGGCTGACCCAGCCCGGCATGACGATCGTCTGTGGCGACTCGCACACCTCGACCCACGGCGCCTTCGGTGCGCTGGCGTTCGGCATCGGCACGAGTGAAGTCGAACACGTACTTGCGACGCAAACCCTTCCGCTCTACCGGCCGAAGACGATGGCGATCACGGTTAACGGCGTCCTGCCCGTAGGTGTGACGAGCAAGGACATCATCCTCGCGGTGATCGCCAAGATCGGAACGGGCGGCGGCCAGGGATACGTGATCGAGTACCGCGGCGACGCGATCAGGGCGCTGTCGATGGAATCCCGCATGACCGTGTGCAACATGTCGATCGAGGCCGGTGCGCGCGCGGGCATGATCGCGCCCGACGAGACCACTTTCGAGTACCTCAGGGGCCGGCCGCATGCGCCCAAGGGCGCGCAGTGGGACGTCGCAGTCGCGTACTGGCGCACGTTGGTCACCGATGACGACGCGACGTTCGACGTCGATGTCGTCCTGGACGCCGCCGAGCTGACGCCGTTCGTGACGTGGGGCACAAATCCCGGCCAGGGCGCGCCGCTCGGCTCGACAGTTCCCGATCCGGCGACGATCACCGACGCAGGCGAACGGGGTGCCGTCGAGCGTGCGCTCGAATACATGGGCCTGCAGGCCGGAACCAGGCTGCGTGACATCGCCGTCGATACCGTCTTCCTCGGCTCTTGCACCAATGGGCGAATCGAGGACCTGCGGGGGGCGGCGGCCGTCCTAACCGGTCGCAAGGTCGCCGAATCGGTGCGCGTTCTGGTTGTGCCCGGATCGATGGCGGTGAAGGCGCAGGCTGAGGCAGAAGGCCTCGACAAGGTGTTCATCGACGCCGGCGCCGAGTGGCGCAGTGCGGGGTGCTCGATGTGTCTTGGCATGAACCCCGATCAGCTCGCGCCCGGGGAGCGCTCGGCCTCGACGTCCAATCGGAACTTCGAAGGCCGCCAGGGCAAGGGCGGCCGCACGCATCTCGTGTCGCCGCTCGTCGCGGCGGCAACTGCAGTCACCGGCCGCCTCTCGTCGCCGTCAGATCTCGACTGAGCATTGGAGTCTGAACCCATGGACAAGTTCACGACGCACACCGGACGTGCGCTGCCATTGCGCAGGACGAACGTCGACACCGATCAGATCATCCCCGCCGTCTATCTGAAGCGGGTCACCCGGACCGGGTTCGAAGACGGCCTGTTCGCCGCCTGGCGGTCTGACCCCGAGTTCGTCCTGAACCGACCTGAATACGCGGGGGCTGACGTGCTGGTCGCCGGGGCAGATTTCGGCACCGGATCGTCGCGCGAGCATGCGGTCTGGGCGCTGCAGAACTACGGCTTCAAGGCCGTGATCTCCCCGCGATTTGCCGACATCTTCCGTGGCAACTCGATGAAGGGCGGTCTCCTGACCGTGGTCTTGGCAGAGGATGTCGTCGAGTCGCTCTGGTCCGTGGTCGAGGCCGATCCCACCACGCAGGTGACCGTCGATCTGGTAGCGCGGCAGGTGCGATATGGCGACGTCGTCACGCCGTTCGAGATCGACGATTACACGCGGTGGCGGCTGATCGAGGGTCTCGACGACATCGGATTGACCCTGCGCCACGCCGACGCGGTCGACACTTTCGAGTCCTCGCGGCTGGCGTTCAAGCCGAGAACGTTACCGGCTGCTGTGTGACCGCTACGCACTGTCTGTAGTCGGCCGGTGGCCGAGACAGCGGCTGAATTCGCCTGCTGGTAGGACTTTTTCGGTTGTCTTGGGTGTCGCGGCGGAGAGTGTCAGTGTGATGGACCCTGTAAAGAGCACGCTGTTGGGCGTCACGGCACGTGTTCGGCGAGCGGATTTTCTGCGACACAAGGAAAATTCTTCGGCCGTGGTCGTTGTCATGTGGCCGTTCGGGGCCTAGGTTCGCCCCGAGTCGAGTATGGACTCGACAACATCCTCGGAGGAGCAAGTGAACAAGGCGGAACTGATCGACTCAATCTCCGCTCGCCTAGGCGACAACAAGAAAGCAGCAAGCGAAGCGGTTGAGGCCGTCATCGACACCATCACCCGGGCGGTGGCGAAAGGCGAGAAGGTTGCCATCACCGGCTTCGGTATCTTCGAAAAGGTCGAGCGGGCGGCACGCGTTGCACGCAACCCGGCGACCGGTGCGCGGGTCAAGGTGAAGAAGACCTCGGTGCCGAAGTTCCGACCCGGAACACACCTCAAGGCAGTCGTCAGCGGCGCTCTCAAGCTCGCGGCGCCTGCGAAGGCTGCTCCGGTCAAGGCCGCTGTGAAGGCGGCACCGGCCAAGGTGGCACGCANNAAGGCGGTCGCCAAGAAGGCGGCACCCGTCCGGAAGGCAGTCGCCAAGAAGGCGGCGCCGGCCAAGAAGGCAGCTCCGGCCAAGAAGGCCACCGCCCTCAAGAGGGCCCCGGCCAAGGCTCCGGCAAAGCGCGCAGCCAAGAAGGTCTGAGCAGACCAAGCAATTCGAGGCCGGGACCATTGCGATCCCGGCCTCGGTGCTTGTCACAACGTCGTCGGGGCGGCTACCTGCCGTTTTCTGAAACGACTTCAAGCCCGAGGTCCTGCAATGCAGTAGCGGTGGCGGCGCCGATACCGAGCCGCACGGCCTCCCGAAGATCGTCGGTGTCGTCGACATCGCATCGCAGACCGTCGAGCCCGGGCAGGTCGACCGCGGTCGCGCCGAGCGCTTGGTGCCGGGCGAACGAATCCGGCCCGAACGCAGGGCGCAGCGCTGTCGGCGTCCGTGCTGCAAGCAATGTCGTTCCGGTGCCTGCGCGGTCGGCGACGGTCACCATGCCGACCAGCCCGGTCGCCACAGCGAGCACGGCCTCGAGCTGGGCGGGTCGCAGCGCTGGCAGGTCGCCGGCCAGCAACACGGCTCCGCTTCCTGGGTCTTGCGTGCCGACGGCGTCGATCCCGACCGAGAACGCGGCATTCAAGCCCGCGGCCGGTCCATCCGGCAGCACATCCGCATCATGTGCCAGCGCAGCGGCCGCTACGTCGTCGTCGTCGGTCACCACCCATACGGCCCGGACGCCGGTTGCCGCCCGCGCTGCCGAAATCGTGTCGACCACCATGGCGAGGGCCAAATCGGACCGCCGCGTGCCGGCGAGCTGCGCAAGTCGCGACTTCGCGGCGCCGAGTCGCTTGACCGGCATGACCACGACCCAGCTCACGGCGTCCGGCTCCAGGGTGGTCATGTGCGCGCACGCTATCTGCTGACGGCCGAGTCCGCGGCCCCGGCTCGACATCGCCGACGCCTGCACGGGACACTGGCTGATTATCCCTTTGCCCGTCGAGGTGCGGAGGCTCGAGCGGGCGCCAGTGGGTGCTGCCGGTCAGACAGGAGAGCGTCGGATGCGAGCAGGCCGGCATCGCGGGTGGTTCCGGGTGTGCGCGTTCTTCGTCAAGCCGTTTCTCTGGACCTGCACCCGCCCGAGTTGGCGCGGGCTCGACAACATTCCACGCGACGGCGGCGTCATTGTCGTCGCCAACCACGTGACGATCGTTGACCCGCTCACGCTGGCGCACGCGATTTACGACGGTGCTCGGCGGTCGCCGAGCTTTCTGGCGAAGTCGGAGCTGTTCAAGGTGCCCGTGATCGGCGCAATGCTTCGCAAGGCCGGCCAGATCCCCGTCTACCGCCGCACTCGCGACGCGGTAAACTCACTGCGCGACGCCGAAGCCGCAGTGGCCGACGGGGAGTGCGTCATCATCTATCCCGAGGGCACCTGCACGCGCGATCCCAACGGCTGGCCGATGCTGGCGAAGACCGGCGTGGCGCGACTCGTACTGGCCACCGACGTCCCAGTGATCCCGATGGCGAGTTGGGGCACGCAGCGCATCCTGCGCTACGGGTCGAAGCGGCCGCATCCGTTCCCCCCCAAGCGGGTGCAAGCCGTCGCAGGCCCGCCCGTCGACCTGTCGGCCTACCGGACGGTCGAGCCGACGAAGGAGATCTTGCGCGAGGTCACTGATCTGCTCATGACCCACGTGACCGGGCTGCTCGCCGAACTTCGCGACGAGACGCCGCCGTCGACGTTCTACGAGGCCAAGCCGACACCGACGTCGACGTCGACGTCTGAGCCGTCGTCTGAGCCGACCGGAACGAGCGCTGCGTGAGCCGCGCCGTCGTATTCGGCGCCGGATCGTGGGGTACCGCGTTCGGCATGGTGCTCGCCGACGCCGGGACGCCGACGACTCTGTGCGGACGCCGCCGCGACGTCGTCGACGCCATCAACGACACGCACCAAAACCCCTGGTATCAAGAGGGTATCCGGCTGCCCGACAGCCTCCGCGCGACCGTCGACCCAGCAGAAGCCGTCGACGGAGCCGACCTTGTCGTGCTTGCGGTACCAGCCCAGACCCTTCGGGAGAACCTCGCACTCTGGACGCCTCTGCTGCCCCCCGATGCGCTGCTCGTCAGCCTCATCAAGGGCGTCGAGCTCGGTACGACGAAGCGCATGAGCGAGGTGATCCGCGAGGTTGCCGACGTCCCCGCAGAACGCGTCGCCGTCGTCACGGGCCCGAACCTGGCCCGCGAGATCGCCGAACGGCAGCCGGGCGCGTCGGTGGTGGCGTGCTCCGATGCCGACAACGCCGAGCGGTTGCAGGCCGCCTGCCAGACCGCGTACTTCCGGCCCTACACGAACGGTGACGTCATCGGTTGCGAGCTCGCCGGGGCGGTGAAGAACGTCATCGCGGTGGCCGTCGGAATCGCCGCCGGCATGGGGTTCGGCGACAACTCGAAGGCCTCGCTGATCACGCGCGGCCTTGCGGAGACATCACGCCTCGGCGTTGCGCTCGGCGCCGACCCCATGACGTTCGCCGGCTTGGCCGGGCTCGGTGACCTGGTCGCCACCTGCTCGAGCACGCTGTCGCGAAACCGCAGCGTCGGGGAACATCTCGGCCGAGGCATGAGTGTCGCGGCTGCGCTGGCCGCGACGACGACCACGGGTGAGGGTGTGATGTCGTCGCGATCGATCCTCGAGCTCGCCCACAAGCACGACATCGAGGTCCCGATCATCGAGGTCGTGGTGTCGGTTCTCTACGAGCAGATGCGGCCGCCGGACGGCGTCGCTCGGCTGATGGGCAGGACCGCCAAGCCTGAACGTCACGACGGATAGGGTCGCCGTCGTGGAGAGTTCGCGAGCACGCGCGGCGTCGGGCAAAGTGCGGGTGGCCGTCGTGTTCGGCGGCCGCAGCAGTGAGCACGCGATCTCGTGCGTGACTGCTGGCAGCGTGCTTGCCGCGCTCGATCACGAGCGGTACGACGTGGTGCCGATCGGGATCACCCGCGAGGGTCGGTGGGTGCTGACGTCCGGCGATCCGGCCGACCTGGCGATCGTCGGCAACCAGTTGCCGGAAGTCAAAGACTCCGACGCTTCGATCATGCTCGCTGTCGATCCGACCGCGCGCGAACTCGTGGCCACCGAGCCCGGCGCCGTCCCTCGGGTACTCGGTGAAGTCGACGTCGTGCTGCCGCTGCTGCACGGCCCCTACGGCGAAGACGGCACC
>PLCK01000101.1:0-20637 GCA_003134755.1 Actinomycetota bacterium | reverse complement strand
TCGAGCATCGGCATCAGCAAGGTGCACAAGGCAGGCGAGCTAAAGAACGCCGTCGAGCTGGCGCGCGAGAGCGACCCCAAGGTCATCGTCGAGGCGATGGTCGAGGGCCGTGAGATCGAAGTCGGCGTTCTCGAAGGTGTCGACGGCGGGCCACCCGACGTCAGCGTGACGGCCGAGATCACGATGCGCGAAGACCACGAATTCTACGACTTCGACGCCAAGTACTTCGATGCCGGCGCGACCATCACGGTGCCCGCATCGCTTCCTCCCGAGATCGAGACACAGATCCGGCAGCTCGCGGTGGCGGCGTTCGAGGCGCTGTCATGTGAAGGGCTCGCGAGAGTCGACTTCTTCGTGACCCCGTCGCACCAGGTGCTCGTCAACGAGGTCAACACGATGCCCGGCTTCACCCCGACATCGGTATTCCCGCGCGTATGGGCAGCCAGCGGCCTCGACTATCCGGCGCTGCTCGACCGGCTGATCCAGACCGCCCTTCGTCGCCGTCCGGGCCTTCGCTGACGCTGGCGCGTTTACTGACGCAGCTTCGACCGGCTGGCCGCGAACGGTGCAACGCTCAGTTCCATCAGGAACCGCAGCCGGTCGCTCGGCAGTTGCTGAACCATCCGGGCCACGACGCCGGCCTGGCGGGTGTCGTCATCAACGTCGGCATATTCGTCGATCGCTGCGATGAAGGCTTCGACGTAGGCGCGCTGGGACGCGAGTAATTGCTTGCCGGCCGGTTCGCCGTGGCCGACGTACAGCATCGCGTCGGGGGCCAACTCGGCCTCGAGCCGGCTGAGGTTGGCGAGCCACTCGTCGGCGTGCCCGTCGGCGAGGTAGCTGTGGGCATCGTGGTAGGCGACGTCACCGGCGAAGACGGTGGTGTCGTCGACGAGCCAGATCGTGTCGGCGGGTGACTCACCGGGCCCCAACTCGATGACCCGAAACTCCACGCCACCGAGTTCGATGGTCGAACCCGCGTCGGGTGTGCGGTTCGGAAAGATCCGCTGCGCGGGCCATTCGGCGCCCATCATCGGGCCGACGATGCCGTTCTTGACCTCGTCATCGCGCCGGATCGCCGCAGTCACGTGCTCGGTCGCAACGATCGGTACGTCAGCGCCGCCGAGCAGTTGCGCGAGGCCCGCGTAGTGGTCGGGGTGTGCGTGCGTCACGAGGACGCCGACCAGCGGCGCGCACGTTGCGTCGACGGCGGCCCGCACCTTGTCGGCGTCCGAGATGGTCAGCTGGCCGTCGATCACGACGATGCCTGTCGGACCATGGACGACGTAGGAATTGACGCTCATGACGTCGCCTTCGATGCGGTCGATCTGCAAGTTCGTACGGGTCACGAGGCTCCTCGGTTGTGTTCGTTCAGGTGGATACGAATCTAGGTAGTACGGTGCTCTGGCGACAGTACGTACTTTTGGGTGCCTGTCGCCGAAGGAGGAGTCGCATGCCCGCCGCCACCGACGTCCGGCCCGATGTGTTCGATCCCAACTGTGGATCGAGGCGGCTGTTGCAGCTCATCGCCGACAAGTGGGCAGCGCTCGTCGTTTATGCGCTGGCATCGGGGCCGTTGCGGAACGGCCAGCTCCGGCGGCTGCTCGGCGGAGTGTCCCAGAAGATGCTGACCCAGACGTTGCGCGGTCTCGAGGAACACGGCCTGGTGGCGCGCACGGTCTACCCCGTCGTCCCTCCGCATGTGGAGTACGCACTGACCGAGCTTGGCGAGTCTCTACGGCCGGTACTCACCGCGCTGTGCACGTGGTCCGAAGAGCACGCGCTCGCGCTGACCTAAGCCAATTCCCACCGGCGCACAGCGTCACGTAGGTAGTCGTCGATGCGCTGGTTGACGAGCTCCTGCTTCAGTGGCGGCGCGCCCATCGCGTGCAGCGCGTCGAGTGCGGCCACCAGGTCGGGTTCGGCTGATTCGCGCGCCTCGGCTTCGAACAGGTCGAGGCAGTCGACCAGGTCCCAGTAGGCCTGTCGCCGCGGGTCGGTTCCGCACTCGGCGGCGAACGCATCGGCTACCTCTACGCCGTGCACGATCGCCAGATTGACCCGGCAGTGCGCGACGTCGATCTCCGGCGGTCCGGCGCACGTGTTGACCCAGTCGACGATGCCGGTCAGTTCGCGGCCCTCGAACAGCACGTTGCCAGGGTGGTAGTCGCGATGGATCAAGCCCTGCGCCCCGGACGGCGCCGGGCCGGCGCAGATCTCGATGGCTGCCCACCACACCTGCGGAATCGACGTCCAGCTCGGCACGATCCGTTCGGCGGCCGCGAGGTACGGCGCGAACCCCGGCAACCCGGCAGGCACGGCGAGCGGATGCAGCGGAGCGAGCGCGCCGGCGAGAACGCCGAGGCGTTCAGGCGTTGCGTTGGACAGGTCGGCGCGGCCCGGCAACATGCTCATCAGGACGGCCGGGCGACCGCAGAACTCGCCGGCCTCATCGACGGCGATGAGAGCCGGTGCGATGACCGGTGTTCCAGCGAGGGCTTGCAAGGCAATCGCCTCGCGGGTTGCGAGATCGGGCTCTCGGGCCAGCCAGTCGTCCTTGGTGTGCAGGCGCAGCACTCTGCGGGATCCATCGTCGAATTCGAGGAGCACCACGCTGGACGATGTCGCCCCTGGAAGCTCGCTCGAACTGACGAGCGCCGCGCCGCTGGCGTCGCATACCCAGCGGCGGACGGTTTCGGAGAGCACCTAGAGGTGGACGACCGGGCAAGTGAGGGTGCGGGTGATGCCGTCGACGCTTTGCACCTGTGCGACCACCATGCGGCCCATCTCGTCGATGTTGCGCGCCTCGGCACGCACGATGACGTCATAGGGGCCGGTCACGTCTTCAGCGAGCGTGACGCCCTTCATGCCCGAGATTTCGCGGGCCACCGAGGCGGCCTTGCCGACCTCTGTCTGAATGAGGATGTATGCCTGCACCATGGGGCGCGTCCCTCCGAGGTCGTGGGCGGATGTCGTGCGAGACGATCGACCAGGTAAGCCAACCGGCGTCCGATACGAGGATGTCCAACAATGTGGGTCACACCGTAGCAAGCGCTGCCGGGAGGTGAGAGATCAGTATCGGCGACCTCGGCGAGTTCGGTCTGATCGCGCGCATCGTTTCGCGCCTGCCGGTTGGCGGCCACACCGTGCTCGGGCCTGGCGACGACGCCGCGGTCGTGACCGTGCCTGACGGCCGAGTGGTCGCGACGACCGATCTCCTCGTCGACGGCAGGCACTTTCGCCGTGACTGGTCCACACCGTACGACGTCGGCCGGAAGGCGGCCGCGCAGAACCTGGCCGATGTCGCGGCAATGGGCGCGGTGCCCACCGCGCTCCTCGTGGGCCTCGCGGCGCCGCCGGACCTGCCGGCGTTCTGGGCCGAGCGCTTCGCCGACGGACTGCGTGACGAATGTGATCTCGTTGGCGCCGGTGTCGTGGGTGGCGACGTCGTACGCAGCGACGTGCTGCTGATCGCGGCCACCGCACTTGGCGACCTCGAGGGACGCCCGCCGGTAACCCGTGCGGGCGCCCGGGCGGGTGACGTCGTGGCATTCGCGGGCCGGCTTGGCTGGGCCGCGGCCGGCCTGGCGACACTGAGCAAGGGATTCCGGTCGCCACGCGCGGTGGTCGACGGTCATCGACGACCCGTTCCTCCGTACCCGGCAGGCCCGGACGCCGCCAGGGCCGGTGCGACCTCGATGGTCGACGTGAGCGACGGGCTGGTCGCCGACCTCGGGCACGTGGCAACCGCGAGTGGCGTTCGGATCGAGATCCGGCGCGCGGCTTTCGAGATCCCCGACGCTCTCGCGCAAGTAGGTTCAGCGCTCGGCGTCGACCCGCTGAACTGGATTCTCAATGGCGGCGAAGACCACGCGCTGGTGGCGACGTTCGCCTCGTCGGCCGCCGTGCCGGTCGGCTGGCACATCATCGGGACCGTGGTAGCGGCTGATGGCGACGGCGACGTGCTCGTTGATGAGGAGCCCTATTCCGCAGGCGGGTTCGACCACTTCGCGTGAGCGCGGGTCGGTTCAGGTCGGTCGGGCAGTGAACATCGCGACGACCGGGATGACCACGAAGAGCGCGACGACGAACACCAGACCGAAGAGGGCGAGCCGCTCGCGCCGGCCCCAGCGGAAGGGCGGGCGTTCGTCGTTCCAGCTGGTCGGCGTCGGCGGCTCCAGCGCGGCCTCGGGTGGCATGTCCATAGTGTGCACCCGGCCGCCGCCTCGACGTCAGTCCCGATCGCCGGGTCGGCGGGCGGTCACCTGGCATCATGTGCCGGTGCGTGAGACGACGGCTGGACCAGCGCACGAACTGGCGATGCCGTCGCGTACCGACCTGGCGTTGATTGCCGTCGCGATCACCGCCGTGTCGACATCGGGGCCGCTCATCGCCGCGACGGTTGCCCCCGCAATGGCTGTCGCGTTCTGGCGGAACGCATTAGCGGCGGGCGTGCTCCTGCCCTATGCCTTGCTTCGCAATCTCGCTCAGCTGCGGTCGCTTACTCGCAGGGAATGGGGGTTGATCGGCGGGGCCGGCCTGTTGCTGGCCTGCCATTTCGGAACCTGGATTCCGAGCCTGCGCTACACGTCGGTTGCGTCGGCCACCGCGCTCGTCGCCACTCAGCCGATCTGGGCTGCGCTGTGGGCGCGTAGCCGCGGCGCCTCGATCGGCCGCGGAGCCTGGATCGGGATCGGCCTCGGCGTGCTTGCAGTCGGGCTGGTGGCCGGGATCGACGTGAGGCTGTCGGGCCGCGCACTCTTCGGGGACGTCATCGCGCTGATCGGCGGCATCTTCGCGGCCGGCTACGTCACGGCGGGCGCAGCAGTCAGACGCACGGTGGGCACGACGACATACGCCGCGCTGTGTTATCTCAACACGTCGATCCTGCTCGTCGTGGTGTGTCTGATCGGTGGCCAGCGGCTGGGCGGGTACTCCGGGGCGGACTGGCTGCGCATCGCCGCCATCACTGCCGGTGCACAGCTGCTCGGGCACACGGTGTTCAACCTCGTACTGAAGTCGACAAGTGCGACCGTCGTCAGTCTGTCCATCCTGTTCGAGGTTCCTGGCGCGACCATCATCGCGGCGATCTTCCTTCACCAGCATGTCCGGCTCGAGCAGCTGCCGGCTGCCGCGCTCCTACTGACCGGACTCGCGTTGGTGATCCGGTCGGGAGCCCGAGCGATTCCGTCAGAGTGATCGGTCAGAATGGCGAGATGACACCGCCACGTGTGTTGACCGTCGCCGGCTCCGATTCCGGCGGCGGCGCCGGAATCCAGGCCGATCTGAAGACCATGCTGGCCTGCGGCGTGCATGGCATGAGCGTCGTGACCGCAGTCACAGCGCAGAATTCGGTCGGCGTGCAGGGTTACTGGGAGTTGCCACCGGTTGCCGTCGCGGCGCAGCTCGACTCGGTGCTGGCCGACATCGGCGTTGACGCTGTCAAGACCGGCATGCTCGCGTCGTCCGCGCTGGTGTCTTTGGTGGCTGGCGTGCTGGGCGATCTCGGCGTCCCGGTCGTCGTCGATCCCGTTTGTGTGTCCAAGCACGGTGATCCGCTGCTTGCGGCTGACGCGATCGAGGCTATGAAGGCCGAACTGCTGCCGGTGGCCACTGTCGTGACGCCCAACCTCTACGAGGTCGCGCAACTGACCGGGGTGAAGGTAACCGACGAGGCGGGCCTGCGCGAGGCAGCACAGGCGGTCCACGCGCTCGGGGCGAGTTGGGTGCTGGTGAAAGGCGGCCACCTCGAGGGCGACGAGGCTGTCGATCTGCTGTTCGACGGGACGACGTCACAGACGTTTCGAGCCGCGCGGCTCGACAACCGGCACACCCACGGCACCGGTTGCACGCTCGCGAGCGCGATCGCCAGCTTCCTCGCGCTCGGGCACGACGTACCCGGCGCGGTGGCGTGCGCGAAGAACTACGTCACCGGCGCGATCGAAGCCGGATTCGCGCTCGGAGCGGGCATCGGCCCTGTCGATCACGGCTGGCAGGAGCGGCTGTGAGCGACGTCGGTTTCCTGGTCGCTGCGTTCGACGCTCCGGTGTCGGTCGAGCTCACCGAAGCCGTGCAACAGGAATACCTGGTCCGCTACGGCCAACGCGACGCGACCGTGATGACCGCAGCCCAATTCGCGCCGCCACAAGGCATCTTCCTCATCGGGTGGGACGCCGATCAGCCGATCGCGTGCGGTGGAGTACGGCTGGTCGAGCCCGGCGTGGGCGAGCTGAAGCGGATGTACGTCGCGCCGCACGCTCGGCGCGGCGGGATCGCACGTCGGCTGCTGCACAGGCTTGAGGGCGAGGCGGTCGAGCTAGGTGCAACAACGCTTCGCCTCGAAACAGGCGTGCACCAACCGGAGGCGATTGCGCTGTACGCCTCCGAGGGCTACCTCGACGTCGAGCCGTTCGGGCACTACGCATGCCACCCGCTGGCCAGGCATCTCGCGAAGACGCTCGACGCCGGGGCAGCGGTCGGCGAGCGAGCAGCAGCGGTCGACGGGGGAGCGAAGAACCGTATCTGACGAGTGGGCGGCCGACGTTTACGACGGCAGGAAGTTGTTGTCGTGGCGCACGAAGAACTCGGCGCGCTGCTCGTCGCTCATCTCCATGCCTGCGCCGAGCTGCGCAAGCGTCTCGAAGTACTCCTCGCGCGGCGCGCCCGGCGAGAACAGGATCAGCATCGACGCCGGTGCTCCCGACTCGTTGCGGAACGCGTGGATTCCGCCCTCGGGTACGTACAGGAAGTCTCCCGTGGTCGCGTCGATCCAGTCGTCGCCGTTAAAGAGGCGCACGGTGCCCGAGAGCAGGTAGAACGACTCGGAGAATCCCCGGTGGAAATGCGGGTCGGCGCCCCCAGGCGCCACGCCCATCTCCCACCGGTAGAGCCCGAACGCCCCGTTCGTCGCGGCGCCCGAGGCGAGATAGTGCACCTGCGTGCCCGACCGGTACACCAGATCGGGCGGCTGCTCACCTGGTCGATACGTTGCACTGACCTCTCCCGAGTCGCCAAGATAACGAGGTTGTGGATATGACACGCGGTCGCTCCTTCCGGCTGCTGCTTATCTGCGGCAGCCTACGGAACGGGTCGACGAACGCGGCGTTGTTGCAGAGTGCCGGTACCATCGCGGCCGACGCCGGGCTCGCGGCGTCCAGCTATCAGGCGCTGGGGTCTCTCCCGCACTTCAATCCGGACGACGACCACGAGCCGCTCGACTCGGTGGTGGCCGATCTGCGGCGCCAGATTGCAGCCGCTGACGCGCTGCTCTTCTGCACCCCCGAATACGCCGGGGCGCTTCCCGGCTCGTTCAAGAACCTGCTCGACTGGACAGTCGGCGGCGGCGAGACCTACGGCAAGCCGGTGGCCTGGGTCAACGTGTCGACCGGCGCCGACGACGCGCACGAGTCGCTGCGCAAGGTGCTGGAACGAACCGGTGCCGACATCGTCGAAGCTGCCTGCGTCCGGATTCCAGTGACCCGCAAGGACGTCGAAGCTGGCGTCATTCACGACGAGGCGATGCGGGCAAAGGTCGCGGCGGTGATCGACGTCCTAGCCGGGCATGTTGGCCCGAGCGGCTAGCGGGTGACTTTGCCGGCCTTGATGCACGAGGCGCAGACGTTCAGGCGCTTGCGGGTGCCGCGGCCGACGATGGCACGCACGGTCTGGATGTTCGGGTTAAAGCGCCGGCGGGTGCGGTGGTGCGAGTACGAGACGGCCATGCCGAAGCCCGGACCCTTGCCGCAGACATCGCAGACAGCAGCCACGGGAACACTCCAAGCGCGAGGTGGGACAGGAACAATGGGGCCCGCGGTGTCGAACACGCGCATGGGCAACCGCACGAGGGTATCCGACCCGGCACCGGTCGCGCCAACCGGCGGGCGACGTCCCGGCTGGTTAGCCTGCACCCAGGACACCCTGCACCCAAGGCCCAGGGCCCAATGTACGGAGGGACGCCGCGGTGCTCGACGCACTCGATGCCGATGCGGTTCGCCGCTGGTATCGGGCTGGGCTGAGCGCGCTCGAGGCCAGTAGAGCGGAGATCAACTCGCTCAACGTCTTCCCGGTGGCCGACGCCGACACCGGCACCAACCTCTATCTCACGCTCGCGAGTGCGGCCGCGGCGGCCGATGAAGTGATAGCCCGGCTCGATCTGGCCGAGGCTGCGACCGAGATCGCTCGGCTGAGCCTGCTCGGCGCTCGGGGCAGCTCCGGGGTGATCTTGAGCCAGCTACTGCGCGGCGTCGCCGAGGTGCTGGCCGCCGAGCAGCTTCCGCCTCGCGGTCGTGCTCTGACCCGCGCGTTCGAACGAGCGGTCGAGCTCGCTTACGCGGCGGTGTCGCAGCCGGTCGAGGGCACCATGCTCACGGTCGCCAGGGCCGCGGCGGAGGCGGCCAGAGCTGACGGCTCCGACGATCTCGTTGCGGTTGTCACGATCGCCTGCGCCGCCGCCCGCGAGGCTCTGGACCGGACGCCGACCCAACTCGACGTCCTCGGTCGCGCAGGTGTGGTCGATGCTGGCGGCAAGGGCATCGTCGTCCTGCTCGACGTCCTCGAGGCTGTTGTCGACGACCGCGAGTTCGTGCTGCCCGAGCCGGTGATCGCGGTGCCGATCATCGGCCCGCACGATGTCGGGGCGACGTCGCCCGCGTACGAGGTGATGTTCCTGATCGACGCCGACGACGAGCGCATTCCGGCGTTACGGGTCGCGCTCGACGGAATCGGCGAGGCTGTGGTCGTGTCCGGCGGCGACGGGTTGTGGAACGTGCACGTCCACACCGACGAGCCCGAGGCCGCACTCGCGGCGGGTGTCGCTGTCGGGCGTCCCCACGACGTCCGCACGACCGCGATCGGTATTGACGATGGCGCGGACGCCGAGCAGCGCGCCGAGCGACGCCTCGTTGCGGTGCTTGCGCTTGGCTCGCCCGGTCTCGCGCTGCGCGGTCTGCTGTCCCGTGGGGGTGTGCACGTCGTCGAGGCGGTGAATGCCACTTCCGTGGCGGAGGCGTTCGCGGCTCTCGACGGTTCGGAGCTGGCGGTGCTCGTCGAAGCGTCGGCCGATCTCGAAGACCAGGTGCGCGCGGCCGGTGCGGCGCGCCACGTGATCGCGCCAGTTGAGTTCTCGCACGTCATAATCGAGTCGCCGATGGGCCTGCTGTCCGCCGTCGCTGTTCACGACGCCCACCGCCCCATCGCAGACGACATCGCGGCGATGTCCCGCGCTGCGGAATCCACGCGGGCATCGTCGGTGACCGCGCCCACGCCCGACGACCTGGTCGCCGGCGCGGTCCAGGAAACCACGCGGTTGCTGGTCGGTGGTGGCGAACTTGTCACCATAGTTTCGGACGCCTACGTCGGCGCCCGTGTCGCGGATCAGTTGGCCGTCGACCGCCCCGATGTCGACGTCAACCTGCTGACCGTCGACGCGCTCGGCTCGGTTGTCTGGCTCGGAGTCGAGTGATGGCTGGTCTCGAGACGCCGCTCAAAGACATCGTCGGCAAGAGCGCGAAAGTGCTTGCCGACTCCCTCGATCTCGACACCGTCGGCGACTTGCTGCGGCACTATCCGCGCCGCTACGTGCAGCGCGGCGAGTTGACCGATCTACGCGACCTGCAAGTGGGCGAGTACGCCACCGTGTTCGCGGAGGTCACGAAGGTCAGTGCGCGGCCGATCCGACCGAAGTTGCGGAAGGCCGACGTGACGGTGTCCGACGGCACCCGGTCGATGACGCTGACGTTCTTCAACCAACCGTGGCAGGAAAAGCAACTCAGGGTGGGACGCAAGGCCTTCTTCGCCGGAAAGGTTGAAGACTTCCGCGGAAAGCGCCAACTCACGAATCCCGAGGTGCAACTCGTCGACGACGAACTCGGCGTGTTCGATGCCGAGTTCGCCGGCGCGATCCTGCCGGTGTATCCGGCGACCGCGAAGGCGAACACGTTCTTGATCCAGCGGTGTGTCCGGATGGCCCTCGACATGCTCGATCTCGACGACGATCCACTGCCTACGGAGCTGGCGACCCGGCTCGAGCTCATCGGCCTTCGCGCCGCTCTCGAGGGGATCCACCGTCCGAAGACGTTCGCCGAACGCGATAAGGCGAGGGCGCGGCTGGCTTGGGACGAGGCGTTCGTCCTGCAGGTCGTGATGGCGCGTCGCCGGGCCGCATCGGCTGGTCTGCCGGCCACCGCGCGGCGTCCGGTCGCGGGTGGGCTGCTCGATGACTTCGACGCCCGGTTGCCGTTCGAACTCACGGACGGCCAACGCCGGATCGGCTTGACGATCGCCGACGAGATCAGTGCCGACCACCCGATGCACCGCTTGTTGCAGGGCGAGGTCGGATCAGGCAAGACGGTCGTCGCCGTCCGCGCCATGCTTGCGGTCGCCGACGCGGGCGGCCAATCGGCCTTGCTGGCACCCACCGAGGTGCTCGCGCAGCAGCATTTCCGCTCGATCACCGTGATGCTCGGCGACCTCGCCTTGCGCGGGCAGCTGGGCGGTGCCGATCACGCCACGACCGTGACCCTCTTGACCGGATCCATGGGGCAGGCAGCGCGGCGCAGCGCGTTGCTCGACGCTGCCTCCGGCGCGGCAGGGATCGTCGTCGGCACGCACGCCCTGCTCGAAGAGAAGGTGCAGTTCGCCGACCTCGGCCTCGTCGTCGTCGACGAGCAGCACAAGTTCGGCGTCGAGCAGCGTGATGCCCTGCGGGCGAAAGCGCGCGACGACCGGCGTCCGCACGTCCTGGTCATGACCGCCACCCCGATCCCGCGGACCGTCGCGATGACCGTCTACGGCGACCTCGAGGTCTCAACTCTCGAGGAGCTTCCTAAGGGCCGCGCGGAAATCGTGACGTACGTCGCGCCGGTCGCCGAGAAGCCGAGCTGGTTCGACCGGGTGTGGCAACGCGTTCGCGACGAAGTGGCCGGCGGACACCAGGCCTACGTCGTCTGCCCCCGCATCGGCGGCGACGAACCTGACGACCCCGATGACCCTGACGCCCCGCGGGACGACCACGACAGCGGCGGTAGCGCGCCGGTGGTGCGACCGCCGATAGGCGTCCTGGAATTGCTGCCGCGATTGACCGATGACTACCTGCGAGGCCTGCGCGTCCAGATGTTGCACGGCCGGATGCCCAGCGAGGCCAAGGACGCCACCATGCGCGGGTTCGCCGACGGCGAGATCGACGTGCTCGTCGCGACGACGGTCGTAGAGGTCGGCGTCGACGTTGCCAACGCGACGACCATGGTGATCATGGACGCCGAGCGGTTCGGCGTCTCGCAGCTCCACCAGCTGCGTGGCCGGGTCGGCCGGGGCGAAGCCGCCAGCCTGTGCCTGCTCGTGACCGAGTTGGCGGCCGACAGCCCGGCGCGTGCACGGCTCGATGCCGTGGCGGGCACCACCGACGGCTTCCGGCTGTCCGAACTCGATCTCGAGCAGCGCCGCGAAGGCACGATCCTCGGGCAGCAGCAGCATGGGCGCAGTGACCTGAGACTGCTGTCCCTCGTGCGCGATCGCGAGCTCATCGAGCGCGCACGCGACGAGGCGACCGCGATCGTCGACGCTGACCCCGAGTTGGCGACACACCCTGCACTGGCGGCGGCGGTGGCCGATCTGCTCGCGAGCGACGGCGCCGAGTTCCTTGAGAAGGCTTGACGTGACGCGCATCGTGTCCGGCCAGGCCGGTGGCCGTCGCCTGGTCGTACCGGGTTCCGGCACCCGGCCGACGTCCGACCGGGTGCGCGAGGCGCTGTTCTCGAGCCTCGAGTCGCTACTGTCCGGGCTTGCCGGCAAGCAGCTGCTCGATCTCTACGCGGGTACCGGTGCGGTCGGGCTCGAGGCGTGGTCGCGCGGGGCCGCGCGGGTAGTGCTTGTCGAGTCGGCTGCGGTCGCGGTCAAGGCACTGCGGGCGAATGTCGTCAGCGTGCGTTCGTCGCACGACGAATCGGGCGGTGGCGGCGGGCGGGCCGGCAAGATCGACGTCGTGGCGGCGCGGGCCGAACGGGCGGCGGCCGACCTCGCGCCGTCCAGCTTCGATGTTGTCTTCGCTGACCCGCCCTACGACCTGCCGACGGTGCAGCTCGCGGGGGTGCTGGCGACACTTGCGCAGCGCGGCGTGCCGCGCGACGGCGCGGTCGTCGTGGTCGAGCGGCCGACTCGCGGGCTCTGGACGTGGCCGCTCGGCTATCGCGCGCTGCATGATCGAAAGTACGGCGACGCGACTCTGCACTACGGCAGGTACGAGGCCGCGTCGCTCTGATACGTTCGCGCCCGGCTGAGGAGGCTCACGAGTGCACAAGGCGGTCTGTCCCGGCTCCTTCGACCCGGTGACCAACGGGCATCTCGACATCATCGCGAGGGCCTCGAAGTTGTACGACGAGGTGACCGTCGGCGTCTTGGTGAACAAGACGAAGAACGGGCTGTTCACCCTCGACGAGCGGATCGACATGGTCCGCGAGACCACCGCCGGGTATGGGAACGTCATCGTCGAGTCGTTCGACGGCTTGCTCGTCGACTTCGCGGCGGCCCGCGGGATCCCGGTGATCGTGAAGGGCCTGCGGGCGGTGAGCGACTTCGACTACGAGCTTCAGATGGCCCAGATGAATCACAGCTTGGCCGGGGTCGAGACGCTCTTCCTCTCGACCAATCCGCTCTACAGTTTCCTTTCGTCGAGCCTGGTCAAGGAAGTCGCGACGTACGGTGGGGATGTCTCCGGCCTGATTCCGGAGATCGTGCTGAAGCGGCTCACGCAGCGACTCGAGCGCCCCGCCGAGTAGCGCGGCCACCCGCGAACTACCCCAAACCCCGCTGGAGAGACGCGCACCGTGGAACTCAAGGACAAGATCGACGAGATCGTCGTCCAGATCGAGACGGCCAGGGCGATGCCGATGTCGGCGTCTTGCATCGTCAACCGCAGCCAACTGCTCGCCATGCTCGACGAGGTGCGCGACCTGATCCCGGCCGAGGTGCAGCGGGCGGAGTCGTTGCTGCACGAGCGGGATGAAGTCGTCGAGGCCGGACGCCGCGAGGCCGAGGAGATCATCGCGGCCGCCCATGCCGAGCGCGAGCGTCTGATCGCCGAGACCGAGGTGCATCGCGAGGCTGTCGCGGAGTCCGATCGGGTTCGCCAGGGCGCCGACAGCGAGGCCCGGCAGATGCGACAGGAGGTCGACGACTACGTCGACACAAAGTTGGCGAACTTCGAGATCGTGCTCAACAAGACCCTCACGGCTGTGCTGCGCGGGCGCGAAAAGCTCCAGGGCCGCCACGAGATGGAGCAGCTGTCCGAGGTCCACGACGACGCGCCGCTCCCGGGCGCCTGACGCGCCAGTTCTTCGGCTCGGCGGGCTCGAATCGCGTTGATCGCGCCCGCGCGGTATTCTCATGGACGGTTTCGTCTTGGAAGCACTCAACCGATTAGTCCGACGTGATTCGTCGTGCCCGAAGGGAGCAGGGGACCCTGACCCGTCTCGACCCCCGAGCCCCGCTCGTCGTGGACACCCGCGACCTGCCGAGGCGACCGGGATCGATGCGTTCGGTCGCCCGCACCGTTCCGGCACCTGCGGATCTTCGCGGCGTACTGCTCGGCGTGGTTCCAGGTAGCGACCTCGTTCTCGACCTGCGACTCGAGTCGGTGAGCGAGGGCGTCTTGGTCTCCGGTACGACCCGGGTCACGTTGGCCGGTGAGTGCGCGCGTTGCCTGGACCCGTTGACCTCCGAGCTCGAGGTCGACATCCAGCAGCTCTACGTCTACCCCGGCAACGTGGTCGACGCGGACGACGAGGACGACGAAATCGGGCAACTGGTCGATGACTACGTCGATCTGGAGCCGGCGTTACGTGATGCGGTGGTGCTCGCGCTGCCGCTCGCGCCGGTGTGCCGGGAGGATTGCCTTGGCTTGTGCCCTGCGTGCGGGGCCAGGCTCGAGGACGTCGAACCCGGCCATGGGCACGACGAGGTCGACCCGCGTTGGGCCGCCCTGCGAGCGATCGGCACCATCGAAGATGGCCGCAAATCCCTGCTGGGAAATGCCGTCGAAGGCCAACGCAGCACCGAGGACCAGGAGAGATAGCCGTGCCGGTACCGAAGCGGAGAATGTCGCGCAGCAATACGCGAAGCCGCCGTTCGCAGTGGAAGACCACTGCCCCGACGTTGGTTCGTTGCAACAACCCGGCGTGCCGCGAGCCGAAGCTTCCGCACGTCGCGTGCCCCACCTGCGGCACCTACAACCGGCGCACCGTCGTCTCCGGCTGATCTCGACCATGTCGACTCCTCCGCTTGGGCGGAGATGACCGACAACGGCGGTCCCCTCGAACAGCTCGAGCGCATTGCCGGGGTCACCCTCGACCACGAGTTGCTCGAACGTGCCTTGACGCATCGTTCGTTCGCCTACGAAAACGGCGGGCTGCCCACCAACGAGCGGCTCGAGTTTCTCGGCGATTCGGTGCTTGGCGTCATCGTCACCGAGACCCTGTACCGGGCATATCCCGATCTGGCCGAGGGCCAACTGGCCAAGCTGCGGGCCGCTGTGGTCAACATGCGCGCACTCGCCGACGTGAGCCGTGCCGTCGGGCTCGGCGACTATCTGTTGCTCGGCCGCGGAGAAGAATCGACCGGGGGCCGCGATAAGTCCTCAATTCTCGCCGACGGCCTTGAAGCGTTCATCGGCGCCGTCTACGTCGACCGCGGCCTCGAGGCGGCAACTGCGCTGGTGCACCGGCTCTTCGACGACCTCATCCGCGAGGCGGCCAGGCTCGGCGCCGGCCTCGACTGGAAGACGTCGCTGCAGGAACTGACAGCCGCGCAGCTTCTCGGCGTCCCCTATTACGAGGTGTCCGAGAGCGGGCCCGACCACGAGAAGATGTTCGTCGCGGGCGTAAAACTCGGTGGCGCGGTATTCGGCACCGGGTCGGGCCGCAGCAAGAAGGAAGCCGAGCAACAAGCGGCCGAAGAGGCCTGGAATGCGATCAGGCAGGCTGCGGAGGCGAAGCTGACCATAGCTGAGGGTTCGCTCGAGACCGAACCTTCGACTGGCGGTTCCGGCGTCAGCCACCTCGGCGGCGCCGCCTCGGCTGCCGACTGACCTTCGTGCCCGAGCTGCCCGAGGTCGAGACCGTTCGCCGTGGCCTTGCCCAGCAGGTCGTGGGGCGCACGATCGCGGCCGTCGAGGTACATCACCCGCGCGCGATCAGGCGGCATCTGCCGGGCGCAGCCGACTTCACGGCCGCCTTGATCGGACGCCGCATCGTCGACGTCCGCCGTCGCGGCAAGTACCTGTGGTTGCCCCTGGACTCAGGTGACGCGGTGCTCGCGCATCTGGGCATGAGCGGCCAGTTCCTGCTGCGAGACGCATCGGAGCCAGCCGGCCCGCATCTGCGGGTCTCGTTCTCGTTCGCCGCCGACGGGGCGCAATTGCGCTTTGTCGACCAGCGCACCTTCGGCGGGCTGTCGGTCTCGCCGGGCGGCGCGACCCTGCCAGCCGAGATCGCGCACATCGCACCCGACATTCTCGAGAGCGCCTTCGACGACGAGGCTGTTCACAACGCATTGCGACGGCGTCATACCGGCCTCAAACGCGCACTGCTCGACCAGACCTTGATTTCGGGCGTCGGCAACATCTACGCCGACGANNAAACTGCACTACGCCCGGCCGACCGAGACGATGCGCAAGCCCGACACGGCCCGGCTGCTCGACGGCGTCCGGTCGGTGATGGCGGCTGCGCTCGAGCAGGGTGGAACCTCGTTCGACAGCCTCTACGTAAACGTCAACGGCGAGAGCGGCTACTTCGACAGGTCGCTCGACGTGTACGGCCGAAACGACGAGCCTTGCAACAGATGCGGGACGCCGATCAGGCGCGAGTCCTTCATGAACCGCTCGTCGTACTTCTGCCCGCACTGCCAGCCCCGGCCGCGGCATCCCCACTGGTGAGCACGAGAAACGGTTTCGACGCGGAGTCGGTGCGGCTGTCTGCGTGGGTGCGCGGCCGGGTCCAAGGCGTCGGGTTCCGCTGGTGGGTGCGCTCGCGGGCGCTCGCGCTCGGTCTGGCCGGCTACGCGACCAACCTCGACGACGGCAGGGTGGTGGTCGTCGCCGAGGGGAGCCGCTCGGCGTGCGAGCTGCTGCTGGCGGAACTGACGGGCGGCGGCACTCCCGGTCACGTCGTGGGGGTGACCGAGCGGTGGAGCGAGCCTCGCGGCGAGGTGACCGGATTTAATGAACAGTGATGGGAGTCACGTCCACCACGCGCCCGAAATGCCCGTATTTTCTGGTCATTTACACCAGTTCAACCTTTTTACGGCCGTAACCTGATCGTAACGGTGGGGTTGACCAGGGGGCGGCCGGATGCGACCCTTGGAGGAACCACAAACGCACACCGCTGAAGCGGCACCCGGGCGGAATGCGCCCGGTGACCGCGGCTGGCATCCAGTGGAGGATCTCCATGGCAAAGGCAATTCTCGGTCATCTCGGTGGTCCGGACCCTCGGATGTTGTCGGAAATGCGTCGACTTCAGCTGCGCGTTCGCGACCTCGAGACCGAGTGTTTGCGTCTCCAGGCGGCCAACGACGCGCTCAGCGCCGAGGCAGCCGGAGACGAACTGCTCACGCTTTCAGTACCCGAGCCGCAGCACGCCTACAGCTAATCTGTAGGGCTCGCACTCAACAGATCGAAAGAATCCCAGGGACGCCACCCGCGAGGGTGGTGTCCCTTTCTTTCGTTCTCGGGTTTTCCTCCTGTCGGCCGCTTGGCTGGACGTCGAGCGCCCGGCCCACCCGGTAGGCTGCCGGACGGCCCGACTTCCTGCTCCCGCAGTGCTTCCCCGAACGTCGACGCCGAGCTGCCGTGACCACGAGCTGCCAGACCAGTTGCCTGCCCCATCCGTTATCCGGGAGCGCCGCGCGTGTACCTGAAGAGCATCACGCTTCGCGGGTTCAAGTCCTTCGCGTCGTCGACGACCTTGCGCCTCGAACCTGGCATCACCTGCGTGGTGGGCCCCAACGGTTCGGGCAAGTCGAATGTCGTCGACGCGCTCGCCTGGGTCATGGGCGAGCAGGGCGCCAAGAGCCTGCGCGGCGGCAAGATGGAGGACGTCATCTTCGCTGGCACAGCCGGGCGGCCGCCGCTCGGGCGGGCCGAGGTCTCGTTGACTATCGACAACACCGATGGCGCGCTCCCGATCGAGTACTCCGAAGTCACGATCAGCCGCATCATGTTCCGAAACGGCGGCTCCGAGTACTCGATCAACGGTCAGGGTTGCCGGCTCCTCGACGTCCAGGAACTGCTCTCCGACTCGGGCATCGGTCGCGAGATGCATGTGATCGTCGGTCAGGGCCAGCTCGATGCGATCCTGCACGCGACGCCCGAGGAGCGGCGCGGCTTCATCGAAGAGGCCGCCGGCGTGCTGAAGCACCGCAAGCGCAAAGAAAAGGCGCTGCGCAAGCTCGAGTCGATGCAAGCGAACCTGACGCGCGTTCAAGACCTCACGACGGAGCTGCGCCGCCAGCTCGGGCCGCTCGGGCGGCAGGCCGAAGTAGCTCGCCTGGCCGCCGTCGTCCAGGCCGATCTTCGAGATTCGAAGCTGCGGCTGCTCGCCGACGACCTGCTCACGTTGCGCGGTGCGCTGCAGCAGGAGGTCGCCGACGAGACGGCGCTGCGCGAGCGGCGGACCGAGGTCGAGGGCGAGTTGAACCACGCCAAGATCCGCGAGGCGCACATCGAGGCCGCGATGACGAGCGAGGCGCGTGACCTCGCCCGCGCCCAGGAGACCTGGTACCGGCTGTCGTCGCTGCGCGAGCGGTTGCGAGGGACGGCGAGCATCGCCGCCGAGCGCCAGCGGCACGTGCGGGCGACCGAGGAAGAAACCCGCGAGGGTCGCGATCCCGAGGAGCTGGCACGTGACGCGTCGGCTGCTCGCGCCGAGCAGACGACTATCGCGGCCGACCTCGAGGCGGCCCGCGGGTCGCTGGCCGTGGTGGCCGGCGCCCGGATCGACGCCGAAGCCGCCTACGACGAGGAGCAGCGCCGGCTCACCGCTGCGATCAGGGCCGCCGCCGACCGCCGCGAGGGCCTGGCGAGACTGGCCGGTCAGGTCGCGGCGCAGCGCAGCCGGGTCGCCGCAGGGGAAGACGAGATCGGCCGGCTCACCAAGGCGGTCGACGACGCCCGAGCCCGTTCCGAGCACGCGCAGGGCGAGTTCCATGCGCTCGAGTCGCGCATCGCCGGCCTCGACGAGGGCGAGCTCAACCTCGACAACGACTACGAGGTCGCGGCCGAGGCGCTCGCGTCCGCGGAGACGACCCTGAACAAGCTGCGCGACGAAGAGCGCGAGATCGAGCGGGAGCGCTCGTCGCTGGCGGCCCGGGCCGAGGCGCTCGAGCTGGGACTGGCTCGCCGCGACGGCACCGGCGCGTTGCTCGCCGCTTCGGCGCGGATCTCGGGCTTGCTCGGTTCGGTCGCGGCTGTCGTCGCCGTCGAGCCGGGATTCGAGCATGCGGTAGCCGCCGCGCTGGGCACCGCGGCCGACGCGGTCGCGGTCACGTCTGTCGACGACGCGGTTACCGCGTTGCGGGTGCTGAAATCCGACGATGCCGGTCGGGCCGGGCTCGTCATCGGATCGGGGATTGCGTCGGGCGGCTCTGCTGGCTTGACCGAGCTGCCGCAGCTGCCGCCGGGAGCGCGGTGGGTGCGTGATCTCGTGCGGGGGCCTGATGAACTGCGGCGGGCGCTAGCCGGCCTGACTCATGGAGTCGCCGTCGTGGCCGACCTCGATGCGGCGCTGGCGGTGGTCCGTGCGCTGCCCGACGTCCGGGTGGTGACTCGCGACGGCGATGTGCTCGGCCGCGATTGGGCATACGGCGGGTCCGCGAGCACGCCGAGTCTTCTTGAGGTGCAGGCCGCGCTCGACGAGGCGCGCCGAGGTCTGGCCGACGCCGCCCATCGAGCCGAGCGGTTGCGGTTCACGGTGACCGGCGTCGAGGCCGAGCTCGCCGATGCCTCGTCGCGGGCCGACGCAGCGCTCGCTCAACTGCACGAGTCGGACGCCGCAATGGCGGCGGTTGCCGAACAGCTCGGGCAGCTCGGGTCGGCCGCCCGCTCCGCGCTGGCCGAGGCCGATCGGATGGCCGGCTCGATCGCGCAGGCGCGGGAGGCCGGCGCACGTGACCAGGCGACGCTGGCGGAGCTCGAGGCCCGGCTGACCGCGGCGCAGGGTTCTCCCGATGAGGAGCCATCGACAGGAGAACGCGATCGACTTGCCGCGTTGGCGGCTGAGGCCCGGGCAGCCGAGACCGAGGCCCGGCTGGCTGTCGGCACGGCTGAGGAGCGGGTACGCGCGGTTGCGATGCGAGCGGCCCAACTCGAGGCGGCAGCGGCGGCCGAGCGCGATGCCCGCGAGCGGGCCGCGGTCAGGCGCGCGCGTCGCGAACGCGAGGCCGTCGTCGCCGCTGCCGTCGCGATCGGTGCCGCAGCCGTTCTGAGCCGGCTCGAGATCTCGCTCACTGCGGCGGCCGGTGAGCGTGAGCTCGCCGAGCAGACCCGCACGGTTCGTGAGGGCGAGTTGCTCGCGGTTCGCACCCGCGAGCGCGAACTCGGCGCTGAGATGGAGCAGCTCACCGACGTCGTCCATCGTGATGAGCTTGCGCGCGCCGAGCAGCGGCTTCGCATCGAGCAACTCGAGCAACGGGCAATGGAGGAGTTCGGCGTCGAGAGCGAGGCGTTGAGCGCCGAGTACGGCCCGGATTCGCTCGTGCCCGTGTTCCCCGAGCCTGATGCGCCTGCGGACGCTCCCGCTCCGCAGCCCGTGCCGTTCGTGCGCGCCGAGCAGGAAAAGCGGGCCAGGTCGGCCGACCATGCGCTCGCCCTGCTCGGCAAGGTGAACCCGCTCGCGCTCGAAGAATTCTCGGCGCTCGAAGAACGGCACCGGTTCTTGAGCGAGCAGCTGGAAGATCTGAAGCGCAGCCGCAAGGACCTCATGGAGATCGTGCGCGAGGTCGACCAGCGGGTGCAGCAGGTGTTCGCGGCCGCGTATGAGGACACCGCACGTGAGTTCGAGGGTGTGTTCGCGCGACTCTTTCCTGGCGGCGAGGGCCGGCTGATCCTGACCGACCCGGCCGACATGTTGAACACGGGTATCGACGTCGAAGCCCGCCCGCCTGGCAAGAAGGTCAAGCGGCTGTCGCTGCTGTCAGGTGGCGAGCGGTCGCTGACAGCTCTTGCGCTGCTGGTCGCGATCTTCAAGGCGCGCCCGAGCCCGTTCTACGTGATGGACGAGGTCGAGGCCGCACTCGACGACACCAACCTGCGCAGGCTGCTCGGCATCTTCGAGGAATTGCGCGAGGCCAGCCAACTCGTCGTCATCACCCATCAGAAACCCACGATGGAGATCGCCGATGCGCTGTACGGCGTCTCGATGCGCGGCGACGGAGTGACCACGGTCATCAGCCAGCGGCTGCGCGAGCCCACGCCCGCCTGACGGGCCGTCGGTTGAGCTGACCTGTCCGTCCGAAACGGCGGTCTACCGCCGGATGCGACGGACAACTTCGCGCAAGTAGCGGCCGATGGGAGACTGATCGTCGTGCAGCCCTTCATCGAAATCCTGTTGGCCGTCGTCGTCCTCGTCGCTGTCGGCGGGGCGTTCTTCCTTCGTG